>CAZAAC010000132.1:1285-1526 GCA_964483155.1 uncultured Lachnospiraceae bacterium | reverse complement strand
ATCGGCGGGATCTGCTTCGCTCGCACGGTCTCGAGCCCCGGCACAAGATCCTCCTGGCCGGTGCACCCGGCAACGGCAAGACCACCTACGCTGAAGCCCTGGCCGAAAAGCTGATGGTGCCTTTGTACGTGGTGCGCTACGAGAACCTGATCACGAGCTACCTGGGCGAGACCTCGGGCAAGCTCCAGGAGCTCTTCGACCAAGTCCGCTCCCACCACTGCATTCTCTTCTTTGACGAGTT
>CAZAAC010000132.1:0-1275 GCA_964483155.1 uncultured Lachnospiraceae bacterium | reverse complement strand
GCGGCGACTCCCACGAGACCGGTGAAATCAAGCGCGTGGTGAGCACCCTGCTGTTGCAGATCGACCGGCTCCCCAGCCAGATCGTGACCATCACGGCCACGAACCATCCCGAGCTGCTCGATCGCGCTGTCTGGCGTCGCTTCGATCTGCGCCTGGAACTTCCCACGCCCACCGTCCCGCAACGCGGCGTATACATCAAGACCTTCTTCGAACGACGTGGCCACAAGGCCCCCAAGACCAGCGCCGCGTTCCTCCAGAAACTCGGCCCCGCAAGCTACGCCGAGCTGGAGCAGTTCTGCCTGGACATCCTGCGCAAGCACATCCTCGGCTTCGAGCAGACGTCCATCGATGCGCTTGCCCAGAACGCCATCGCCACCTGGCAGGAGAAGTTCACGCTGAAATAGAAGGGTTCCCGTGCCCGCCGAACAATTCCCACTGTTGTTCTTTCCCCAAGCACGACTCGTGAAACCGCCTGAAGCCAAGGCTCCGGGCTTTTCAGGTGGTGGGAATGGTGGTGGTTTTCCATCTAGGGAACGCCAGATCGAGCGCCTGGATGAGCGATTCGCGGAACTGTCACGAGTTCTCGCGAACCAGAGCATGGAAGCATCTCAGAGCGCCGATGGATTCGGACCGGAATCGATTTTGGTCCTCCAGACGAAGCGGACAGCTCTGGAATTCCAGACTGCGATCCGCAACGTGCCAGGCATGGAGTGGCTCGCCGAAGCAGACTTGGACGACCTGGATCCCACGGAAGACTTTCAAGATCCGGAGCAACCCACACAGACGGTCAAAGGACAGCTACTGGTTTCGTTTACCAACCAGTCGGCCCTGGCCGAGCTTCTGCGGCTTTGGAAAGCATGGAAGCGTGGCGAGCCTTTCGGGAAAGGTCAGAAGTTATGGGCGACCATATTCTCTCATCTTGACGAAATCCGTCCGTGGTCGCTCGCAGATCGGCTCGGCGAATTCGGGATCATCCAACGCTGGCAACAGGAGTTGTCCGAGAATCCGGAAGGACGCCACGTCTTCGAGATCGAGTTCTGGTATCGCGAGCACGAAGCCGATCGACGACGCTCCCTCGAAGAAGCACGGAAGGCCATCGTCGCCGCCGGAGGCAGGCTCGTCGGGACGCCAGTCGACATTCTCGACATTCGCTTCTTCGCGATCAAGGCCGAGCTTCCAGGAAGCTTCCTCCAATCGTGGATTCCCAACCGGGACAGCGCTGCAGGTCCATTCCATTCGATCGGCATCCGCTATGTTCGCCCCATGGGGTGCATG
>CAZAAC010000131.1:0-1602 GCA_964483155.1 uncultured Lachnospiraceae bacterium | reverse complement strand
GCATTTTATCTCCCCAACGCTCGGAACCGATAACCCCTTTCTTAAGATGAATCTGGTTGCCGATGCCTCGCTTTGCAATCTCTTCTGCAAGTAAGAGAGCATAGGAAGACGTCGCACAAAGTACTGTTGATTTCATATCAATCATCATGCGCAATTGCTTGTCAGTATTACCAGGTCCCATAGGAATCACCATTGCACCTAATTTTTCCGCTCCATTCTGAAAACCAATTCCCGCCGTCCAAAGACCATAACCCGGTGTGATTTGAATTCTATCCATGTTCGTAATACCTGCCGTCTCATAACAGCGTGCAAACATAATGGCCCAATCATCTACATCTTTTGCAGTATAAGGAATAATAACCGGTGTTCCTGTTGTACCTGATGAAGAATGAATTCTAACAATCTCTTTTTCTGGAACGGCCATAAGCCCAAGCGGATATGCTTCGCGCAAATCCCCTTTCCATGTAAAGGGAAGTTTTTCAAAGTCCTCTTGTGTTTTGATGCTCGTGACATCAATTCCTTTAAATTTTTCCTGATAGAATGCACTGTGCTTCATGATTTTTTGCAACTGCACCTGCAGCATATCAATTTGCGCCTGCGTCATTTTCATCCTCATACCCTCATTTCACGGTTATATTTTAGCCTTTCCAATTATGATTATGCTATCATAAGTCTAATTGCCTCTAACGCTATCCTATAATAAGCAGCTTTCTCTACCATTAATGGATTTGCATTTAATACAATATAGGTATCTTCCATATACTTGACTGCATGATCAATCTGTTGCTTTGTCAACTCTTTATCATCAAATTTGCAATACAGTGTACCTGTGCTTGCATTATAAATACTGCAGCTATCACTATCATCTTTTGTTGCATCTTTTCCTGTGAACGATTGATATAACGCATTTATTAATTCATTTCTATCTGCCATTTCTGTCTCTCCTTTATTTTTTAGATAGCACTTCAGCTCCCATTTCAAGTGCTTTAAAATTCATTTCATGAAATTTCTTTGGTACACGATCCATAATTTCCCGTTTCATCTCTTCCACTGTCATTTTCATTTTTCCCGTAGCTATTGCAGCTCCAAGCAACGCAATATTTAATACTTTTGCAGAGCCACATGCCCTACAGATAGCATTGCCATCCACCATCACTACATTTTTTGACTGTTCTTGTAAGAATAACAGCATATTTTCAGCTTTGTATACAGTATCACTTAGTGATGCCGTCACTGGTGTAATTGGATTTATATTTACTACTATTATCCCATCTTCATTCAAGTATTCAAAATTTCTGGCGGTCTCTGCCGGTTCGAAGCCAATGATAACATCAGCTTTTCCTTTTGGTATCAGTGATGAGTGAATTGCTTCTCCAATGCGCACATGACTAACAACACATCCACCTCTTTGTGCCATACCGATTGTTTCTGCTGTCCTGGCTCCTTTTCCCTGTGCCATGGCAACTGCTGCGATCAGTCTTGACGCAAGTACTGTTCCCTGACCACCTACCCCACATAATAGATAACTATATGTCATGCTACATCACCTCCTGCGAAATTGCACCAACAGGACATACATATGTACATACCCCACAACTATAA
>CAZAAC010000130.1:0-1721 GCA_964483155.1 uncultured Lachnospiraceae bacterium | reverse complement strand
GCCGGTATTAGCGGAAAGAATTCTGTTGAGCTTTTCCCGCGTCTTGATGATATGGTCGGCGACGATTTTAATTTCCGTCGCCTGCCCCTGCGCGCCGCCGAGCGGCTGATGAATGAGAATTTCGCTGTTTGGCAGGGCAAAACGTTTGCCCTTCGCACCGGAGGAAAGCAGGAACGCGCCCATTGACGCCGCCATGCCCATACAGATGGTCGACACGTCGCACTTGACATACTGCATTGTGTCGTAGATGGCGAAACCGGCTGTAACAGAACCGCCGGGGCTGTTTATATATAGGCTGATGTCCTTGTCGGCGTCCTGACCCTCAAGGTAGAGGAGCTGAGCCACAACGAGGCTTGCCGTCGCGTCGTTGACCTCGTCGGAAAGGACGATGATACGATCGTTTAAAAGGCGAGAAAAAATGTCGTAGGAGCGTTCGCCCCTGTCGGTTTGTTCGATAACATACGGCACAAGCGCCATGATAATAACCTCCTGTCGGAAATGTTGTTTTTAGGCATATTGACTATTATTGTATAAATGTTCCTTGATTATTCAACAGTGACTTCCTCGTCCTCGTGGCTGTGGGAGTGCTCGCAGACGACAGCGTTGTCCACAACGACCTTGATGGCCTTTTCGCAAAGAATATCGGCCTTGATGTTTTCTTCGGCAAAGAAGCTCCTGACGCTCTCGACTGCTACCTTGTAATTCTCGGCCAGCTTCGCGTATTCCGCTTCAAGATCCTCCGCCGTCGCTTCGATTCCCTCAAGCGCCGCGATTTTTTCGAGCGCAAGCCGTACCTTGACCTGCTGCTGCGCCTGCGCGAGCATATCTGCGTCGTACTGTGCGCTGTCGATGCCGAGGTAGGAAAAATAGGTGTTGACATCGATGCCCTGCTGGCTCAGCCGACGGGCAAAGCTATCCTTGTTTTCAGAAGCTTTCTGGTCGAACATGCACTGCGGAATTTCGCCCTCGACTTTTTCGGCCAGCTTCATGAGCAGCTCGTTTTCAAAATTGGCGTAGGAGTCTTCCTGCTTCGCCTTGAGCTTTTCGGCGCGGATGCTGTTTTTGAGAGCTTCGACCGTCTCGGAATCCTCGCTGACATCCTTGGCGAACTCGTCGTCGAGCTCGGGGAGAACCTTCTCTTTAATCTCGCTGATTTTAACCTTGAAAACGGCTGCCTTACCGGCAAGTTCCTCGGCGTATTCCTCAGGGAAGGTGACATTGACGTCGAATTCCTCACCGGTGTTGTGGCCGGCGACCTGCTCCTCGAAGCCTGGGATAAAGTGGCCGGAGCCTAAAACAAGGCTGTGATTTTCGCCCTTGCCGCCCTCAAAGGCAACGTCGTCAACAAAGCCCTCAAAGTCGATAATAGCCGTATCACCCTCCTTGGCCGCTCTGTCCTCGACAGTTGAAATGGTGGCGTTACGGTCGCGAAGCCGCTCAATCTCGGTGTCGACTTCGGCGTCCGTGACCTCAGCGGTGTGCTTACACGCCTCAAGACCTTTATAGGATGTGACGGTGATTTCGGGCTTAACGGTGACCTTCATGGTGAGCGTGATACCCTTGTCCTTACCGATTTCCTTTATATCGACATCGTAGGGGCTGTCGACTGTCTCAAGGTCGGCCTCCTTGATGGCGTCGCTGACGAGCGACGGATAAAGCATCTCTATGGCCTCGTCGTAGAACACGCCCTCACCGTAGGTCATCTCAACAAGATGCATGGG
>CAZAAC010000129.1:0-1747 GCA_964483155.1 uncultured Lachnospiraceae bacterium | reverse complement strand
AACTATGATGCATTTATGGAACCAGTAACATGGTTTTTTACAGGTATGCAAAAGCATAGTGATGATTATAGACCAGAGATGATTGGAAATGCAGACAGTTTTTGGGCTATGATGTTAAAACATTATGCGGAATTTCCAGCTTCATCCATGCAGGTATCCATGAATGAATTGTCAAATCATGATCACTCAAGGTTTCTGACGCGTACAAATCATCTTGTAGGCCGTGTGAAAGAAAAAGGACATGAGGCTGCAAATACAGGTATAAATAAAGCTATATTCAGAGAAGCAGTTTTAATGCAATTTACTTGGTCTGGGGCACCTACTATTTATTATGGGGATGAAGCTGGATTATGTGGATTTACTGATCCAGATAACAGGCGGACTTATCCATGGGGTCATGAAGATCTTGAATTGATAGCATATCATAAGGAATTAATTCGAATCCGAAAGAAAAATAAGGAATTGGGAAATGGTTCGATGAAATGTCTTTTAGTAGAGAAGGATATCTTGGCTTATGGTAGGTTTACTATGACAGAGCAAAGTGTTGTCGTAATAAATATCAGCGATATGAATAGGACAGTGGAATTAAAAGTATGGGAACTTGGCATTCCGAGAGACTGCACGATGATAAGTATAATTACAACAACAGCAACAGGGTATTCAATCGAAAGAAAAGAGTATAGTGTAGTTGGCGGAAAAATATTGCTGACATTGGAGGAAACTTCTGGCATATTGCTTAAACTTAAAACAACAAAGTAAGAATGGTAATAGAAGCTATAAATAAAGAGGTGTGAGATGAAAAAAGTACTTCAGAGAGGAATTGTTATAGTATTGATACTATCAATATTTTTGTGTGGAAGCAATGTTCAAGCGGCTGCCTCTATTAAAATAACGATACCAAAGAACGAAAATTTTCTCAAAAAAAGCGATACCGTATCAAATGGGGATATTCTTACACGCGAAGAAGAAATTAGCAGACGGGAACAGGAACTTTTAGAAAAAGAGAAAGCTCTTGAGGAAAGAGAAAGAGCACTTGACGAACGCGAAAGATTGTTGGATGAGAGAGCTGGTTATCAAGAGGACACATCTGAGACTGGCCCATTTTTATCAGGTGATAGTCTTGTGAGAATTGGAAATGTAACGGATGAACAGGTAAACTCTGTGCAGGAAGGATTTAAAAAATTACCACAAAAGGTCAGAGAAATTATCATAGCGGCAGGGTATCGTGTAGAAGTAACAGATGAAGATATTGAGTTACTTATTACAGGTGGGGGAACAAATAGTTGGTATGGTGCATCAGCAGGTTATCCATTGTATGTAATTTTAATTGCAAATAACCAAACAATAGAAGAAATGGCAAGGACAACAATTCATGAGTGCGGTCATGCTTTAGCAAATACGAAGAGTGGAGCTGATTGCAGTGAAATATGGCTTAATTGCTATGCGGCAGAAGGGAAAACCTTATATCATACGGCGGAGGTTACAAATGCAAGTGAATGGTTCTGTGAGTGCTTTGTTTATTTTTTAAGCGACCCAGAGTATTTAAAAATTATTGCACCACAGTCATATCAGTATTTGGATACTTATTTGAATCAGGTCCTTGTAAAATAAAGACTTTAAAATGCTAAAATCAAGGACAATTTATAAAAAAAGACTTGTCAAACAAAGAGGTATTGCTTATAATAAATTTCGAATTAAGGATTTTTAATAATTAAAAGTTGTTTGCCCAGATAGCTCAGTTGGTAGA
>CAZAAC010000128.1:0-1825 GCA_964483155.1 uncultured Lachnospiraceae bacterium | reverse complement strand
ATACTAGGAGGAGGTATAAGGTTACATGCTTAAGTCAATCAAACCCAAGGGTAAAACAATTTTCCTGTTTTTACTGATACCAATGATTTGGTATTTATTTGCAGTATTTGTGCCGCTACTCACAGCATTGTACTATAGTTTTTATGAGTGGAAGGGCGGTCCCCAAAAGACATTCAATGGCTTGGTGAATTTCAATCAACTGGTTCATGACAATGTATTCTGGCAATCATTCGGACATAATATTTATTTAGTACTGGCGTGTATCATCGGACAGATTGGTATTGCATTTGTACTCGTGTTGATGATCAATTCACGTCTGGTAAAGTTGAAAAGTATCCATCGTACATTTGGATTTTTCCCAAGTACTGTATCAGCGGTGTGTGTGGGATTTATCTGGAAGATGATTTATGATAATAAAAGAGGTATCTTGAATTGGTTTCTCGAAACTATTGGGAAAGAAGATAAAACACAGGTATGGCTGAATAATACGGAGCTCGTTATGTTTCTGATAGCCTTACCCCTGATTTGGCAGTTTATCGGCTATTACATGGTTATTATTTTATCTGCGGTATCATCTGTAGATGCGGAGATTTTTGAAGTAGCAGAGCTGGATGGAGCAAATGCATTTCAGCGTGCGATTTATATCGTATTGCCATTAATTAAAAACACGCTGTTAGTATGTGTAACACTCTGTGTATCAGGAAATATGAAGGCCTTTGATCATATCTATACGATGACAGAAGGTGGTCCAGGCTATTCTTCTATGGTTATGGCGATGTATGGATATAAGGTATCCTTTCAAGAAATGAACTTGGGATATGGAAGTGCAGTTTCAGTCGGTATCTTTATAACCTCACTGACAGTTATTCTGGTAGTACAGAAGGTTATTAAGGTTTATACAAGAGATGCGGGGGTGGAATAGATGGATACAGGTGTTAAAGGCGTAAGCAGTTATAAGAGTAGCAGGACAGGAGGAGAAAAGGCAAAGGTAATTTCGGTCAGTGTAGTATTAAATGCAATCCTGATTATATTTTCAGCCTCATGTATTTTCCCGTTATTCTGGATGTTTTCCTCTTCGTTGAAATTAAAAAGACAGTTTAATGCGGATATCATCGGGTTACCGATTTCGCCTACACTTTCAAACTATGATAGAATCATAAATAATCCGGATTATCACATCTGGGAATCTATGCTCAGCAGTGCAAGAACGACATTGCTCTCTCTGTTTTTCATTGTATTGTTTGGCTTCATAGTAGGCTATATCTTATCCAGATGTAAGTTTCCTGGAAACAGAGTAGTATATTATTTGTTTTTGATGGGTATGTTGATACCACAGCATTCCTTGTTAGTGCCGATTTATGTTGTATTTAGTAAAACAGGTCTATCAAATCACTGGTACACGCTTCCGATTCCCTATGTAGCATTTGCATTACCGCTTGCCATCTTCTTGATGGAGGGTTACATGAAGGGGATTCCGACGGAACTGGAGGAAGCGGCGGCCATTGATGGGAGTGGATTTGTGAGAACGATGTTTTCTATTATACTGCCCATAGCAAAGCCCATCTTAGTAACGATAGCAATCATTCAGACATTTGGATGTTGGAACGAATTTTCATTTGCACTAGTACTGATTAAGGATGTCCGTCTGCAAACAGTACCCCTAGCAATGACAATGTTCAAAGGACAGTTTGCATCCGATTATCCGAAGATTATGTCAGCGATGCTCTTTACCATGTCCCCGATCGTAATCATGTATTTTGTGTTTAGCAAAGAGATTATCAAAGGAATGGTAGCTGGTGCAGTGAAGGGCTAAGAAAGAAAAGAA
>CAZAAC010000127.1:0-2006 GCA_964483155.1 uncultured Lachnospiraceae bacterium | reverse complement strand
AAATGAAACGTCAGGTATTAGGTATCTTCTCTAGAGAAATCTATAAGAGTCTGCGTGATGCAAAGTAAAGGTGGTGAAAGACAATGTTTGACAAATTTCGATTAAAGGAAGCTCTGGTTGATTATAAGAAACGCTTTGTGCAAACACAATGGCCAGAAGAAAAATATAAGTGGGAAGCAGTAAAATGCTTTCAGGTGAACTGGGATGTTAATTCGGATGATTTTACAAATATGCTAAAAAAGGCTCTTTCACAGACTGGAAACCTCCTGGCTTCGGTGAATAACTTCCCGGCCAAAATAATTGAAAAGTTTGCTGAAATAGCGCAGGAAGAAGTACGTGCTATGTTCATTGAGCTCTTTGATGAGAGTAAAGATGTTTATGAGCGTATTGACAGCTTTAAGCAAAAGTCAAACAGTCTGCTTGAAAGATATGGAAATGGAGCTTCTTCTCAGCATTATCAGTATGAAAATGCAATTTGCACATACCTGTGGTTACGCTATCCGGATAAATATTACATTTACAAATTGAGTGAAATAAAGGTAGTATCTAGTGAATTGGAAAGTGATTATATCTTTAAGAAGGGTGCTTATGAAGATAATATTCGTAACTTCCTTTCTTTCTATAATGAGATTTGTACGGAATTACAGCAGGATGATGAACTGAAGAATTTACTTGTATCACAGATTACAGGAACTTGCTATCCAGATCCTGAACTGAGAACGTTAACTATCGATGTAGGATTTTTCATCAGTAGATATTTCAACAAAGACGCTGATGTACCTACAACAGATGAATGGTGGCCAAAGGATTATACGCCAGCATTGACTGTAGATGATTGGGAAGCACTTCTCAATGATAGTGAAGTATTTACAGAGAGCAGTCTTGAAATAATGAAACGTATGCTGGAGTATGGTGGAAAGGCAACGTGTTCACAGCTTTCCATCAAATATGGTGAGAGTAAGAACTTCTATAATTCGGGTTCTACTGCTCTTGCAAAGCGTGTAGTTCAGAAAACAGGCTGCCCAGTTATGCCTCGCGATGAAGAAAATAGTAAATTATGGCCAGTGCTTTATGTAGGGAAAAGTGCGAAAAAGGATGAGGAAGGTTCATATGTGTGGAAACTTCGTGATGAACTTGTAGAAGCATTAAAAAGAATTGATTTATCAAAGGTAACACTATATGCAAATCTCGCACCAAATTTTTGGAAAATTAGCCATGGTAAGGATTGTATAAGCGATGCAGAAGCTGTATCTTTTGATAAACGCAGAGTCATAGTCGTACATAAGGACACTGCTGCTAAAGGAAAATCAAAGGTTTCTCAGGGTGAAGAATTCATTGCAAATATGAAGAAGGGAGACTTCTTCTATCTTTGCCGTGGCAATAGCATCAGATTGTTAGGTAGAATAGATAATGATGAAGTTGAAGAAAACCCAGAAAAGCAGGATGGTTGGTGTGAACGTAGCTATACAGTAATTGCTGAGTCGCGTGATATAACAGCTTACACTGGAGATAAAAAGTGGTGGACACCAAATGATAATTCAACCTGTATTTCTATTCCAGAAGGTGAATTGTCTCAGTTTCAGGATTTCATTCTGAAGCCTTATTTCAATATTACAAATGATGAACTTTTGAGAAATGATGCATCAGGACTCCATTACTGGTTCTTGAATGCTAATCCTAAAATATGGAGCATGCTTAGCATGCCAGTTGGTGAAGTACAAGATTATACCCTTTATAACGACAATGGTAATAAGCGACGTATATTCCAGAATTTTTTGGATGCTAAAGCAGGTGATATGGTTATCGGATACGAATCTACACCCGTTAAACAGGTTGTTGCTATTATGCAAATTAGCGCGGAACAGGATGGGGAGAAAATATATTTTGAAAAGTTAGAAGGGTTATCATCACCTATTGATTTCGCCATACTTAAAGAATGCTCAGAGCTCGAGAAGATGGAATATTTCATCAATTCTCAGGGTAGTCTTTTCAAACTTACAAAGGGC
>CAZAAC010000126.1:0-2098 GCA_964483155.1 uncultured Lachnospiraceae bacterium | reverse complement strand
TGTAGCGAAGAAACAAGTGATACAGAAGTCAAAGAAAATTTAAACTTCAGAATCACATGGAAGGCTTATTCAGGTCGTGGAGAGGCCATAAACAAAATTGTGAAGGGCTATAATGATTCAAATCAAACAGGTTATCAGGTTACTGTTGTTGACGGCGATGAAGATTTGGAGACAATTGAAAAGATATTGCCTGGAACGTCAATTGATATTTATATGTTACCATATCGATCAGTACAATACTTTGGCTATAAAAATCTGCTTGAAAATCTAACGGCTGATTTTACCGTAGAAAAAGATTATTTTTACGAGAATTTATGGAAGCTGGGAATGGTAAAGGAGCAAGTATACGGGATTCCATGGCTAGGACATACGATGGGACTTATTTATAATAAAGAGTTACTTGATAAAGCGGGTGTAGATCCTAAGACAATAACAGATCTAGACGCGCTTGTTTTGGCATGTGAGAAAGTAGAAGCCTCTACAGATGCTATGGGCATAGGACTTGTTGGGGCGGAACATAATGATATTTCATGGATGGTCAATCAATTCATTTATGGCTTTGGAGGTTCATTAGTCAGCGAAGATGGAACAAATGTAGCAATCAATTCACCACAGTCAATTGCGGCATTAGACTTTTATAAAAACACATTAGGTCCGCATGCACAGCCTAGCTGGAAAACTGATACAGGGGTAGAGGTAATGGATGCTTTCAGAAATCAGGCGATTGCATTTGAAATTCAGGGGCCATGGGGGATAACAGATATTTGGAAAAGTAATGATGCTTTTGAAACAGGGGTTATTGCCCTAGATGACATTGGTTTATATTCAGAGGTAGGGCCAATGATGGTTGCAATCCCTACGACACTTGAGGAAGACAAAAAGGAGGCGGCTATCGACTTTATACGCTATCTCATATCAGAAGATGCGCAGGAACAAATAATGAATGGGGAATATAGTCCAGAGCATGATGCCTATTATCCTTTTAGACTACCCGTGAGACGCGATATGAATGAAGACAAAGTATTTGATGATTATCCGGAATTTGTAACATTTTTAAGTGGTTTTAATGCACCGAGCATCGATGTCCCAGTTCCCCTCTGGCAGCAAGTCAAAGAGGAATATTATGAGGCAGGACTGCATCAGGTGATGGTAGACCAGGTGTCTATAGAAGATTTTCTTCAAACAATAGAAACGCAAGGCAATACTATACTAAACAGCGAAAGGTAGGCGACTCTTTATGAATGCAAGATTATTAATTGTAGATGATTCTGCAATAGACAGATTGATTATTAGCAATATTTTAAGTGATTGTGAATTTTTTTTAGCTTGTGATGGAATAGAAGCGATGGATGTATTACATGAGCGAAAAATCGAATTAGTGATACTAGATATCAATATGCCACGGATGAATGGATTCGAAGTGTTGGAAATAATGAGAAAAGATCCTGTTTTATGTGAGATTCCCGTAATAATACTTACTAATTATGATGAGACTGAAAATGAAATCAGAGGGTTAGATTTAGGCGCAGTAGATTATGTTAGAAAGCCTTTGAATTTGGAATCCCTTCGTAAAAGGATAGAGGTGCATGTCCATATTCGCCAGTCGCAGGAAAAAATCAATGCGCAAAAAGAAGCGCTTGAAGAAATTGTATTAGGAAGAACAAAAGAACTCATATTAACAAGAGATATAACAATACATGCCCTGATTAGCTTGCTAGAAGTAAGAAATATTGAATCCAGTGATCATTGCAAAAGAATTCAATCTATGGTGCGCAGGTTTAGTGAGCATTTATCCCTGATGCCGGAGTACTGTGATGTTCTGACAAAAGAATACATTGATGAATTGTTTAAAACATCACCGTTACATGATCTTGGAAAAGTTGGAATTCCAGACAATATTCTTTTAAAACCTGGAAAGCTTGATCATGATGAATTTGAAATCATGAAGCGACATACCACCTTTGGGGTAGAAGCTTTAAGCTATGAGCTTATTACAGAGACGCCGCCATCTTTTATTAAAACAGCAATAGAATTAGCGGCAACGCATCATGAGAGATATGATGGAAAGGGCTATCCGGACGGTTTGAATGGAGAATGT
>CAZAAC010000125.1:1234-2137 GCA_964483155.1 uncultured Lachnospiraceae bacterium | reverse complement strand
CTCTCGGCCCACGCGGACCGCACAGCGCTGATGCGCTGGCTCGACGGCATCAAAGGGCCCCGACTGAATCGTGTTTTTGCGGTTCACGGAGAGCCCGAAAAGGTGACCGCCATGACCGAACTGGTTCGTCAGCACGGCGTGCGGCAGGTCGTCGCGCCGTTGCCGGGCCAGACCTTTGAGAACGTCTGACACCACCGGACGGGACATGAAACGTTTCCGCGGGTTTACTGTCAGCCTGACGGCGGCTACCTTTGGCGCCGTCACCTTGGCGTCGCAGACTTTGCTGCTGCGGCGCTTCCTGTGGCGTTTTGAATCCACAGAGCTGGGCGTCGCCCTTTTCTTCTCATCT
Organism: uncultured Lachnospiraceae bacterium; assembly: GCA_964483155.1. GTDB lineage: Bacteria > Bacillota > Clostridia > Lachnospirales > Lachnospiraceae > JAAYYM01. The sequence goes on along the minus strand of CAZAAC010000125.1, from coordinate 1,788 downwards.
TGGCTGCTCGGCGTCGGCCTGGGCGCGGCCGCCGCCGCCACGACGCCAGGCCGCCGCTTGATCCGTCTTCTGGCCGATCGAGTGTGGCTGCCCCCCCTGCTTTGCGCGGTCCTCTATCTGGGGCACTATGCCGTCATCGGTGACCTGCGCGCCTGGCTGGGACTGCCCACTTATCAAGCCTTCCCGCTGCTGCATCTGGTACTCGGCTGCCTGCTGGCCAATCTCCCGTTCTGCTTCGCGATCGGCTGGGGCGTGCCCGCGTTCTGTATGGCCCTAGAACGCCTCAACCTCCCGGCAGGCCAAGCCTTTGCCTCAGAAGCCTTAGGCTCGGCGCTCTGCGGCGCGTTCCTGACAGCCCTGCTGTCAGCCGGCGCGGTACCAGACCCGCGCGACGCAGCCGAGTGGCGTCGTTTCTTCCCGCAAGCCGACACCGCGCCCGGCCGTTTCGAGACCGGCGGGGGCACCACGCTTTACGGCACACACGGCGACACCTTCTACGCCATCACCTCGGGCGGTGTCAGCGAACTCCTGCCGGAGGGCGAACGCGCCATGGA
>CAZAAC010000125.1:0-1224 GCA_964483155.1 uncultured Lachnospiraceae bacterium | reverse complement strand
GCTCTAGCCTTGGAAGCGTTGCGTCCCGATCTCGCCCTCACCTGGTGTCCACCCGATGCGCGCTACGGTTCGCTTCTGCTTGAGGCCGTCGCCGCAGCCGGCATCCGAAGCGCCGTCCAGCCGGCCGGTGTCCAGCCCCGCCGTTTCTTAGCTGAACAGCCGGATGGCAGCTTCGACCTCGTCATCGTGCAGCTTCCCCCTGCGACCTCCCTCGGAGGCGCGGCTTGGCATGATCCTGCATTCATCCGCGCCGTGCGGCGCATCACGCGCCGCACCGGCGCCGCGTTGTTCGCGTTGCCGTGTGATGTCGTGCACCTGACACCGGAACGCGCCGCACTGCTGGATGCGATTGTCCGCCCGATCCGCCAGATCTGGCCCGAAAGTGGCGTGCTGGCCGCAGGCGCTGGCGGCTGGTGGATCGCCGCGCAGGTCCCCGGCCTGACATATGGCCCGGATACCGCACCGACCCGTTTTGCGATGTTGAAAAAAACGGCGTTCTTCCCTACTGAAGCGGTAGCGTTGCTTTTCGACTCCCCGCGCGCTCAACGATTGGCTGAAGCCTGTCCGATACTGTCTCCCGCACACGCTGTGCTGCTGCCGGAAACCGTCCGTACCGAGCACATGCTGGCACTGGGGTTGGCCGATGCCCTGCGCACCGAATATCCGGCATCCGCGCCGGCTGCCCCGCTGGCCTGGCTGACCGACCATCAGGGCAACCGGTTAATTGGGCTGCTGCTCGTGATGCTGTGGACCGCTCCAGTTGCACTGGGCGGCACCCACCACGCGCCGCGCCGTTTGTGGGCGACCTGGCTGGCCGGTTGCGGCGCACTTGGACTCGTCGTATCGCTGGCCGTGCTCTACCGGCTGCAATCGCGCTTCGATGCGCTGTATTTGCTGGCCGGCGCAGGCAGTGCGCTCTATCTGGGCGGCCTGTTTTGTGGCAACCGGCTGGGCGAACGGTTAACCGCACACTGGCCGGCCGAAAGCTTCGCTTGGTGCGTGGCCGCTCCCCTGTTGCCGCTGGCCCAAGCCGCCGTGGCCTGGGCGGCCCTGGCTGGAAGTGCGTACTTTGAATCGGCGTGGAACGTCGTCGCGCTCTGCCTGCCGGCCGGTGCCGCGGCCGGTGCCGCCGTGCCTGTAGCGTTAGGATCTCGGCTTGATCGGCACACCGAGGACGCGGCCGTCTTCGTGCTGGCCGATGCCACAGGCGCTGCGGTGGCCGGG
>CAZAAC010000124.1:0-2320 GCA_964483155.1 uncultured Lachnospiraceae bacterium | reverse complement strand
CTGCGGCACAGGCGAGATCATAGAAAAGAAATCCAAATTTATTGCTACAGTAAAACATGTTAATACAGAAGAAGAGGCAGTTGCATTTATTGAGGATATGAAAAAAAAATACTGGGATGCAACGCATAATTGCTCAGCATTTGTGCTGGGATTGCATTCGGAGCTTTCCAGATGTTCAGATGATGGGGAGCCGGGAGGAACGGCAGGCAGACCAATGCTGGAGGTGTTGATAGGAGAAAAGCTATGTAACACTGTAGTAGTTGTAACCAGATATTTTGGAGGCACTTTGCTTGGAACAGGCGGACTCATACGTGCATACCAAAAAGCTGTGAAAGAAGGAATTGCCCATAGTAAAGTAATTGAAAAAAAATATGCACTCCAGATTCAGATCAGGACAGATTATAATGGTATTGGAAAAGTGCAATATTTAATGGGAAAAAATCAATATCCGGTATTGTCAACAGATTATACAGAGGATGTCTGTATGATAGCATTGATTCCCTATTTAGATATGGATAAGGCAAAAGCAGAACTAATTGAGATAACAGGTGGACAAGCAAAAATAGAAGATATTGATCAAATATATTATGCCATTATAGATGGGAAAACGGAAGTGTTTCTGTAGGTTTATTGCATGAATTGTTTGAAAAATTCGTTGACATAAGTTTTGCGGTTTGCTATAGTAAATTAGTAAATCATATTAAGATAGAAAAATATTGTAGTAATTCGAAAGGTGGTGGTTTTATGAAGAAGATAAAGAGTAGTACATTATCTGATGTTCCTGGGCGAAGTCCGCGTATAAACCACTGCATTGAGCGCAGAGGCTTTCTTTTGCGCTCTCAAAAAGGAGAATTACTATGGAGAGAATCACAGAACTGATTGAAAACAAGCAGTATACACTCTTGCGCCAGGAGCTATCCGAAATGAATGAAGCGGATGTAGCGGCGCTCTTAGAAGAATTACCCGAAGAAGAATTGATAAAAATATTCAGAATTTTGCCGAAGACTATGGCGGCAGATGTTTTTGCGTACCTTTCTATAGAAACAGAGCAACTGATTATAACCGCATTGACAGAGCGTGAAGCAGCACTTATCATAAATAATCTTATGGCGGATGATGCGACAGATCTTATGGAAGAAATGCCAGCGAGTGTAGTCAAGAGGCTACTAGCGAATGCAAGCTCAGAGGCGCGCAGAGATATTAATCATCTTCTCCGTTATCCTGAAGATTCTGCTGGTAGTATCATGACGGTTGAATTTGTGGATTTAAAAGATAATCTGACAGTCGAGGAAGCGATAAGCAGAATACGAAAGACTGGAATCGATAAAGAAACGATAAATATATGTTATGTACTCGATAAACAGCGAAAACTACTTGGTACGGTATCACTTCGTTATTTGTTATTAAGTGGAAATGAAGAAAAAATCAGTAGTATTATGAATGAAAACGTCATTTCACTGAATACCATGATGGATCAGGAAGAAGTAGCACGTATTTTTCAAAAGTATGACTTTACTTCTATGCCGGTTGTGGACAATGAGAACCGATTGGTTGGTATTATTACAGTCGATGATGTTGTCGACATTATGCAGGAAGAGGCTACGGAAGATATTGAGAAGATGGCTGCTATCGTGCCTTCTGACAAACCATATATGAAGACGGGCATTTTTGAAATATGGAAAAATCGTATTCCATGGTTACTATTACTGATGATTTCTGCAACGGTAACAGGAGGCATCATTGTATACTATGAAGAGGCATTGGGCACCTATGTAGTATTGACAGCATTTATACCGATGCTGATGGATACCGGTGGAAATGCTGGAGGACAATCAAGTGTTACCATTATTAGAGCATTATCTTTACAGGAAATTGATTTTAAAAATTTAGGCACAATTATGTGGAAGGAAGTGCGTGTTGCATTATTGTGTGGCATCACGCTGGCAGCAACTAATTTTTTAAAGCTAATGGTGTTTGACAGGGTATCTTTAACGATTGCATTTGTAGTATGCGCCACATTAACAATCGAAGTGCTAATTGCAAAAATAGTCGGCTGTTCACTTCCGATGTTAGCTAAGAAGATAGGCTTTGACCCGGCAGTTATGGCAAGCCCATTTATTACGACTATTGTGGATGCTTTATCCTTGATTATTTATTTTCAGATTGCGACAAATGTGCTTGCAATGTAAGCATTACTATATTAATGCCTTCACAAAAAGGGGTGTAAAATCATATGTGATTTTACACCCCTTTTATCATTTAATAAATGACAAACGTTAAAATTTATTTTTTGTTAAAGCTGGAGCGCTTTCTCAAAGTC
>CAZAAC010000123.1:0-2451 GCA_964483155.1 uncultured Lachnospiraceae bacterium | reverse complement strand
CAGAAGTAAAAAATGATAAGGCCCAAACACCATATACACATGGCACAAATAAATTATAGTCACAATTAAGGGAATGATGTATTTCTTTTTGGGAAAATCATAAGAAGCGAGAGGAAAGAAATATAAAAGCGGTGTAAAGAATAAAGATGCAGCAAAATAAACAGACCACAGAGCCAAAGGAATTTTTTTATTTGTTATATAGTACGAAAAACAGCATACAGAAAAAGCGCTTAAGAAGCTGATAACAACAGCACTTGTACTCTCCTTTGTTATCATATAAGAAAAGCAGACTGCAAGAATAAGTATTCTATCAATAAATGAAGCCACTTAAATTTCTCCATGTAATTAAGTAAGAAAAATATGACAAATGTCACATACGATTTTGACATCTATCACTATTTTTCACCCTGAGTCAATGGTAGTATAACACACGTAAAGGTAAAAGGAGAATTACTATGGTAATTAGGGTAGAAAACCTTGTTAAAAGATACGGAGAGCTTATTGCACTGGATCATATGAATCTTTCTATAAAACAAGGAGAAATCTTTGGTTTATTGGGTCCAAACGGATCAGGAAAAACAACTCTCATCAACTGCATTCTCTCTCTGCTTTCATATAATAAAGGCGAAATCGAAGTATTCGGCAAGCCCATGAATCCCGATTCGTATGACAGCAAAAGGAAAATTGGTGTTGTTATGCAGAATGTGGCAGTCTTCGAAGAACTTACCGTTTTAGAAAATATTGATTATTTTTGCGGTCTGTATGTATCAGATAAAAAAGAGAGAAAGATTCTGGTCGAAGAAGCAATTTCCTTTGTAGGTCTCGAAGAATTTAAAAAGTTTTATCCGAAAAAGCTTTCAGGAGGACTTCTCCGTCGCTTGAATATTGCATGCGGAATAGCCCATAAACCCAGCCTCATATTCATGGATGAGCCGACTGTTGCAGTTGATCCTCAAAGCAGAAATAAAATTCTCGAAGGCATACAAGAATTAAACAGAAACGGGGCAACAATTATTTATACATCACACTATATGGAAGAAGTAGAGCAAATCTGCACACGCATAGCAATTATAGATAAAGGAAGAACTGTTGCAGAGGGAACAAAGGATGAATTGAAATCGATGATACGAACAACAGAAACAATTCACATCGAAACAAGTGATTTCCCGGAACAGCTTTTGAGTCTTATTAAAAAACTACCTAATGTATATAAGGTAGATTCATCTAATGAGAAAATTACACTCCGCTGCAGTAAAGGTAAACATAACCTCTTACACGTACTTGATTTCCTGAAATCCAATGATATTGTCTTTGGAAGAATATACACAGAACTCCCGACACTAAATGATGTTTTTTTGGAAATAACGGGAAAAGAATTACGCGACTAAACAATGAGACTATGATAAAAAGTGTCTCTCAAGGCACCATTTTTTATCATTTAAAGTTTGCGTTGCAAACTTTTTATTAGACTGTACTTTCGCTCTACGTTGCGAAAGTACATAAAGAAGATAATTCGAAAACTCAAGTTTTCTCTTTGTCTTTTTTTAGGAGACATTATGTTTTTACATTTATTTTTTTATAGACTAAAGAGTTTTTATAGGAAACGATCCATTATTTTTTGGACCATGCTTTTCCCAATACTACTTGCAACACTTTTTAAATTTGCTTTCGGCAGTACATCTGCTATTCTTGAAAACTACAAAACAATTCCAGTTGGAATAAACATCATTCAGCAAAGTGATGCAAATGAAAGCTTTATTTCAATTCTTAAAAGTGTTGAGTTCTCTAAAGGCAACCCTATGTTCTCAATACTGACAGAGGGGAAGGACGCTGCAGAGGCAATGCTGAAAAATGGGGAAATTGACGGCATAATAAATCTCAATAATGAAATATCAGTAACCTTTATGAAATCGAACATTAATCAAAGCATCATCAGGCAGTTTGTCAATCGATACATGCAGACATCATACCTCATAACTGATATTGCCTCTTTCTCTCCTGAAAACATTGGGGAAACACTTTCCCTTCTTGAAGAGCATCCTGTATTGCTTGAAAACGTCAGTTTAGGCGGAGAAAAATCTGATCCAATGCTTCAATATTTTTATGCCCTCATAGCAATGGCCTGTTTATACGGAAGTTTTCTCGGACTGCAGAACGCACAATCATTACAAGCTAATTTCTCGCCGCTCGGAGCAAGACGTCATACAACACCGACAAACAGAAAACTCCTCATCATTGCAGATACGCTCGCTGCTTATATTGTTCATTTTGCCTCAATTATAATTCTATATATTTATATACGGTTCGTATTGCGCATACCGGTTGGAACACAGGTTCTCCCCTTTTTACTCGTATGTCTGTTAGGAAGTATTATAGGGGTAAGCGTTGGACAGTTTACAGGAGTGTTTGGAAGAAAGAATGAGAATTTCAAGATGGCGCTGACAATCGGCT
>CAZAAC010000122.1:0-2454 GCA_964483155.1 uncultured Lachnospiraceae bacterium | reverse complement strand
AAAACCATGAAATGGAAAAGAATAGCTTTGCAGGTATGTTATTGGGTAGGAATTATTATTGATGCAGTGGCAGCAGTTAAGCTTTCGGTGCTTAGGTATATAAAAATGCCAGAGATAGTGAATACAGTACAATCTGCAAACGAGTTTCTGGATGAAATATATGCAACAGGAGAAAGTGCTGCATTAATGTTAGGCTGGTCATTTCTTTTACTTTGGGCGAGCAGAAAACCAATTGAAAGAAAAGGGGTTTTATTGTTGACGGCTGTTCCGGTTGTTGCTGGTTTTATAGTGAACACAGTCAATTTCATTTTATATTATTCAGGACAAGAATTTGAGATTAATAATATAATAGGCGAAGTTGTTTTGATCGTTATTTTTATTACAGGATATTTTTTGGCAGGAACGATAGCGGATAAAGGGATAGAAAAAACTGATCAATAAGCAAATAATACATTGACGATTATCAATATATGAAGTATATTGTATAAAAATGAAAACATAAGGGAGGATTAGTCGAATGAGTGGTTTATCAGAACAGGCAGTAGAAAGGTTTCATGAAGGCTATAATTGTGCACAGGCAGTACTGAGCGTTTTCTCTGAGAAATATGGAATGAAGAAGGAGGACGCTTATAGAATAGCAACAGGATTTGGTGGCGGTATGCGTTGCGGAGAGGCTTGTGGTGCAGTAACGGGTGGTATTTTAGTCATTGGCTTAAAGTATGGCAATAGTACACTAGAAGAGGGTAATACAAAAATGCTATGCTATGAGAAAACAACTGAATTTACTAACGTTTTTCGTGAGAGAAAGGGAAGCGTTGTATGTAGAGATCTCTTAGGTTGTGATATTAGAAAACCAGACGAATGGAAGTATGCAACAGAAAATGGATTATTTAAAAGTATTTGCCCAGATTTAATTAAAGAGGCAGTTGAAATATTGGAAGAGTTAGAATATTGATCGTTTAAAAGGACAGCTGAAAAGGCTGTCTTTTTAATTCATTCGTTTATTCACTCATGCAGTCAAGCAAAAAAATAGTTGACAAAGCGACACGTGTATCGCATAATGAAAAGCAACACATGTGTCGCTTTTAAAAATACAATCATGAAGGAGAGACAAGGTATGAAAGAATTTAGATTAAGACCCTGGAAGACAGAAGATGCAGAGGCAGTGGCAAAGGCAGCAAATAATGAGAGAGTAGCAGCAAATTTACGAAATGTATTTCCCAATCCATATACATTAGAAGATGCAAAATGGTATGTGAATGATTGTATCGAGAAGGAGGGAAACGGACAGCTTACTAGAGCCATCGAGGTAGATGGAAGAGCGGTGGGAAGTATCGGCATTTTTGTTAAAAATGATATCTATGAAAAGTCTGCTGAACTTGGTTACTGGTTGTCTGAAGATTATTGGAAGCAAGGTATTACAAGCCGTGCAGCAAAAGAAATATGTAAGGAGGCTTTTGAAAAATTTGATATTATCCGAATTTATGCGGAACCATTTTCGTATAATGAGGGTTCAAAAGGAGTACTTCTAAAAGCAGGCTTTACATATGAGGGAACGATGAGAAATGGTGTATACAAAAACGGGAAAGTTCATTCCTATGGCATGTATTCGTTACTAAGGGAGGAATGCGAATAATGAGTGCAAAAGGAGAGCAGACGAGAAATCATATATTAGAAGAAGCCTATAAGCTTTTTGCACAGAAGGGTTTTAAACAGGTGACAATGAAGGATATCTGCGAGAGCACCAAGTTAAGCAGAGGAGGACTATACCGCCATTATGCCGGAACAGATGAAATTTTGTCGGAAATTTTGTCAAGAGATTATGTAATTGCAGACCAGATTGAGCAGGGCTTTTCGGCAAGAAAAATTTTGGAGGAGCTTTTAGGAGCATTAAAAGAAGAAATGCTTGATAGTGAGAAGTCACTAAGTCTTGCAATTTATGAATATGCCAGCCTTGGAAATGAAGACTTCTTTATTCATGTGAATGAGCAGGCAAAAAAAAGATGGAATAGTCTAATCAGGTATGGAATAGAAACAGGAGAGTTTAAAAAGGTAGATTGCGAGCAGATTACAGATGTGATTCTGTACTCGTATCAGGGTGTCAGGATGTGGTCAAGAGTCATTCCTTTAGAGAAAGACACAGTGGATCATATTGTGAATATGATACGGGAATTGCTACTGTAATTGCTACTGTAAGCGTTAGGAATGAATCGTGACAATATTTCAAATATAATGCATAGCAGTTTTAGGAGGAAGTCATATGTCAGATCTGAGGTGTCAGGAAGAATACATACAAAGAATTCATAAAGTGCAGGACTATATGGAGCTACATTTAGGAAAATTTCTTTCTATTGAAGAGCTTTCAAGTGTTGCTGGCTTTTCCAAATATCATTTCAGTCGAATTTTTCAAGGCATTTTTCCAAGCCCTTTTTCTCATTAAGTTCTCCCCAAAAC
>CAZAAC010000121.1:0-2566 GCA_964483155.1 uncultured Lachnospiraceae bacterium | reverse complement strand
TATATAACGCGCTGTTTCCAACTCCAACAGCTTCTGCTATTGCTCGGATTGATACGGTATCAAAGCCATTGATTGAAAAGAGTTTCATCGACTCATCTATAATCTTCTGTTTTGTATTTTTCCCTTTTCGCTCCATAACAGCACGTTCCTTTCTACTTTTCAAGATACTCAGAAATATTCTTACCTGCTCTACAGAAAAAAGTACAACTGCCACATTTTATACAATTCTCTATTCCTAGCGCAGAGAGATCTGCCTGCATATCCACTTCTCTTCGCTTAACAATCTCTCTAATATTTACGCCTACTGGACACTTTCGGTTACACTTTCCACACTCCTTGCATGCCACATCGTTAGAAATCTTTTCCTGCATTCCAATTGCAGCAAATGAAATCTGATCAGAAAAATTTTTGTCGTCTTCTACAATACATGCTGACATAATCCCTGAACCAGCAAAATATTCTACCTTCCTGGCGTTCGGAAAGCACTTCATCAGTTTTTCTTTTATGTTCTCGCCTCTTTTGACATATTCAACTTTCGCATCACCAGTTTCTAAGTCGGCTAAAGTGATATATCTTCCATTATGATACTGTTCCGTGAGCAAACAGTAAATCTGATAAACCGTCTGCACATTCATCACTAAAATGCCGGCATCCACAGGGTGTTCCTCTTTCTGCAATATTTTACCAAGCACCTGCTCGATTAGCAAATGTTCTTCTCCCATTGGATATTTTGCTGGAACAGCACACACTTCAAATCCTACTGCATCCCTTCTCTTTCTTCTTTCACTTCTTGGAACCTTGTATGCCAAAACACATTGTTTAAAAGGTATGATCTGGCTTATAATCTGAATTCCTTTTGAAACTTCATCCCAGTAATTTTTAAGTATCCATTCATCATGTATCAGCCCTGGCTCACATTCTACACCATTGATTATAAAAAACTTTTCAGACTGATTTTGAATGAGTGATGCAAGCTTTCTTTTTACCGAGAATCCATTTCCACTCATCCCTGTAAGATTACTTGATTCTAAAAGTTCCAGCAATCTGTCTGGATTCACTTCGAGGGGTAAAGATTTTGTCCTGTCGCTTGTTTGTTCAGATGGAACAAGCCTGACAAGCTTTCCGATTTTTGTTTTGGAAATACTCTTACCCCTACAATATCCTTTGCTGCTCTCTTTCTGTATTTTCCTAAGTACTTTTCTTGCATTTACTATTTTTTGATTTAATAATATCTGTTCCATGAAAAAACCTCCAATTATTTTAGTGACCAAATGCTCACCTTTTTAGTACAGTGAGCAATCGGTCACCTGTCAAGTGGTTTTCTTTTTTCTTCTTTTTTAACAACCTTTTAACATAATGCTGGCATAAATTTTGCAAAAAGATATAACCCCTCTGTGCCTGCACATATTTCATGTTTTATCCCTACAGGCATAATTGAAATCACACCCGGCACATAGCCGATTGCTATTCCATCATTAATACATTCTCCCGAACCACTAATAACTTCATGTGTCTCCAACTGTGTCTCATGAGTATGTTGCTTTATACTACAATTTGGAGCAATTCTAACTAAATGGTAACTAAATTGTCCTTCCGTATCTTTTGAAGAAACAATATGCTTTAATTCCACTCCTTCGAATATTGGATGCTTCGACCATATAACATCATCAAAGTCTTTTTCTCCATCAGATACAATTAACTTTCCATGATTAAATCTTTCAAATGTATTCATTTCGTCATCTCCTATATTATTTAAAGTATTTACTCTAAAATAATACGATGAAATAACCTTAACAACTTGTAAAAAATTGCACACTTATTCAAGTTTTTTAAGAGAATCAATATATTCACTAGGCGTTATGCCTAAGATATTCTTAAAACATTTTATAAAATGACTTTGATCATAAAATCCTGATTCTGCTGCTGCATCCGATATTCTCCATCCCTCACTTAAAAGATGTTGAGATTTGCGAATACGGTTCTGTATTTGAAAATTATGTGGTGTAAGACCAATATTTTCTTTAAATTTTCTGATCAGATAGTATTTACTGATATAAATCTGCTTTGCCAAGTATTCTAATCTTAGTTCCTGTTCAGACTCACTAATAATAATCTGCTTGATATTATTAATATGCATAGGAAATATAGTTTCTTCTTCATTATAATATTTAATAATGATATCCATAGCATCTTCAAATGCAATTGCCTGTTTATCATTAATGACGTTTTGTTTTTGCAGTTCATCTGTATAATGATTTAACACACTTTTTCCTTCTGCCTCTAAATATTTTTCTATAAATTGCATGCCAACACACATTGTCAATATTCTTGTCGCCTTGTTTTTAAAATGCAAAGAATGCGCCGCATAAATAGGTATGACAAAGATATCATCCATTTGACATTCTATCTTCATATTGTTTTCTACTATTTCAATTGCACCACTTAAAATAAGACCTGCTACATATTTTGAAACATGATTATGTTTTTCAAATGTAACATCTGTATTTTCAGTTAAAACAAATTCCAAATCCATGTCAGAATGAAAGTATTGCATATGACCTCCTCT
>CAZAAC010000120.1:0-2637 GCA_964483155.1 uncultured Lachnospiraceae bacterium | reverse complement strand
TGTCGCGGTAGATTGTGCGGGGTGAAACTTCAAACATATCTGCTAACTCCTGTGCCCCGATGCGCTTTTTATCAAGGAGTATCATGATAATGCTAACGAGCCTGTCAACTTTCATCTGCTATCCCCCCTTCTAAAATTTCTTTTTTCATTTATAATATTCCATTATTATTCCGCACTGTTTCTTTCTATTTCATCTCCAATCAGGCTTATGGTCTTTTCTCTGATTGCAACAGTACGTGCTATGGTCTGCCAATGCTTCACAGCATATTTTACTTCTTCTATTATTTTTCTGCACTTTGACGGCTTAAGATCCATATTCTGACCACATACAATCATATCGCTTATGGATATATTTGAACTTTTCCCATTAATCGTCATCTGGTGGGCCTGAAGCCACCTATTTCCAGCATCACATGCAAAGGTAATATCATATGCCGGAGACAGAGACCAGCTTCCCTTTTTATCCATTAAAAAAGACGTATTCTTCACATGGTCATCCTGATTCACGGCAAAAATATTGAAGCACATTCTTCTATAAAGCTGCTCTATTTCGTTATTTGGCAGTCCCATTCTTCTTGCCGTCAATGCTGCCATTTCATAGCTGCACAATCCCGGTTCATTATAATCAATATGCATCATGGCACCTAATGTTTGCATATGCAGCTTTTTCCCATTTAGCCGGTCAAATCTCTTTGTCATAAAATGCTTTCGGCCACCCTCTTCGAATAACCTGCACTCGCTCATGAAAACACCTGCTTTTACTGCCATTAAATAGTAAGCATATTCGATCCTGGTATATTCAGGCGTATCTTCAAGCTTATGGTCTCCATTCCCTGCAACACCATCAAACTTGATTAGCCAGAAATCATACTCTCCACTTGTGTCAATCTGTCCCGAACGTATTTCGCCCGTCTTTTCCTTATAGGCTATGACAGCCTTTGCCCTGGCGCCTCCAGCTGAGGTTCCAAGCTTTAGCAGCTGGTTGTAATTCAAATCATTTTCTAAAGAAAGATGAATATTTTCTCTTTCTTCTAGAACATTCGATGCAAACTCTACCAATCTGGCTATATCTATTTTCTCATTACGATCTCCGTTAGTGCTGATTGCTGGCATGTACTCCAGTGCACCCATCCCGCGTTTTCCAGTATAGCATAATCGCTCTACCACATGAAACGATTCCGGCGTTCTGCCTTCTGATGCAAGCCACTGGTCAATAACAGCGTTTCCAAACTTATCTGGAAGCGAATCTGCCAACAGTCCCGGTACGCCTTTAAAAGCCGGTATTGCCAGCTCCGGGAACTCATATATCCTGTTTGATAACGGCATCATGAGGGGAGATATCTCAATCCCCATACGAATAAAATCCTTATCATATTCAAAGGATGCATACTTCCTGCCGTCTTCCAAGTGCAGATATCCTACCGTTGTTCCCCAAAGTGTTACCGTCGCTGTATTATACATCACTTATCTTCTCCCCACTTGATTTCTATACCGGGGTTCTTGGGTTCCTTTTTCCTTACCCTTTTTCTTTGTGACGGGCTAAATCTATCATTTAGATAATAAGAGGGCCTCTTTGTCGGGTCCGGAATGAGCATATCCAGATTGGCATCTATGTCCAGTGCAATAAGCACCTTAATCAGATTGCCAAACTGCATATCTTCTCCCCTTTCCATGCGCAATATACTTCGCTCGGAAACACCCGATTTTGCTGATAATTCCTTCTGTGAAAAAGGATAATCAATTCTATATGCTTTTAATCTTGCTCCAATTTCCAATAAAGCGTTGTGAGAAGACAAATACTTATTCATTTCTTCATCCCTTTCCCTACATACTATCTTAGTTATTCCTAATTACATCCTGATTACATTATACTGCAATCAAATATAATTTGCAATATTTGGCGTTTTAAAACCAAAATTTGTATTTAATGCGCCAAGTTTGACTTTTTATATTTGAGAAAAACATACAAAACGAACTTTTAAAACGGAACTAACAAAAATCAAGAAAAGGGCTTGGAAATAATGACCTCCCCTAAGATTTTGTCATGGGGAACAATCAGGCACTTTTCTATCTCTTTCCAATGGGTTTCATATAGCTGTTTTTGTGCTTTACCTGATAAATACTGATTTCAGAAAACGACATCCCTCTACCTCCTGCAATCTGATTCAATTAAATTCTTATATTGTTTTACAAAAATTTCTTTTTATCATTATAAATTGTTGCCATACTGTTGTCAACAATTGCAACGTATAATTATTAAAAAGCAAACAAAATCAATTTAACTATCAGGAGGAAATACAATGCAGAAAAAAGCCTTAGTAATAATCGATATTCAAAATGACATAACAAAGAATTACAAGGATGTTATTGGGAATATCAATAAAGCTATAGATTGGGCAGTTAATCATGACATTCATGTTGTTTATATAAGGCATGAAAATTTATCAGCTGGCACGAGGACTCTTAAACCCAATACATATGGGTCTGAATTAGCCACAGACTTAAACATAGTATCAAAAAATATTTTCACAAAATACAAAGGAAACGCATTAAGCTGTGAAGAATTTACAGACTTTATTCAAAAAAATGAAATATGTGATTTCTACATAGCAGGAGCAGATGCTGTTGCTTGTGTTA
>CAZAAC010000119.1:0-2691 GCA_964483155.1 uncultured Lachnospiraceae bacterium | reverse complement strand
TGAAATGCCAATGCCAAGTGAAATGTATAATGAACTTGGAAATATGGCAAGTGAACGGCCTCCAATGCCACCTATGCCTCCAGTAGAAGAAACCGATGAAGCGGCTGAAACAGATGATAGTACTGCTGTGGCAATTGCTACTTCTTATATCACAGCCTCGGAAACAGCTGAAACTTCCAGTAGTATTGATGACACCTTTGATAGCATCTTGAATCAGATCTCAGAGACTATGCGCGTTAATAAAGACAGTATTATTTCCACCATGGAGGAATTAGGCCTTACCGCTTCTGATTTACTAAGTGAAGCGGGGATGCGTGCACTAACTGATGCCCTAAATACCAAAGCAGAAGGAATGGGGCTTCCCACGATAGCGGACTTAGATACTGCAACCTCTAGTCTTACAGACTTTGCTGCCAGTGCTGTCGAAAGTTTGAAAAGCAATTTATCAATTGATGATGACGAACTTACAATATTAATACAGGCATTTTTGGATAAAATAGCTGATTTAGCTGATGAAACAACTGAAGAAACTGCTAGCAGTAACTTGACGGAAGAGGTTTGACCTCCACCTTCCTAAAATTGAACTTTAAATTTGTATGAACTTCAAAAAAATCCTCCTGCCTCACTCATAATGCAAAGAGTGATGCAGGAGGATTCAAATATAATTATAAGTTCTTTATGAATTTCTCTCCATACAAATATTATTATATATCCTATTCATCTTACAGATTTTACTCCTCAACGTTACAACGCCCATCATGTGAGTGTTCTCTGCATATACTTCCTGTTGATTTCAACACGCCGCTTATATACTGTTTTATCACATCATCTGCAATTCCCTGTGCACCAACGACAACTTCTATCCCGTTTTCAGCAAATAATTCTTGTGCAGTTGCACCCATTCCACCGGCTATAATAACATCTGCCATTCGCTCTTTAAGAAATACTGGAAGGTATCCAGGTCTATGTCCTGGATTTTTAACAAACTCTTTATTTGTTACTTCGCTATCATCCACATCATAGATTGTAAAGCCCTCACAATGTCCAAAATGTCCACTTACCCTGCTTCCATCACTCGCTATTACTACTATCATCCTTCAATACCTCCAATTACTATTTTCTTATTATAGGCACCCTGTCAAATTTGTCTATTTATGGACATATGTTAATTATAATAATACTATTTTTAAACACTTTGTCAAATATATCATTTATGTATTTCTATTGACATTTTTTTGATACCTGCTGTTATAAAAATGGAATGAGTCCTATTTTATACAGAACTCATTCCTCTCATTCATTTCATAATAAAAATTATAACCGACTAATGAAACATGATATTATTCATGACACTCTCCAAATACTCCTGTCTTCCAGAACCGGGAAGTTCTGGTTTTCCCATCTTAATGGCATAATCAGACAACTCCTCCAGAGAGGTCTCTCCTTTACGTATTTTTAATCCTATACCATTTTCATAACTTGCATATTTTTCTTTTACAAATTCATCAATACGTCCATCCTCTATCATTTCAGCTGCTTTAATAAGTCCTAAAGCAAATGTATCCATACCGAGAATATAAGACTCAAACATGTCCTCATACGTATAACTTGGACGCCTTGTTTTAGCATCAAAATTAAGTCCACCTGTCAAGCCACCAGCTTTAAGTACTTCATACATACATAAAGTGGCATCATAAACATTAGAAGGAAACTGATCCGTATCCCAACCCAAGAGATAATCCCCCTGATTTGCATCAATACTTCCAAGCATTCCATTGATTGCACTAATTCGCAGTTCATGTTGGAAAGTATGCCCAGCCAGCGTAGCATGGTTCGCTTCTATATTCATCTTAAAGTCTTTGTCTAGTCCATATTGACGTAGAAATCCAATTGCTGTTGCCGCATCAAAATCATATTGATGTTTCATCGGTTCCTTCGGTTTTGGCTCAATATAGAAATCTCCATCAAATCCAATCTTTCTTCCATATTCTACGGCCATCTTCATTAGCTTGGCAATATTCTCAACTTCAAATTTAATATCCGTATTCAGTAATGTCTCATAACCCTCTCTGCCACCCCAGAATACATATCCTTTTCCCCCAAGTTTTACGGTACAATCTAAAGCTTTTTTTGCCTGTGCCGCTGCAAAGCAAAAAACATCAGCTGAGTTTGAGCTTCCTGCACCATTCATATAACGTGGATTTGAAAACATATTAGCAGTTCCCCAGAGAAGCTTTATCCCCGTATGATCCATTTTTTCTTTTATATAATCTGTGATTTCATCAAGTCTTCGATTTGTCTCTTCAATGGTATCCGCTTCTGGCACAATATCTGCATCATGAAAGCAAAAATAGGAAACACCTAATTTCTGCATAAATTCAAAACCTGCGTCTACTTTTGCCTTCGCATGTTCCATCGTACCACTGATTGCATCAAAACTCTTATCTGCTGTTCCGACACCAAACATATCTGCTCCAGTAGCACTCATGTTATGCCACCAGGCCATAGAAAATGGTAGCAGCTCTCTCATTGTTTTTCCCATAATTATGCGATCAGGGTCATAATACTTAAATGCAAGAGAATTCTTACTTTGGGGCCCTTCATAAGAAACGACTGGAAAATTTTTAAAAATTTCACTCATTGTTCTTCCTCCTGTTATGCCAAACTAAATTTAAAGTATCTAATATTTAT
>CAZAAC010000118.1:245-2828 GCA_964483155.1 uncultured Lachnospiraceae bacterium | reverse complement strand
ATCAATTCCATAAACCCCATTCATAAAGGTATTTGTGTTTACTTCTCGCATATCATAATTCATATTATAGGGCTCAACACATGCTACCCCTTCTATCTTCTCAAACCGTTCCTTCGCATTCGAAATCGGCTCCACTACCTCTACTGTAGCATCATAAAGATATTTTGTTGCATAGGCATCATGTAAATCATAAGACATGGATTTGAACAAAGACACCATAAATGATACTAGTGCAATCATAACCGCAAACAGCCTAAAATTATTGGCTAATATTTTATTGTCACGAACATTTTGAACTCCTAGTGAGATTGCTCGATCTACACGTATTTTAGTGAATATATGAGATACTAACCGTAATAATCCGTTCGAAAGCAAAATAATGCTAACCAGCAAAAATGTCACAAATGTAGATGCTACTACCATCCCAACCCACGATAGGCGAATAAAATTTGCACCTACAAGGACTAAAATGCAGATGGTTATTCCTATAACCCAACCCTTTGATTTCTTCGTTACCTTTTGATCTGGTTTTTGTAACATAATATCTTTTACACTCTTTTTCCAAATTCCTAAAATCGGTAAAATCATACTCATAACTGCCAAAATAACAGCGCCTAAAACAGACATCAGAACTTGCCTTAGGGTAATTGTTAATGCAATCGTACTTCCAAAAGATTCTTCCTGACTAAAATATAGCTTTTGAATCACCATAAAGACACCAATACCCAAAAAACAACCCGCAACACCACCAATAATTCCAAGCGCTCCACTTTCAAATACCAATAACTTATTTAATTTCTTTTTTGTCAATCCGACACTACGCATAATTCCAAAAGAACTGATTCTTTCCTCATAAAGAATCTTAAATGCTGCATGAATCAAGAACATGCTCATAAAAAACACAGCTATTGATGAAATTTTAAAAGGCATTACATAAGTATTTGTCTCGGCTCGAATCAACTGCGTGTCAATGGTATACTCCAGATTTAATTGTGGATATTTTTGACCCAACTTTTCAAATTGGGCTTTTAGCTGATTGGCTTCTTGCTCAGAATCCATTGTTGCAGAATCCTTCAACTTGAAGTAGATCATATTCACTTTTTTATCCGTTATTTCCTTCATCGTATCCAATGGAATAATCATAGTTCCACCATCTGCTAATTCTCGCAGAAAAATACCCTTTGGTTGACTGATTCCTACAATCTCAAACGCATACTCTACTTGGTTATATTCTAAGGAAATAGAATCCCCAACATTCCATCCATTGATTTTAGCAAATGCATCTCCTACAATTACTTGATTGCCACTAAATTCGTCTACTGTTCCTGACTTCATTGGAACTAGATTGTAGTCCATGTAATCCTTATAGTCCATTCCATATGTATGGTAATAATACATTTACTCAACAGAAGGCGCATACAATAAATCCTGCTTAATAATTGGAGCTACATATTGAAAACCATCTTCTTGATGAAGTTTATCCATTATCTGATCATCAATTTCCTCTAATTCATTGATTGCAAGATAATCTGCGGTCCCCGCGTGCCTTGTATCTGCTTCATAAAACATCTTTTCACATGTATTTTTAAATCCCTCATTTGCAAAGATCAAAGAAGATGCACACGTTATTGAGAAAATAACAAGACCCGTTTGAACCCTTCTATGCAATAGACTTTTTAAGAGGTACTTTAGTATGATTTTCATATAACCACTTCACCGTCCTTTAGCTCGATTACGCGATTTCCATACTCTGCAGATTCTTTGGAATGCGTAACCATGACAATGGTCATACCCATATCTTGATTTATTCTGTTCAGTAATTCTAGAATTGTAATTCCGGTTTTACTGTCTAGATTTCCAATTGGTTCATCCGCAAATAATATTTTAGGATTGGTAATGATTGCTCTTGCTATTGCAACTCTTTGCTGCTGCCCACCTGACAATTCTTTTGGAGTATGATTTTTATGTTCCGACAATCCAACGATATCTAGAATTTCATCCAATCTTTTTGCATAATCACTTGTTTTCTTTTGGTCTAATTGAAGTGGTAATACAATATTTTCAACCACCGTCAGGTTTGGAATCAAATTATATGATTGAAAAACAAATCCAATTGTACTTCTTCGAAACTTACATTCCTCTTCATCTGAAAATTTCAGAATGTCCGATCCATTTATTGAAATCTGACCAGATGTTGGTTTTTCAAGTCCACCCATTAAATAAAGCAATGTACTTTTTCCAGATCCTGATGGGCCCATAATGGATACAAACTCTTTTTCCTTAATTTTCAAATCGATATCTTTTAAAACTGGAATGACACACTCTCCCATAGGATAGTTTTTATTTAAGTGCTCTACTTCAATTGCCCACATTATTATTTTCCTCATTTTCATTCATTACTTCAATTTCCTTTTGTTCCTTTTGTTCCTATTTTTCCGAAGTAGTCTTTATAGGTTTTTCTCTCTTTGTTTCAAACTATCATAGGTAAAAAAGATTATCAATTCACTATCAACCATCTTACAATTATTAATATCTAAGTTACAAAATATCTGTTTTTTCTTTATTTTGGTTATTATGATTAAT
>CAZAAC010000118.1:0-235 GCA_964483155.1 uncultured Lachnospiraceae bacterium | reverse complement strand
AAATTGTTCTCGCTGATAAAAATTGACGGCTTTTACATTCTTTTGATAAACCGCTAAACTAAGTTTAGAATAAAGCTCCTTTGCTTGTTCGAGTAATTGTTTTCCGAAGCCTCTTGATTGCATTTCATCGGAAACAAATATTCCAGCTATATATCCCTTATCGATTCCTACAAAAGCCTTAATTTTCTCATCTAGCTCATAGACATATACTTCTGCATCGGGAAGTGTGCCCTTA
>CAZAAC010000117.1:0-2928 GCA_964483155.1 uncultured Lachnospiraceae bacterium | reverse complement strand
CGCTGCACCAGTAATCATGTTTTTAACGTAATCGGCATGGCCTGGGCAATCTACATGTGCATAATGTCTATTTGCTGTTTCATACTCAACATGAGCGGTAGAAATTGTAATACCTCTTTCTCTTTCTTCTGGAGCTTTGTCAATCATATCAAAAGCAATTTCCTGACCAGTTCCCAGTCTTGCATTAAGAGTTTTCGTAATCGCTGCGGTTAATGTCGTCTTACCATGATCAACATGACCAATGGTACCAATGTTACAATGTGGTTTATTTCTTTCAAATTTAGCTTTAGCCATTTCTAAAGTCCTCCTTTATTTACGCGTCAAAACGCTCTTCTTTTATTTGTTTCATTTTCCAAAACAACTCGCTATTTATGATTATATTTCATAATACCAAGATTTTCAAGTACATTTTATATTACTTTGCCTTTGCTGCAAGCACCTTTTCCTGTACGGATTTCGGTACTGGCTCATACTTCTCAAAAAACATTGAATAGTTTCCACGGCCCTGTGTCTTAGAACGAAGATCTGTAGAATATCCAAACATCTCCGAAAGAGGTACAAAACCTCTTACTATCTTTCCACCACCAATATCATCCATACCCTCGATACGTCCACGGCGGGAATTAATATCTCCAATTACATCACCCATATATTCTTCCGGCATCGTTACCTCTACCTTCATAATAGGCTCAAGAAGCACTGGTGCTCCCTTCTGCATCGCATCTTTGAATGCCAAAGATCCTGCGATATGGAATGCCATTTCACTTGAATCAACTTCATGATAAGAACCATCATACACTACGGCATGAATACCCAATACTGGAAATCCGCCGAGAATACCAGCTCTTGCCGCTTCTTCAATACCCTGTCCAACTGCTGGAATATATTCCTTTGGAATAGCACCACCGACAACAGCTGATTCAAATTTAAATAAATCTTCACCATTTGCATCCATAGGCTCAAAGCGAACTTTACAATGGCCATATTGGCCACGACCACCAGATTGTTTTGCATATTTTGAATCAACTTCAACTGTTTTTGTAAATGTTTCTTTATAGGCAACCTGAGGCGCTCCTACATTTGCTTCTATCTTGAATTCACGAAGCAGTCTGTCTACAATAATTTCAAGATGAAGCTCGCCCATGCCAGCAATAATTGTCTGTCCAGTCTCTTGATCCGTATGAGCACGGAATGTAGGATCTTCTTCAGCAAGTTTAGCTAATGCTTCTCCCATTTTTCCCTGTCCTGCTTTTGTCTTTGGCTCAATTGCCAATTCAATAACAGGCTCTGGGAATTCCATAGACTCAAGGATTACGGGATATCTTTCATCGCAAATCGTATCGCCTGTGCTTGTCATTTTAAAACCAACAGCAGCTGCAATATCTCCTGCGTATACTTTATCCAGCTCTTCTCTTTTATTTGCATGCATCTGCAAAATACGTCCTACTCGTTCCTTCTTGCCTTTTGTTGCATTTAGTACATAGGAACCTGCATTCATAGTGCCTGAATATACTCTAAAAAATGCAAGTTTTCCCACAAATGGGTCAGCCATAATCTTAAATGCAAGTGCAGCAAAAGGTTCCTCATCTGATGGATGCTTCTCTATTTCATTACCATTCTCATCTACACCCTTAATTGATGGAATATCTGTGGGCGCTGGCATATATTCGAGTACTGCATCCAACAATTTCTGTACACCCTTATTTTTATATGCTGATCCACAGCAGACAGGAATCGCAGTACAACTACAGGTTCCTTTTCTAAGGGCTTCTTTTAATTCTTCCATAGACGGCTCATCGCCTTCAAGGTACTGCATCATAAGCTCATCATCTAATTCACAAACCTTTTCAACAAGCTCGATTCTATACTTTTCAGCATCGTCCTTCATATCTTCAGGAACATCTGTGATTGTTATATTTTCACCTTTATCATCATTATAAATGTAAGCTTTCATTTCAAACAAATCAACAATTCCCATAAAACTTTCTTCCTTGCCAATTGGCAACTGAAGAATAATTGCATTTTTACCCAATCTGTTTCTTATTTGGTTTACCGCACCATAAAAATCTGCCCCCAGAATATCCATCTTATTAACGAAGGCCATTCTTGGTACATTATAGGTATCGGCTTGACGCCAAACATTTTCAGATTGCGGTTCCACACCGCCTTTTGCACAAAATACGCCAACAGCACCATCTAAAACACGAAGTGAACGTTCTACCTCAACGGTAAAATCAACGTGACCAGGTGTATCAATAATATTAATACGATGTTCTAATGCTCCTGGTTTAATTTCCGTAGCTTCATGCAATGACCAATGACATGTCGTAGCGGCTGATGTGATTGTGATACCTCTTTCCTGTTCCTGCTCCATCCAGTCCATGGTAGCAGTTCCCTCATGAGTATCACCAATTTTGTAATTAACACCGGTATAATATAAGATACGCTCAGTCAAGGTGGTTTTACCCGCATCTATATGAGCCATGATACCGATATTCCTGGTTCTCTCCAGGGGATATTCTCTTTCAGCCAAGGGTTATTTCCTCCTTATTAAAATCTGTAATGTGCGAATGCCTTATTAGCCTCCGCCATCTTGTGCATATCTTCCTTCTTCTTCACAGATGCTCCTGTGTTGTTCATAGCATCCAGAAGTTCATTCGCAAGTCTTTCTTCCATTGTCTTCTCGCCTCTTTTACGAGAGTACAATGTAAGCCAACGAAGTGCTAACGCCTGACGTCTCTCAGGGCGTACTTCGATGGGCACCTGATAAGTAGCTCCACCGATACGTCTTGCCTTAACCTCAAGTGCGGGCATGATGTTATTCATCGCTGTCTCAAACACCTCGATTGCAGGCTTCTCTGCTTTGGCTTCTACTCTTTCAAATGCTCCGTATACGATCTTCTGTGCAACACCTTTCTTGCCGTCTAA
>CAZAAC010000116.1:0-3065 GCA_964483155.1 uncultured Lachnospiraceae bacterium | reverse complement strand
TTGTGAAATGTCCTGATTGTGGAAAAGAAATAAATATATTTGGTGAAAGCAAATTGAATGATATTTCAAAAGAAATAGGTATTGATATATTGGGCAGAATTCCAATTGATCCAGCCATTGCCAAATTAGTTGATAAAGGCAATTTTGAGAGTTTTTCATGCGATTATTTGATTGATGCAGCAGAAAAAATTAACAATATTTTTGCAAATGAGATGTAGTGTAAGGGGGTGAACTTGTAATTGACTTTACAGCAGCTAAAATATGTAGTGACAGTAGCGGATAAGGGAACGATTAGTGAAGCTGCTAAGGAATTATTCATATCCCAGCCAAGCCTTACCAATGCAATTAAAGAGCTGGAAAATGAAATGCAGATCACAATATTCAATCGAACGAATAAAGGAATTGTTGTCTCGAATATCGGTGATGAATTTCTTGCCTATGCAAGACAAGTTCTTGAACAGGCAAACCTACTAGAAGAAAAGTTCCTAAATGTCAAGAAACAAAGCACAAGGTTTTCTGTCTCAACCCAGCATTATTCCTTTGCTGTCAATGCATTTGTGGATCTGATACGTGAATTTGGCGGAAATCAATATGACTTCACATTGAGAGAAACCCAGACCTATGAGATTATAGAAGATATAAACAGATTGAAAAGTGAAATAGGAATTCTGTATACTTCTTCAAAGAATGAAGAGGTAATCATGAAGCTTATTAAGCAGAAAGGTCTGGTATTTGATGAACTCTTTGTAGCAAATCCAAATGTTTTTATTAGTTCAAAACACCCACTCGCCGAAAAAAAAGAAATTACTATGAATGAGCTTGAGGAGTATCCGTATCTTTCCTTTGAGCAGGGAGATTATAATTCTTTCTATTTTTCTGAGGAAATTCATAGTACTCTTGACCGAAACAAAAATATTAAAGTAAGAGACCGTGCAACACTCTTTAATCTGGTCATAGGCCTGAATGGATATACGGTTAGTACAGGTGTAATCAGTAAGGAGCTGAATGGGGAAAATATCATTGCAAAACCACT
The DNA here is from genome assembly GCA_964483155.1 of uncultured Lachnospiraceae bacterium. GTDB lineage: Bacteria > Bacillota > Clostridia > Lachnospirales > Lachnospiraceae > JAAYYM01. Next base: position 2,032 of record CAZAAC010000116.1, on the reverse strand, counting down.
TAAAGTAGATGAGTATATGCGAGTTGGGATTATAAAGCAAAAAAATATGCCACTTAGCAGATATGGTCTGGCATATATTGAAGCGTTAAAAAAGCATGTATTTGAATATGCGCAGTAATAAATAGAATAGATCATATTTTGTCATAAAAAATGACATAGTGCAAATATAAAAATATGTGTTTGATATAGCTTAAAACTATATCAAACACATATTTTTTTGTATTTTTCAAGATAATCGAACTGCACTATACTAGTAAATAATAGATATTAAAGAACGTATGGAGGAAAAGCAGATGGAAAGCAAAATAGAAACAAAATGTATTCATGAAGGATGGAGACCTAGAAAAGGAGAAGCAAGACAGTTACCGATTTTTCAGAGCACAACATTTAAATATAATACGAGTGATGAAATGGGAAAGTTATTTGATTTGGAGGCAGAAGGCTATTTCTATTCCAGGTTACAAAATCCAACGAATGATGCTGTGGCGGCAAAAATTTGTGCAATGGAAGGTGGAACAGCGGCAATGCTTACCTCGTCTGGGCAAGCGGCAAATTTTTATGCGATATTTAACATCTGTGAAGCAGGAGATCATTTTATTGCGTCATCGGCTATTTATGGTGGAACGTACAATCTGTTTAGTGTAACAATGAAAAAAATGGGTATTGAATGCACTTTTGTTGATCAAGAATTACCAGAAGAAGAATTGGATAAATATTTTAAGCCAAATACAAAGGCGGTTTTTGGAGAAACAATTACAAATCCTACAGTATCCATATTTGATTTTGAAAAATTTGCAAGATTGGCACATATACACGGAGTTCCATTGATTGTTGATAATACATTTGCCACATCAATTAACTGTCGACCATTTGAATGGGGAGCAGACATTGTAACACATTCAACCACTAAGTATATGGATGGACATGGAGTGAGCGTTGGTGGTTGTATTGTAGACAGTGGAAAATTTGAATGGATGAAGTATGCTGATAAATTTCCAGGATTAACGACACCTGATGAATCTTATCATGGAATAACATATGCAGAAAAATTTGGGGAAGGCGCATATATTACGAAGGCAACCGCTCAACTGATGCGTGACTTTGGATCAATTCAGTCTCCTCAAAATGCATTCTACATTAATTTAGGGCTGGAAACACTTCATCTTAGAATGAAAAAGCATTGTGAAAATGCGTTAGCTGTTGCAGAATTTCTGGAGAGCAATGACAAAATTGCATGGGTCAATTATCCGGATTTAATAAACAACAAGCAACATGGTTTAGCAAAAAAGTATTTACCAAACGGTTCCTGTGGAGTATTGGCTTTTGGAATTAAAGGTGGAAGAGAGATATCCATAAAGTTCATGGACAAATTGAATTTAGCATCGATTGTAACCCATGTTGCTGATAGTAAAACCTGCCTTCTGCATCCTGCCAGTCATACGCACCGTCAGCTATCAGACCAGCAGCTAGAAGAAGCTGGAATTGCACCTGATTTAATCCGATTTTCAGTAGGTTTGGAAAATGTAGATGATATTATAGAGGATTTGAGGCAGGCACTGGAGCAGATATAAGAAACGTAGATTATTCTTTGATTAAAATAAAAATTCTACAGAGTTTACCACTCTGTAGAATTTTTTGAGTCTAGTATTATTAATAGTTTTCTTTTCTTACTTCAAAATAACTCTGTGAGTACTTGCATACGGGACAGACTTCAGGAGCTTTTTTACCCATAACAAGATGTCCACATACACGACACTCCCACATGGTTTCTTCGCCCTTCTCAAAGACCTGTTGCATTTCTATATTCTTAAGTAAAGCACGGTAACGTTCTTCGTGGGCTTTTTCGATTGCGGCAACCCTGCGAAATCTTGCAGCTAATGCAGTAAAACCCTCCGCTTCAGCATCCTTTGCAAATCGGTCATACATATCTGTCCATTCATAATTTTCACCCTCAGCAGCATGTAAAAGGTTTTCGGCAGTAGAGCCTAAATTACCAAGTTCTTCATACCAAAGCTTGGCATGTTCCTGCTCA
>CAZAAC010000115.1:0-3084 GCA_964483155.1 uncultured Lachnospiraceae bacterium | reverse complement strand
ATGAGGAAATGGAATTTGATAATGTTGTTAAGATAGATATAAAAGCATTGTTTGAATAAGCGAGTTAGAAGAAAAATAAAAAATTTATTGTAACAAGACAATGAAACTTATCATCAATGGAATAAAGTTCAGAGATAATGCAGAATATAATGCTTGTACGGGGGATAGACCAGGTATGGAACTGATATTACAAAAAGGACGAGCAACTACAAAAAAATACCAATCAGAAAAGGAACTCCATACCTATGACCTTCTGGATTTCTTGCATATTACATATGAAAGAGTGGATCATGAAGCAGCTGAGACAATGAAATCAAGGTCTTTTTGTTAGTCAGAAAATAAAAAGGCAGAATAGATGGAAAAGGCGGACATTTCATTTATATAGACGTATGTAGCGATTCCCACTTTGTGAAATGTAGTTCGCATCATGTTTCGAAGATGACCGGGGCTGGCAACCAAATTCTTAAACATGTGATCCGCCATCTCGATGTCTGGACGATGAAGCGCGTTAAACTCATCTTCTGAGTAAGTAGTGGCGGCGAGATTCTCCCCTTTTGCAATAGAAGTAAACATATCAATTCCATAGGTTCTATTGGGACGTTTATGACTCCAGTATGTATGTATTTCTAAGGCACGGGTTTCACATAGTGTGCTTAGTTTTTCGTCAATGATAAGCGGAAAAATGTTCTCATTCTCTCTAAGTTCATTCAGATTCTTGAATAGTCTTGTACTTATTTCTTTTTCCAAAGAAGAAATATCTATTTTCTCATTAGGGCAAAAATAGGTACCACTTCCAGCATAATAGTAGCCGCCATTTTTAACAGGCTCTTCTTTTTCGACAATGCCTTTTTGGGATTTATATTCTTTTAAAGTTTTATTTAGTGCAGTGTATACTTCTTTACTGCAGGTTTTGAATTTTGGTTCCATATGCTTTATAATCCTTTTGTTAATTTAACATTCAGAGACTGCGAGTTCTTTCAAATGCTCGTTGATAAGAAAAACGAAATAGAAACGATATGATAAATACTATTGTAGACGAAAAAATAATTTCATGCAAGGAATGAGAAGTAAAAAATTATATGGTGGTATTCCACTATGTTTCTGCTTCTTTATTTACAAGCAACTTGGCTATAATAACAGAAGATACAGTATAAATAGATTAAGTGGTCCTTTGTAATAGAAGTTGGTCAATCTCATTTAGATGCAATTTAAAGTGCCTTAAATAATCGATTGTCATCTCCTTTAGTGAAATAGAGTTTCCAGTTGCACTGATCCAGTATTGATTGAGTTTGGATAAATCAATATTTTGGATAATATGAACAATATGCAAGTTTGAATACTTCCACAATTGTACTAAATTGTGCCAGTTTTCATGTTGGTAGTCTTGAATAGCAATCCATCGATCATTATTCCCCAAATTTGCATAGTCGGGATAATAAATGGGGCTTGGTTGATATTGTAAATGAATGATGCGATGGGAATTATTTGTTGCTGAATCAACCATATGACCAAGGATTTGTTTAATCGTTCGATTTTGACTATTCATGTAATTGGTAATTAAATCTTCCTCAAGTGAAAGTAATATGCATTCCCAATGATCAATAAGGGTAAGCATTTCTAGGTTATTTTTCTCGAATTCTTTCATAGAACCTCCTCAACAAATTGTTCTTTAATAATGTTTGCTTTTGAAATCTCGTTTTACTTTAACTGTAATTATGATATCATAAGCATATGTATAAGTAAAATTGATATAAAGAAATCTAATATTCAAAAAAAATGATATGGAGATATGCTATGGAATTTAGACAATTGGATACATTTCAAAGAATCACAAGGGTACATAGTTTTTCGAAAGCAGCACAAGAGCTAGGTTATGCACAATCTACTGTTACAATGCAAATTGGATTGCTTGAAGAGGAATTGGGTGTGAAACTATTTGATCGACTAGGTCATCATATTTCATTAACAGCCGAAGGAAAAAAGTTGTTGCCTTTTGCAGATCAAATTTTGAAATTGCGTGTTGATGCAAAGGAAACTATGAAAACATGTAAGCAACCAAGCGGAGCACTTGTTATTGGTGCACTAGAATCACTTTGTATTTACGGTTTGTCAAGGGTTATAAAAGAATATAAATGTAGATATCCAGCAGTAAATATAATTATTAAATTTGGATCAGAAAAAGAGTTTATGAAAAGAATGCGTGAGAATACAATTGATTTTGCGTTTGTTATGAACCGAATTATTTCAGATCCAGATTTTGTGCCAATGATTAGTAGATATGAGCCAATGGAATTTGTTACATCAACAGAAGATACACTTGCAAGTAAAAAAAACATTACGCCACCTGAATTAAACGATAAATCATTAGTCTTAACAGAGGTGGGTTGTGGATATAGAAAATTTGTTGACGAAATTATGTCGGAGTATAAGATAATTCCTAAATCTGTGATTGAATCTGGGAATGTTCAGGTTATCAAGCAACTTGTTATGAGTGGATTGGGAATTGGTTTTCTTCCGAGAATAAGTGTGGTCGAAGAGCTTGAACAGAACAAATTAGTGTCATTAAGGTGGGATGGACCAAAACCACAAATCTATACGCAAGGTTTGTATCATAAATCAAAACACTGCTCAGCAGCGATGACGGCATTTATCGATATATTAAAAGAGTTTGAGATGAGTTGGCATTTGATTTAGGATCCAGGCAATATGTTTTGTGACATGAACCGTGCCGTGAAACGGTTATGAACAGATAATATATTATCTATCAGTTGACAAAAAGTATAAAAATAGATAAAATATTATCTATGAATAACTTTGATTTTTTGAAATCACCAAATGATATTAATATTGAAATTGCTAAAAGAGTAAGGGCGAGGAGAAAGGAGAATAATAGCACACAGGAGCAACTTAGTGTGAAATCAGATGTTAGCTATGGTTCCATAAAAAGATTTGAGCGAACCGGCGAAATATCACTATCCTCACTTATAAAAATAGCATTTGCATTAGGATTGGAGAATGATTTTGATTTATTATTTTCTAAGAAGGGATATTCATCCATTCAGGAGGTAATTGATGAACAATAAG
>CAZAAC010000114.1:0-3249 GCA_964483155.1 uncultured Lachnospiraceae bacterium | reverse complement strand
TCCCCCGCGCGCGCCGGATGCCCCCCCCGCATCTCCTTCCCCCGCCCCGGCGCCGGACGCGCCCCCCCCCGGCGCCAACCTCGACAAGGTCGCCCAAGATGCCGCCTCCTTCGCCAACATGATCGATTCCCTCCGGCAATTCGCCGGCGAGGATGTCAAATTCAATGCCGCCACCCTCGATCTCGCCACCTTCCTTCCGGGAAAATCCTTGGCGGACCTGTTTTCTTTCGCCCAGGAAACGCGCTTCAAAAGCCCGTATGCCACCCTGCAGGTGCTTGAACACCTGTGGGGCCAAGACCTCGACATCGAGTTGCGCCTCAAAACCGCTCGGTTGCTGGGCGAACTCGCCGCCAATTGCGGATACGACAAGGACCGCGCCCTGGCCCATGAGTGCATCCAATGGATGACCGACATCTATGCCGATCCCGCTCATGCCGCGAAAATGTCCCGTCAGGACCGCGAAAGCTGGATCAACGACCTCCGCAACCTGACCGTTTTCCTCGATGGCTTCACCTACCCCGCGGAAAAGGGGCTGGCCGATGCGCTCCGCAAGTCTGCGAGGACCGATCTCGACTTGACCTATGCGGACAGCTACGAAGCCTATGCCCTCATGCGCACCGGCCAGGCCAACAACATCCCCGCCATCCGCCGCTTGCTCGAATCCATCCGCGCCCGCGACTTCTATGGACGATACTGCGCCGAGAAGGAAAACGTGGATCATTGGCTTTCGCTCGACGACGCGGCGTTCGCGGCCGAAATCAAGGATTCCGCCGAAATCATGGCTGGAATCCACGAAAAAACCCTTCGCCTCCGCCAGCTCCTCGAACCCTTGTCTCCCGCCGAACGCATCGCCGAGACGCTCCGACAAGTCGAGGCCGCCCACGCCACGTCGCCAGGAAAGGATTCACCTTGAGATGAAACCTCTGCTCTTCCTCTGCCTGCTGCTGTTGCCTTGCGGAACCGGCTGGGCCGACGACCAAGTGACCACCAACGACTTCCTCTTCCGCCAGCTCCAGACCTGGACCGCCGACATCGAAGACGGCCAAGCCGACCCGGTCCTGAAGGAAATCGAAGCCTCCCGGCAGGATCCGCGCGGCGCGGCCTGGGACACGCCCGTGCTCGCCGGCCCCGGCTGGACCTACAACTGGGGCTACCTGCGCGGACTCGCGAAGGCGCGCGCCTTCGATCAGGCCCGGCAGCCGGTCGAGGCCTATCGCGCCCTGGTCCACGCCTCCGGCATGATGCCCTCCGCCGTCCCCCCGCCCGGCCACGACGCCGACTACTGGGAACTCTATCTCGCCAGCGGCCGCCAATGCGCCCTCCTAACCCGCTTCCAGGACGCCGAGTGGTATTTCAACCAGGTCCGCTCCCGCTTCACCACCAACGACGACCTCTACTGGCACGCCACCGCCGAACTGGCCGGCATCCGCGACCAGGAGGGCCGCCTCGACGACGCCGCCCCCCTGTACCGCCAGCTCTTCCAGAATCGCCCTGACCAGCCGGCGTTCGTCTGGCAGGCCCATATCCAATTCCTCTTCAACCACGGCCAGTTCGACGAGGGCGTCGAAGCCATCCTGCGCGGCGCGGAACGCATCGGCCTTTCGCCGCGCCTCGCCAATGGCGATGTCTTCGCCACTGCCGCCCGTCAATACTGGCTGTTCTTTTCCGACGCCCAGATCGCCCGCTGGTACGACCGGCTGGGCCAACAGCTCGAAACCGCCGCCCTCGCCCAAGGCCACGAGTCGTTCCTTTCCTTCCTCGCCAACACCCGCATCCTGATCCAAAAAATCTATCCCGACCTCGTCGGCCCCGCCCCGGCCGACCTCGCCGCCCTCAAGCGCCGCGCCGCCGCCGAACCCCCTCCCCCTCCCGCCCGGCACCGGCGCCCCCCCCCGGCCGACGCCGAACCCGTCGCCCCCGCCCTCCTCCCCCCACAGGACGCGCCCGGTTCCGCGCCCCCCCCTCCCCTCCGCATCGAAATCGAGGACACCGTCAACCGCGCCCTGAAAAAATCCAAGAAGGGCGAGTCCTCCCAAGGTGGCGACGCCGGCCGCTGGCAAAGCCTGCTGGACCAGCATTCCACGAACGACCTGCGCGAAATCCGCGTCGACGGCATGAACGTCCTCTTCCACATCTGCGCCAGCCTGGGCGCCAACCTGACGTTCAATGCCCCGAAAAAAGCCCGCCCCTGGCTCCTCCGCGCCCTCGACGAGGCCCAATCCGGCAACAATTCCGTCCGGCTCGGCGACGTGCTGCTCAACTTGGCCGAGACCCATCTGAACCCCTCCTCGCCCGAGCCGGACAAGGCCCTCGAATATCTGGACCGCGCGCAAGGCGTCATTCAAGGCAACGCGCGCCTCGAAGTCCGCGCCCTCAGCGGCTACGCCACCGTCCTCCAGCATGCCGAAGGCGCCCCCGACAGCCGCATCGCCGCCCTCCTGCAGGTCGTGGACGAATACGGCTGCCTGCCCCGCCGCCACGTCTACGAACGGCTCGCCGCCGACTGCTACCGCGCCGGCGATCCGCGCGAAGGCTTCGACACCTTCATGCAGGCCCTCATGCGCACCCCCATCTACATAGAATCCGGCGAGATCGACCGCATGGCCGACGGCCTCTACATGAACCGCAGCCTCCACACCGCATCGGAGCTGGACCGCCTGCGCCGCCTGTACCGCGCCAGCGCCCTGCGCTTCCCCGCCACCGTCGCCAACGCCGTGCCCATCGCCCGCCTCCTCGACCTGGCCGACGCCACCTGGATCCGCCAGCACGAGGAACTCGCCCGCCTCGAGGAATCCGGCGCCTATTCCAGCGCCGCCGGCTGGACGCTCCTCACCAACGCCCTTGCCGACCACCCCAGCGTCCGCGCCGGCCGCCTCCACGCCAAGGCCGCCCTCGAACGCCGCGCCCCCGGCGAGCCCCCCGACTGGAGCGGCTGGCTCGCCGCGTGGCCGCTCGTCCGCTCCGAATGCGCCAGCTCCATGTCCTGGTCCCCCGTCGATTCCGGCGGAACCGTGGCCGCCTACGGCCCACTGCTCGACCTGCTCCTCGATTCCCTCGACGCCCTCTCCCCCGACGCCCGCGCCCTGTCCCGCGATTGCGTCCGCGCCGACGCCGGCGCCCTCCTGCCCGCGCAGTTCGCGCGCGCGCTGGACGCCTGCGCCGGCGACGACGAGGCGGAACGCTTCCGCTTCCTCCTGGCCCGCGCGCGCGGCGCGCGGCCGCCGGAGGTCCCGAACTACATGCCCAAGC
>CAZAAC010000113.1:0-3275 GCA_964483155.1 uncultured Lachnospiraceae bacterium | reverse complement strand
TGGCAGTGATTTCTTGAAATTTATACTTGACAAGAGGTCACTTCATAACAGGTGAGTGAAGAATATAATATAGTTAGAGAGAAGTTATTTATATTTCGCGAGAGGATAAAAGAAGTATATAAAGCAAACCTGCCTGAGAAAGAGGCAGGGATTTTGCAGGCGTTGATACTTGGAGATAAGGGTGAATTGTCCCCAGAAATAAAAGATCTTTATATGCAAGCAGGAATTTCTCATATTCTTAGCCTATCAGGACTGCATATAGCGACGGCAGGATTATGTGTACTTACGCTTTTACGAAAATGTGGTTTTAGATTAATCCTCGCGAGTACATGTAGTGTGGCATTAATACTTGGATACGGATTGATGACAGGATTAGGAACATCTACAGCTAGAGCACTTATTATGTTTTTTCTTAGCGTTCTTTCCATGTGTACGGGCAGGGCGTATGATATCCTATCAGCAGTATCGCTCTCAGCAGTTTTGATATTAATTGAGAACCCATTATATTTATGCCATACTGGATTTCAACTATCCTTTGGAGCAATCATGGGCATTGGGTTACTCTATCCTTGTCTTATGACTATAGTTCCATCTAGAAATAAATTCTTTCAGACGGTTCTATTAAATATTTCAATACAACTTGTCACGCTGCCTATTGTTTTATGGTGTTTTTTTTCATTCCCGGTTTACGGGATTGCGGTAAATCTGTTGATTGTTCCATTAGTTGCAGTCATACTTGCACTGGGATTTTTAGGTGGTCTGGCAGGTATTTTTTTAGAGACTATAGGGATTGCCTTTTTGATACCATGCAAATATATACTATGGTTTTACGAAAAGGTCTGTTACTTTTCAACGAAAGTGCCGGGGAGTACATGGATTACAGGTAGACCAAAGAAATGGACTATCATGATATATTATATGGTCCTAATCGTTATGATAATTGTTATTTCTAAGCTGCATGAAAGATATAAGTATATAGATTTAAAACAAGAAAAAAATAGAGCAAAGTATAAAAATGAACGAAGATGTATTGGTTTTGTATTTATAATTATTACGTCAATTACCATTGCAATGTTGACATATAGAGAAAAAGAGGAAATTAAAATAACCATGTTATCAGTAGGACAGGGAGAATGTAGCATTATTCATGGAAAGTGTGTGCCCACCATAATGATTGACGGTGGAAGTTCTGACGTGTCAGAAGTAGCAAAATATCGTATTATTCCCTATTTAAAAGCTAACAAGCTTACAAGTATTGATTGCATTTTTATATCACATAGTGATGAAGATCACATCAATGGAGTTCTGGAATTACTACAAACACCACAGTCTGGAATATATGTGAAGCAACTGGTATTACCCAAAATAGTTTTAAAATATAGTAATGATCATTATAAAGAAATTGTACAAATAGCAGAAGCACGTGGGATTGAAGTGTATGTGATTGAAGAAGGTAACAGGATATCGAGTGGTTCCATCATGTTTGAATGTCTTAATCCATCATTAAACAGATCAACAGAGGACATCAATGACAATTCTATCGTATTGCATATGCTTTATCAGCAAGCAGACGAGAAAATTTCCTTGCGTGCATTATTTACTGGCGATATCAGCAGCGAGGTAGAAAAGGAAATATTGGCAGAGGTGAAGGACTGCAATATTCTAAAGGTTGCACATCATGGTTCAAAAAGTGCTACCTGTAAAAATTTTTTAGATGCTGTGAATCCAGAAATCGCACTAATATCTGCAGGAAAGAATAATTCATATGGACACCCTCATGACGAAACAATTTTGCGTTTGCAAAAATGTAGAAATATGAAAGAAAACCAATCGATTTACATAACATATAATACTGGGCAAATAGACATCACAATGGAAGAGGGACTGCTGAAAATTAGAAGTTTTATATTGGATTCTCAAATAAAATGATATATAATTAAAAAACAACGAGGGCGTTAGTATGAAAAGTATTATTGAGGATATAAGAAATAATGAATACAAATCAGTATATTTGCTTTATGGTGAAGAAGCTTATTTGCGGAAACAATATAAGAATAAATTAAAAGAAGCTTTATCTGTGTCTGGCGATACGATGAATTATTGCTATTATGAAGGTAAAGATATCAATATGCGTGCGGTGATTGATATGGCGGAAACAATGCCATTTATGGCGCCACAAAGATTAATTATAATAGAGAACAGTGGCTTATTTAAGGCAGCAGATGAAAATATGGTAGCTTATATGCATGAAATACCAGAGACAACCTATTTTGTGTTTGTTGAGTCTGAGGTCGACAAGCGCAGTAAAATGTTCAAAGCGGTAAAGAATGTGGGTAGGACGGTTGAAATGCCACGTCAGGATGAAGCTGTACTGAAACGTTGGATATTGAGTATTCTAAAAAAGGAAAATAAAAGTATTAAAGAGACAACTTTAAACCTTTTTATTTCCAGAGCTGGCGACGATATGGAAATTATAAAGAATGAACTTGAAAAGCTAATTTGTTATACATTGGAGAAAGAAGTGATTGCAGAGACAGATGTTGAAGCAGTCTGCGCAGTTACGATTGTTGGAAAAATATTTAGCATGGTCGATGCAATAGCTGAAAAAAGGCAGTCGGCAGCGTTATCGTTATATAACGATCTGTTGGCATTAAAAGAACCACCAATGAGAATTATGTTTATGATTGCTAGGCAGTTCAATCTGCTGATGCAGGTTAAGGAACTTCGTGGGGCTGGATATGATAGCGCAATCATAGCAGAAAAGACAGGTTTACATAAATTTGTTGTCAGCAAACATATTGCACAGTCTGGAAAATTTAAAAATGAAATGCTGAGAGAGGCAGTCAGGGGCTGTGTCGATGCAGAAGAGGCAGTAAAAACTGGTAAAATAAGCGATACTATGAGCGTGGAATTGTTAATTGTTAAATACAGTAGCCAATAAATTATAAAGAGAGAGGTGTCAGGTATGGATGATTTTCAAAAAGTAGTGCAGAGCGTCGTTGACAAGGCAAAAGAATTGACAGGAACTGCAAAGATATATGCAGATATTAAGTCGGAGGAGCTTAAGATGCAACAGCAGTATTATAGACTTGGCAAAAAATACTATAAGATATTTAAAGATACGGCAGAACAAGATTTGAAAGAATTTGTGGACAATATTGAAATTTCTGAAGAAAAGATTTGGGAATATAAAGACAGACTCAATGAAATGAAAGATAAAAAGGAATGATCAACAGTAAAGTCTGTCAATTCACTCTGATTTATCTATATTTACA
>CAZAAC010000112.1:0-3591 GCA_964483155.1 uncultured Lachnospiraceae bacterium | reverse complement strand
GCAGCATTATTTGTTGTCTATTTTAAAATGAATTACATCTAGGTTCAGCCCATTATTTTTAAAACCGCCTTCTTCTATATGTGTTTGCATAAATCCTATTTTTCTAAGTATTGCAACACTTGCTGGGTTAACGGTTACAGCATCTGCAAATACAGTTGCATTTGGATAGCTTCTAAATATGTACTCCAGTAATGCCTTTGCCACTTCTGAAGCATATCCCTTACCCCAGTGTTTTTTGACAATATGATAAAAAAAGCCACATTGGAAATCATCATGATTTATGATTGGGAAACCAGCAATTCCTATTGCCTTTTCATCAAGCAAAACAGCAAAATTATTAGTGTTATAGGACAATCTGTTTTTCAGTAAACTAACGACAATTGGACAAGATAAATTGCAGTGTGTGGAAGAAAAGGGCGAAGAACCACCAACGCCCTTTTTAAATTTGATAAAATATCAAATTATCACCAATAAAACAACCACAACATCAATTGTAATAAATGTAGAGCTACCTTTCAATGGTAATCCGAATAATTTTTATGAAGAACTCTACAAAAACAAAATAACGTATGGATTCATACGCAGTGAGTTGGGGGTTTCGGATGACGTCAAAATCAAGTTTAATGGCACATTTACAAGGGATTTATATTATATTGATGATAATAAAAGCATCTGTAAAATAAGTTTCAAAATACAGACAGCTGCATGGATGAACAAAACAACAAACAAATGGCAATACGTAAGTATTTTCCCATGTTTCATCAAAAAGTACTGTCAAATGAGCCTAAATTTACTTGAAAATATTAGTTGTCTTACAGGAAAGGGTGAGAATATATTCGACCATATTGACGATCCGGAAGGACTTTTTGACTGCGAAGATCCAATAGCAAGACCACTTAAAAGGTTTGAGAAAGAATTTAAAATCTCAGATCCTTCAGCTTTGCTTAATTCCAAATATGCTCAAGTGTACAATTCATCTATTTCCTTGAATGCCTACAATGTAGTTCCCAGACGTTTTCAAAAGGTATATGAATTGGTACTGACTGCAATATATTACTTTGGTATTGATAGAGGATGCTTAGCTATTACAAATACAATTTTAAACTTATAATTGTAACCAAAGATCTTTTTTACTCTCAAGCTTACATTTTACACCTTATATGATTTATTATGTATTATATTGTGAGATAACAACATATTTTTATGCTCTATTTCGAACTTTTTATATCAATATCACTTCAATTTTAAACCAAAATTGATCCTTCTGATTTTTTATATTATAGCAAGAATCCTATATATCCCTTCCAGTTCTTATTGTGAGTTATGATATCCCCAAGAATTAAAAATGGAGGTGTTTTCATGAACGAATTACCAATAAAGCATGAGGATGCAGTTGCCTTTTTCAGATTTCAAATAATTTCGGAAATGCTTGATGCTGGTCCCGGATTTGTTGAAGCTACTGCAAAAAGACTAGCAAAGCAGCAATTTAATGATGTTGTAAACAAAAGAATGATAAGCTATTCCGAAAGAACTATTTTCCGCTATTATTCCGATTACAAGAAGCATGGGTTTGATGGACTTAAGCCCAAAATTCGAAAAGACAAGGGCGGTCATCCTGGTATTGATACTGGAATAATTTCAGATATTTTAGAACTCAAAAAGGAACTTCCGTCAAGATCAGCCGCGAAAATCCTTATTATGCTAACCTTAGCAAAGAGGATTGAAGAAGATTCTCTAAACATAAGAACAATCAACAGAATTCTTAACCAATACGGATATACCAGAGAAAGTCTATCAAAGGAAAGCCGGGTTTTCATAAAACATGAAAAAGAACGCATTTGTGAAATGTGGCAAAGTGATGTAATGAGTTCTATTTACATTCCTGATGGTAATAACGGTCATAAGCTGGCTTACCTTATAGGTATAATTGATGATCATAGTCGAAGAGACATGCACTCTGAATTTTACTTTGATGCAACACTACCAAGGCTTGAAGATACTTTAAAGAAAGCAGTTACAAAATTTTCTGCCCCATCTAGCCTGTACGTTGATAACGGAAAAATTTTTGTATCAGGACAATTCAAATTACTATGTGCAAGGCTTGGAATACGCTTAAAATATGCGACTCCGTATAATTGTTCTGGAAAAGGAAAAATCGAGAGGTTTTGGGATTCAGTACAAAAATCTTTTCTCCCTGAAGTGAAACTACACCATGTAAAATCTTTGTCTGAATTAAATGACCTGTACTTTGCATGGAAGAAGTCAGAGTATGATGATAAGCTGCATACATCAATTGAAATGACACCAAAACAAAGATGGAGTGCTTCCTTAAATGCAGGTACCAAACTAAAATTCTTTTCTCCAATGGAACTCGAAGAAATATTCCTTCACGCACAGGAACGAAACGTAAACAAATACGGAGTAATATCCTTTGAAGGCAATACTTATGAAGCACCTGGAGAACTTGTAGGCAAAACCGTTGTTGTCAGGTACAACCCATTTCATATTGATTACCTGCATGTATATTTCAAGGACAAATATTTTGGTGTAGCTAAATCTATTGATTTAAAAGTTGAGCGCCATAAGAGCGTATATGGCATACCTGAGGAATCAGGTTATGACAGCGAAATATCAAAACTGTACTTTAAAAATATTAAAGCCAATCACCAAACATATTTGGAAGAACAATTGAATGCAAAGATAAACAAGGGAATCTGCGGTACTATGCCTGAGGATACAAAAGAACCTCATCCTGTAAAACCTAGTATTCCAACTGATATATCCATAAGCAGGTCTGAGTTTATTGATATTGTGAAAAATGCAATCGGTATTTCAGAACTAAGCTTTCAGGAAAAAGGAAAGCTCAACGAGCTATGGGAAACGTTTAAAGAATTCAATAAGGATATTCTCACAGCAATACTTGAGGATCTGTCAAAAAAGGCAAATGACTTTAACAAAAACTTTTTGTTTTACATAGCTCAAATACGTAATAATTACTTGGAAAAACTATCAAATTTCAAGGAGGCAGCTAATGAATAACCTTTTAAAATCATTATGTGAATACTATTCACTTAAAAATGTTCCATTCCTTCAGAGGTCTAAAACTCCTTTTGAAAGTGCAAGTATGGATAAACATCTTCCTGTGCTATCTACAGCCTTTTATTCAAGACAGTTTGTTACCATAACAGGAGGTTCTGGAATGGGTAAAACATCTTTGCTTCTATATGCTTTAAATCAATTAGAACCTTCTGAATTTAGAGTTTGTCATACTGAACTTTCAAATCCAAACAAAAAGGCTCTTTACAAGACACTTGCAGTAAAAATGGGATTAACACCTGCTTACAATGCAGATGACATAAAGCTGCAGTTGATAAACTTTTTCAGCGAAGAAAACGAGCAGGGAAAATTCAATTGTGTGTTGATAGATGAAGCACATACACTTTCTATACCGATGATAGATGAGCTCAGAAGTTTCTATGATGAAGGGGCAAATTTTTCTTTGATTCTGGCAGGCTTGCCACCATTACTTTCAAGAACTCTGAGCCTTTCGGTCAATGAACCAATGAAGCAAAGAATTAATCTTTCTATTGA
>CAZAAC010000111.1:0-3754 GCA_964483155.1 uncultured Lachnospiraceae bacterium | reverse complement strand
TTATAGCCATCTTTTAAAAAGTAGCACGAAAATCCATGATGCAAATCCTTTTTAGGTTTTAATGCAGACCACTTTGTTACAATAATATCATTATCCATATAAATAATAATATCATCCTTAAGATGGATACACTCCTTGGGAATAATTCTTCTACGGAACAATAACGGTTTGTCCATAAAACCCTCCTATTGTAAATGTTGAATCTGATTGGATGAAAATTATAATTATTATATCATAAATATGAAAAATGTCTATCATGTAAGGGAAATTGAGTAAAAACATCTTAAAGTATAATTAAGACATAGTGAAATTAAGATAAAGTAAAACCATTTGGGTAGGATTACAGGAAATATATGTTGAGGTTTTTGTACAAAAACAGTACAATGTAGGTGCGGTTAATAGGCAGCAATAGTTATGAATAAGAGGTTTTATATGAAAAGAACACTGCTAAAATCAGCGGTTAGTATAGCAGTCTTTTTTATTTCAGTAATGATTATCAGTGGAATCATGAATAGAGGAAACACTGATATGACTGCAGATATGAAAGCAGCAACGTTTCCGCTTGTGTATATGGAAGTAAATAATCAATATATAAATTGTCTCCATGGTTATGCAAATGATATGGAAGGCAATTATTTGCGTGATACCATTACGCCTTTACAGGAAAACAGAAGTCTCCCAATTAAAATTAAGACCTATGGTCCTACAATCAAAAGTATGTCTTATGAGATCAGAAGCATGGATATGCAGAGATTAGTTGAAAAAACTGAAGTTACTGATTATTCTCAGGTTGATGAGGAGGGATACATTTCAGCAACATTATTTTTAAAAGATTTGATCGAGCTGGAAACAGAATATTTATTAGTGCTAAACCTTCAATCAGGAACCGAAACAGAGATAAAATATTATACAAGAATTATTAATCCGGGAGAATTGTATCTTACGGAAAAATTGGACTTTATAAATGAATTTCATAAAAAAACATTTGATAAAACTGCAGCCAAGGAATTGACAATGTATTTAGAATGTAATGAAGAGGGAGATAATTCTAGTTATGGTAATGTGAATATTCATTCTAGTTTTGATCAAATAACTTGGGGAGAATTGAATCCACAGGTAGTAACAACTCCAAATATTGAAATTAAAGAAATGGATGCAGAGTATATCAGTGTTGTGATGAAATACAGGATAAAAGTAGAAAACGACTTGTTTGACATAAGTGAATTTTTTTGCTTAAGGCGAGGGATGGAAAGAATTTATCTTATGGAATATGAGAGAACAATGGACCAAATTTTTGATACAAATCGAACAGTACTTACGAAAGATCAGTTGTTGCTTGGAATTGCAGGAAAAGGAATTGAGATAGAAGAAAACCTAGACGGAAGTGTATTATGCTTTATAAAACAAAGCGCATTATATAGTTATAATAATACAACCGGTTATTTGGCAAAATTGTTTTCATTTTATGATGAAGAGAATGATGACGAGAGAACTATTAATGATGAACATGGTATCAAAATCCTATCTGTTGATGAAAGTGGAAATATACGCTTTTTAGTATACGGATATATGAATCGCGGAAATCACGAAGGAGGAGTAGGTGTTTCAGTATACTATTATGATACAGTTACGAATTCCATAGAAGAAGAAATATACATTCCTTATACTAAGTCATATGAATTATTAAAACAGAATATTCATTGTTTATCATATGTAAACGCGAAGGATGAATTATATTTAATGATGGAGGATATTATTTACAATATTAATTTACTGGATGGAACATATGAGCAGGTAGTGACAGGACTTACAGATAATCGTTTTGTTGTTTCTGATGATAACAGTATGGTTGCATGGCAGAGCGGAGAAAGTATCTATTCATCAAATGTGATTATACTAAAGAATTTGAAAAGCACAGACTCATTAGAAATTAAAACAGATGCTGAAAAAACAATCGTTCCGCTTGGCTTTATTGAAGGAGATTTTATATATGGAACAGCAAATAAAAGTGATATAGCAAGAGATAGCATGGGTAGAACGATACTTCCGATGTATTCGATACTTATAGTAGATAAAGAGGGGAATGCTTTAAAGGAATATCAGCAAGAAAATATATATGTAACAGGTATTGAGATTAAAGAAAAAGTAATTAATCTAGAAAGACTACAGAAAAACGATGAATCAGGTAATTACAATATAATACCAAATGACCAGATTATGAATAATACAGTAGAGTCCGTCAAAAAAAATGTATTGAAGGAAGTTATAACACAAGAAAGAGAGACAACATTGCAGGTTACACTTACACGTGAGAGTTCTTACAAGAAGGCAAAACTTTTAACACCAAAACATATATTGTATGAAGGGGAGCACACATTATATTTTGAAAAAACAGAAGATAGACCATTAAGATATTATGTATACAAATATGGGGAATTAGTAAATACTTTCAAAGATGCTGCAGATGCAGTAATTATTGCAGAAGAAGTAGCAGGTGTAGTTGTTGATGATAATTGTGCGTATATTTGGAATAGAGGAAACCGCGCTATAAAAACACAGATAGAAAGTATAAAGGAGATGTCGGCTACAGAGGAAAAAAATAGTTTGGCAGTGTGTCTGGACAATATTCTATTAAGTGCAGGCGTTTACAAAAATACAGAATCATTATTGGCAAGTGAAACCGCTATTGAAATTTTGAATAGCAACATGGATGCACATGTTCTTGAATTAGCAGGATGTTCATTGGATTCAGTATTGTATTATGTAGATCGGGGTTATCCAGTCATGGTTACTTTAGGGGATGATGAATGTGTATTAACTGTAGGCTATGATGAAAAAAACACAATTTTATTGAAGCCTAAAGAGGGTACAATTTCAAAAATGGGAATGAACGATTCAAAGGTTTTGTTTTCTGAATTTGGGAATAAGTATATAACATATATCAAGTAAAAACAGGAAATGGAGAAATGAAAATGGATGAGAGAATTATGACTTTAGCAAAGACTTTAGTAAATTATTCGTGTAAAGTCAAAACAGGTGATAAAGTCTATATTCACTATATAGGCGAGGCCACCGAGGACCTGGCAAGGCAGCTGGTGAAAGAAGTTTATAAGGCGGGAGGACTTGTATTTCCGCATTACACAAGTCAGAAGGTGCAACGAGAAATGCTGTTAAATTGTAATGACGAACAGCTTAAAATTATGGCAGAAGTGGATTCACATGAGATGTCAATGATGGATTGCTATATAGGAGTACGTGGAACGAATAATGTATCGGAGTTATCTGATGTTCCAGCAGAAAAGATTGCAGCATATGAGAGATTATATGTAACCCCTGTCCATCACAAGATTCGTGTACCAAAGACGCGATGGGTTGTTCTTCGATATCCTAATGAGGCAATGGCACAGCTGAGTGGTACAAGTACAGAGGCTTTTGAAGAATTTTATTTTAAAGTTTGTAATCTAGATTATTCAAAAATGAAAAAAGCAATGGAGAGTCTGGTTACCTATATGAATCATACTGATAACGTGCGTGTGGTTAGCAGAGGGACAGATTTATCTTTTTCTATTAAAGATATTCCGGCAATTCCATGTTCTGGTGAGTTAAATATACCAGACGGAGAAGTATTTACTGCACCAGTGAGAAACTCTGTTACGGGTACTATTTCTTATAATACACCATCTTTATTTCAAGGATTCACATATGAGAATATATGCTTAACGTTTGAAAAAGGCAAGATTATAAAAGCTGTTGC
>CAZAAC010000110.1:0-3997 GCA_964483155.1 uncultured Lachnospiraceae bacterium | reverse complement strand
GACAGAATCGATATTACCTTAAACGTTCCTAAAATTATATATAAGGAATTATCCTGTTCATTGGCAAATGAGAGTACGGAGACAATCAGAAAGCGTGTTATGCTGGCACATGAAATACAACAAAAAAGATATCAAGGGACTGCATTTCGATTTAATGCAGATATTGGAATCAAGGAATTAAAGATATATTGTGAACTTGGAAAAGGAGAGAAAGCCCTTATGGAAGACGTATTTGAAAAATTAAATTTAAGTGCCCGCTCATATCATCGCATCATTAAGGTTGCACGTACGATAGCAGATTTGGCTGGGGAAGATAAGATTACAGCATATCACCTTAGTGAGGCCATTCACTATAAGAGTATTGATCCAAAGTATGCACAGAGGTAAAGAAAAATGTAAATTATTTATTCAATAAGGAGAGGTGAAATTTAATGAAGTACTCCTATAATAATAGAAGAAACACCTTCGAATCCAATCAAGAAATTCGTTTTGTTTCAAGATTAAGTGATGAATATCCTTTAAGATTGCGTAATATTCCAAGTAAGCCTAAGGGACTGTATGTTATTGGAAAACTGCCAGATCAAAACAAACCCTGTATTGCTATTATTGGAGCCAGAGTATGCTCGGAGTATGGAAGAAATATGGCAAAATTGTTTGGAAACGCATGTGGGAAAAGTGGGATACAGGTTATTAGTGGAATGGCAAAGGGAATAGATGGAATCAGTCAGATGGCGGCACTGGAGGCAGGAGGCGCATCCTTTGCCATATTGGGATGTGGTGTCGATATATGTTATCCAAAAGAAAACATCTTACTATACCAGCAATTAAGTAGTGAGGGTGGTATTATTTCGGAACATGAGCCGGGGAAAGCACCATTGGCGCAGCATTTTCCATCACGAAACAGAATTATTTCGGGATTAGCGGATGCATTGCTTGTGATTGAAGCAAAAGAAAAGAGCGGGACTTTAATTACTGTAGATATGGCTTTAGAGCAAGGACGTGATGTTTATGCACTTCCTGGTCGTGTGACAGATACAATGAGCATTGGTTGCAATCATCTCATAAAGCAAGGAGCCAGCATTGTTTGCTCTGCTGAAGAACTTTTAGCAGAATTGTATGAAATAAAAGATTGTTGGACGAGCGGAACTGCTATAAAATCAAGGAAAAATGATTTTCTGCTTGATAAGGAAGAAAATATAGTGTATGCTTGTTTAGATTTGTATGCCAAAAATTTGGAAGAAATTGTTTTATTGACGAAGTTATCAGTATCAGAACTTGTGCACATATTATTTTCGCTTGAGATGAAAGGACTTATCAAAGAGTCTGGGAAAGATAATTATATAAGACTGGAATAAGTAAGGCTGGGAGGAATAGCAAATGGCAAAATATCTTGTAATTGTGGAATCACCTGCAAAAGTGAAGACAATCAAGAAATTTCTGGGTTCAAATTATGAAGTTGCCGCGAGTAATGGACATGTTAGGGATTTGCCCAAAAGTCAACTCGGAATCGATACAGAACATGATTATGAACCAAAGTATATAACGATTAGAGGGAAAGGTGATGTTCTCGCCAACCTACGTAAAGAAGTGAAAAAGGCAGAAAAAATATATCTTGCAACTGACCCTGATCGTGAAGGGGAAGCAATATCATGGCATTTGGATAAGGCGTTGCATCTGAAAGATAAAAAAATGTTTCGTATTACATTTAATGAGATTACAAAAAATGCTGTAAAAGAGTCTTTAAAAAATCCCCGTGAAATTGATATGAATCTTGTGAATGCACAGCAGGCAAGAAGAATGCTTGATAGGATGGTAGGATATAGAATTTCACCACTTTTATGGGCAAAGGTGAAAAGGGGCTTAAGCGCTGGAAGAGTGCAGTCGGTTGCACTTCGCATTATCTGTGATCGAGAGGATGAAATCAATGCTTTTATTCCAGAGGAGTACTGGACACTGGACGCTTTTTTTGCAGTAGCAGGAGAAAAAAGGACTCTGGAGACCCATTTTTCTGGAGATAAGTCAGGAAAGATAGAAATCAACTCAAAAGAACAAGTTGATGAAATAATGAAAAAGTTGAAGGATGCTACATTTAAAGTGGTTGATATCAAAAAAGGTGAAAGGATTAAAAAGGCACCTCTTCCATTTACAACTAGTACACTCCAACAGGAAGCGAGTAAAATTTTAAACTATTCCACACAGAAAACAATGCGACTTGCTCAACAGTTATATGAAGGTGTTGATATTAAAGGAAACGGTACAGTCGGTGTAATCACATATCTGCGTACTGATTCTACACGTGTGGCAGCTGAAGCGGAAATTGCAGCAAAGGATTATATTGAGCAGAATTATGGAGCGGAGTTTACTGCGGGAACTATACCTGAAAAAAAGGAAGGCAAGAAGATTCAGGACGCACATGAAGCGATTAGACCAACAGACATTATGCGTACACCACAATTGATGAAAGATTCTCTTAGCCGTGAACAACTCAGATTATATACACTAATTTGGAAACGCTTTGTTGCGAGTAGAATGAGTGGAGCAAAATATGAAACGATTTCTGTTAAGATCGAAGGAAGCGGATACCGATTTTCGGCAGCTGACAGTAAAATGGTATTTAACGGATTTATGCTTGTTTATACCGATGACGATGAGATAGCGGAAACAAATACATTACTCAACATGCTGACAGACAGTACAAAATTAAAAATTAAGAATTTCGAGGAAAAACAACATTTCACACAGCCACCAGCACATTATACGGAAGCATCGCTTGTAAAAATAATGGAAGAACTCGGGGTTGGCAGACCAAGTACCTATGCACCGACTATTACAACCATTCTTGCAAGGCGCTATGTTACGAAGGAAAATAAAAATCTTTATGTAACAGAGCTAGGAGAGGTTGTAAATATTATGATGAAGGAAGCATTTCCAAGCATTGTTGATATGCAGTTTACATCCAATATGGAAATGTTACTTGATAAAGTTGAAGAAGGCGTAGTTAATTGGAAGACAATTGTATCCAATTTTTATCCAGATCTTAATGATGCTGTTCTAAAGGCGGAAAAGGATTTGTCAAAAGTAGATATTGCAGATGAGGTTTCAGAAGAAATTTGTGAACTATGTGGAAGGAATATGGTCATTAAATATGGACCACATGGCAAGTTTTTGGCATGTCCTGGATTTCCGGAATGTAGAAATACAAAGCCTTATCTTGAAAAAATAGGGATTGCATGTCCTATATGCGGTAAAGATATCGTACTACGCAAAACTAAAAAAGGAAGAAAGTATTACGGCTGTGAGAGCGGTTCGGAATGTGAGTTTATGTCATGGCAAAAGCCTGTTGCAGAGAAGTGTCCGCAGTGTAATGGATTGCTTGTTGAAAAAGGAAATAAGCTTTTTTGTATAAATGAGAAATGCGGATGTATTGTTGAAAAGAAGGCGGAATAGTTTGATAATATTTACCAATTATTCGAAGTATTCCAATAATAAGCACGATAATCATTGATTTTCGTATTATTATGTGTTATTCTTTTTGAAAGAGGCGATATATGGAGGTATATATAATGAGTAGCGTACAATTATTAGATAAGACGAGAAAAATTAATAAACTCCTACACAATAATAATTCTAGTAAGGTTGTATTTAGCGACATTTGCGGAGTCTTGAAAGAAATCATGAAATCCAATGTTCTTGTTATCAGTAAGAAGGGAAAGATTCTTGGTACTGGAGAATATAAGGAAGTTGGCGAGATTGATGAACTGCTGAAATATGAAGTGGGCGGTATTATTGATCATATGTTGAATGAGAGACTACTGAGTGTGTTATCGACAAAAGAAAATGTTAATCTAGAAACGTTAGGATTTGTGACAGATGGGGTTGATAAATACAAAGCAATCATTACACCGATAGACATTGCAGGAGAGCGTCTTGGAACTTTGTTTATATATAAGGTTAAGGAACAATATATAATTGACGATATAATATTGTGTGAATATGG
>CAZAAC010000109.1:0-4029 GCA_964483155.1 uncultured Lachnospiraceae bacterium | reverse complement strand
TTGGAACATACACGCCAGAGCAGCGATAAAACGCGATGAAAAACGTAGTAAAAAAACAAACTTTTTTCATATTAAAATTAACTATTCGCGAAAAGTAGATAAGAAATCAAACTTTTAGATGATGTATCTGAATGGATTTGTTGACAAAAGCGCGATAATATAGGATTATTAAAAGAATGGTCTTTGGTGGTCACATCTTATTGCTCTTCGGGATAGGGCTTAGTAAGGAAAGGATTAATGAATGAAGAATAAGCAAATGAAGAATAAACAAATTAAAAATAAACAAGTGAAGAATAAGCAAGTGAAGAATAAACAGTTCAAATTTAGTTTATTTACCATGTTAATGACACTTTCATTAATACCATTGATATTGTCAGTTGGGATTATCAGCACAACATCTCTTTATATTACGAAAAATAATTCAGAAGAAGGAGCAAAAGATACGCTCTTTATTGTGGCTAATAATCTGGCAAGTTATTGTAGAGAAAATGAAATCAATGTAATGAATTCAGGAGACTATTACTTTTTCCTTGACAGCCTAAAAGAGCAGAATATTGAAATGGCAATCCTTTTGGAGGATGCACCATGTGCCACATCCATTAAAAATGAAAATGACTATAGGATTAGAGAGATAGAAGCTGAGAAAAATGTTACTACGAATCCGGAAATTTTAGAGAATGGATTTTATGATAATTATGTACTCATCGATGGAAAGGTTTATTGTGCATATTATATGCCGATCATAGCCGATGATGAAGTCATCGGTATGGCTTTTGCCGGAGAACTGCAGGAGCATGTAACAGGGGCGACTAAGAGTATCATTGTTACTTTTTCGGGAGTTGCAATCGCTTTAATAGTCTTATTTTCAATTATTACATTTCTTTTTAGTAAAGGCCTTTTAAAATCATTCAAAACGATAGGCAGAAACGTTAATTCATTATCAAAAGGTGATTTGAATAAACAAAAAGAACAGCGGAGCGCTGTAAAAGAAATGAGTACGCTTTTATTTGAAACAAGTATCATGCAAAAGAACTTATCGGAAACGATAGGGAAAGTAAAAATACTATCAAATAGACTGGTAGAGAGTATCATAGATGTTACGCAGCTGAGCGAAAGTAGCTCTGGCAGGGCAAAGCAAATCACCTCTGCAATGGAAGAACTATCGCTATCAACTATGGGGATGGCCGAAAATGTGCAGGATATTAATTCGCAAATGTTGGAAATTGGAATTTGTGTAAATGATATATTTGAAAGTGTAGAACATTTATACAACAGTTCAGAAAGCATTTTGCAGACAAATGGCCAAGCAAAAGTGAATATGAATACGATTATGGAAAACAGTAAAAAATCTGTAAGTGCTATAAATGATATTTCATCACAGATAAAGGAAACAAATGATTCTATTGTAGATATTGATAAGGCAGTAGAGCTGATTTTATCCATCTCGGAGCAAACAAACCTTCTTAGTTTAAATGCTTCCATTGAAGCTGCCAGAGCAGGTGCACATGGAAGAGGATTCTCAGTAGTGGCTGAAGAAATCAGACATTTGTCGGAACAAAGTTCTGATGGCGCTGAAATGATTAAAAACATTGCTCAAAAAATTACTGAAAAGTCCAAAAAGTCTGTCCAACTGGCTGATGGCGTATATTCGTTAATTATGCTGGAGCAGGAAAATGTTTTGACAACACAAAAGAAATACGAAGAGCTTAGTGATAATATTGATCAATCTGTCATTGCCATTAAATCTATTTCAGAAAAAACAGATAATCTGGCAAACTACAAAGAAAAGGTAATCGAAAATGTACAGGATTTAAGTGCAATCAGTCAGGAAAATGCTGCAAGTAATGAAGAAGTGAATGCCAATATTAATGAAATCATAGCAGAGGTTAGGACAGTTAACGAAAACTGCGAGAAAATGAATCGCATGGCTCTGGACTTGGAGGAGTCAGTATCTTATTTTCATAATTAGTTATTAATTAAGGATATTAGAAAAGAAAGAAGTGAAACAGATTTATGTGTTTCGCTTCTTTTATTATGAGGAAAGTGACAGAAAAATGAGGTTACTGTTTGGATAATACTTTTTTATTGACATTCACAGAAAACCTATAGATAATAGCTAGTATAAATAATTTGAGGAAATAATCGTACCTATCGGCGCAAGGCAAAAGGAGATAGTTGGTGAAATGAGAAATTTTTTACAGAAGCACGCATTACTAAAGACTCTTTTTGAATTAAAGGGGAATCCAAGGGCGTGTATTTATACAGAGCCTATGTGGGGGCTCTCCATGAATTTGTGTCTTCCTTATGCCACCGTATATATGCTGACTTTTGGGATAAGTGATGTGCAGATAGGGATTATAACATCAATTTATATGTTTTCACAAATGATATTTGCATTTTTATCTGGTGTTATTGTAGATAAAATGGGGCGTAGAAGTAGTACTGTAGTATTCGACTTTTTGGCATGGAGTGTTCCTTGTCTTATTTGGGCGTTTAGTCAGGGGTTTTGGTTCTTTGTTGTGGCGGCACTGCTTAATGGTATGATGAAAATCACAACAGTTTCATGGGATTGTCTATTGGTAGAGGACGCACCAAAAGATAAAATCACGCATGTTTATTCATGGGTAATGATAGCTGGAAACCTTTCTGCATTATTTGCACCAGTTGCATCTGTTTTAGTTGCTAAGTTAACATTGGCGCCAGCGATTAGGATTCTATATATTAATGCTTTTATTATTATGACGGCAAAGCTGTTGATTCTGTACAAATTTTCTTCGGAAACAGCGATTGGAGTGACCAGACGTGAGGCGGCACAGAATATACCTGTGGTGCGGATGTTATCTGGATATAAAACGGCAGTTCGTAAGATTATAGCTTCCAGAGGAACACTATTTGCAATCATAATCAGTATTCTGGTAGAGATAGTATCAATGATTGGAATGATTTTCTGGCAGATTATTGCTTCTCGTCGTATTGGTATTCCAGATACATTACTACCTATTTTTCCTATGGCACGTAGTATCATTTCCATTTTTCTTTTCTTTACAGTAATCGCAAAAATAAGACAGACCAGACTGAAGTGGCCACTGTTTATTGGATTTTTGTGTTCTATCTTCAGCTATGTTATTTTGATTACCATTACGGATGTTGGAGTAGGGTGGTATGTATTATTGTCAATTTCTTTGATTTTAGAGGCAATGGGGAGTGCGATTTTAAGTACGTTACGAGAATCATTAGTTGCAATCCACATTGATCCGCAGGAGCGTTCTGGAATTATGGCATTGCTTCAGATGACGGTTATGATGGTAAGTGTACCTTTTGGATATATTGCGGGGCTACTAAGTGAATTATCAAGAATACTACCTTTCGTGCTATGCATTCTATTGTTAGTACTAGGGATTTTTGCTACGGCCTATTTTTATCATCGACCCGAAAAAAATGTGGTATTATGATATGGAAATGCAAAGATCAGGATTTGCTGTGGAAGCTGTTTATATAAGAAAAATATGAAAAGGAGAAATGGTATTATGGTGTGCAAAATACGCAGTTGGAAAATGGAAGATGCAGTTAATCTTGCGGAGGCTCTAAACAATAAAAAAATACAAGATAATCTAAGAGATGGATTATCCTATCCCTATACAGAAAATGATGCAAAAGATTTTATTGCGGCAATGCTTAACGCAGATAGGAATGCGGCTTATGCGTTTGCCATTACGGTGGAAGACAAGGCAGTGGGGAGTATTGGTGTGTTTCGAAAAACCAATATTCATGAAAGAACCGCTGAGATAGGATATTATGTCTCAGAAGCATATTGGGGAAACGGAATAGGAACAAGTGCAATCAAACAAGTCTGTAAGTATGTTTTTGAAAATACGGATATTCTTCGCATTTTTGGGGAACCTTTCGCCTATAATACGACATCTTGCCATATACTTGAAAAATCTGGTTTTCAGTTTGAGGGAA
Organism: uncultured Lachnospiraceae bacterium; assembly: GCA_964483155.1. Classification (GTDB taxonomy): domain Bacteria; phylum Bacillota; class Clostridia; order Lachnospirales; family Lachnospiraceae; genus JAAYYM01. The sequence continues at coordinate 66 of CAZAAC010000109.1, read as the reverse complement.
CATTAAGAAAAAATGCAGTAAAAAATGGTGAAGTTCTCGATATGAAAATGTATTCGATTATTAAGT
>CAZAAC010000108.1:0-4276 GCA_964483155.1 uncultured Lachnospiraceae bacterium | reverse complement strand
CAGCAGATGAGAGTTATGTTTTCTTTTCTAATGCTTTATGATACTATTATATAATAGGTTATTATTATTTTAAGAGCGCGGGGGTATATATGAAACTAAGCAAAGAGGAAAGATCATGGGTGTTATATGACTGTGGAAATTCAGCTTATTCCATGGCGGTTACGACTGCTTTATTACCAATTATTTTTGGTATGTTTGACAATGTAAAGAGTAGTATGGATTTAGGGTATTTCAATTCCATTGCAAGCATTCTGGTAGCGATACTCAGTCCTATCTTGGGTACGATTGCAGACTACAAAGATAAGAAAAAACGATTCTTTATATTTTTTGCGATACTAGGTGTATTAGCCACGTTTTCACTGGCTTTTATTTCGCCGTCAAGTGGGCAATGGCAGTTATTGATTATTTTCTTTATTCTATCAGTGATTGGGTTTGCTGGTTCAAACATTTTCTATGATTCTTTTTTGGTGGACGTCACTGATGATGAAAGAATGGATAAGGTTTCAACGAGAGGCTTTGCATTTGGATATATATCCAGTGTTATTCCTTTTGGCATCAGCCTTTTTCTGATTTTCCTACTGGGTATGGATAAAGCAATCGGATACCAGGTTGGATTTATAATAACGGCTCTCTGGTGGGGACTATTGACGATACCGATGATTAAGGATGTAAAACAACGATACTATCTCGAAACAGAACCTAAAGTAATAGTCAATAGTTTTAAAAGAATGGCAGCAACCTTTAAGAATATTAAACAACATAAGATTGTAGTCACTTTTTTGATTGCTTATTTTCTTTATATTGATGGTGTAGATACTATCATTAAAATGGTTGTGCCATATGCAACATCAGTTTTAGGTAATGATTCTCTGAATACGTTTACATTACTGGGAATATTGCTTGTTATTCAAATTATTGCTTTTCCATGTGCTATCCTTTATGGCAACCTGGCTAAAAAGTTTTCAACCAAGAGCATGGTAATAGTAGGTATCATTACATACATTATTTCTTGTATCGCAGCGTTTTATATCACATCAGTATGGCATATTTTTATTCTTGGCGCACTGATTGGTTCAGCACAGGGAGGCATCCAGGCTCTCAGCAGGTCATACTATGCAAAGATTATTCCAAAAGAAAATTCAAATGAATTTTTTGGTTTTTATAATATTTTCGGGAAGTTTGCGGCTATCATAGGTCCTACTGTGATGTCCCTGACAACGACACTAACAGGGAATGCTAGATATAGTATTTTAGGAATTATTCCGTTGTTTACTGTTGGACTGATGGTATTTCTTTTATTGCCAAAAGAAAAGCTTGGGAGCATGCGGACATGAAATAGTAACTGAAGAGGTTAAAAACAATAGAATAGGGAGGGAAATTATGAATTACAAAAAGCTTAAGATAATGCAATGGATTACAAGAGTTTTCTCAGTTGGAGTGATTGCCTTTGGAATTCCGTTTTATGTGGGTTACGGTAACCTATTGCCCTTCCTAGATCCTGATTTCACAATCTGGGATAATATATGGCTGACTATTTTTCCTATTATGTTTATAGGTCTTGTAATTGGCTTACTATTTGAGAAGCTTGGAGGGTTTCTCATAACAATTCCAGTCGGATTAGGTTTAATGGCTGGGTTGTTTTTATATGGAGAAGTAGTGGTTTATATGCTGGTACCTTTAGCAATTGGCATTATATTATTAGTGATAGGTTATAATAAGAATAAGTGGGCACAATCTAAAGAGCAGAAATAAGCGATGCTAGGAGGAATATAGTAATATGATTAGAAACCAGTGGTATGCCATTCTTCCATCAAAAGTAGTTAAAAAAGATAAAATAGTAGGGGTAAAACGTTTAAATCTAGAACTTGCACTTTTTAGAAATGCAAAGGGAGAACTGGGATGTGTTGTTGATCAATGCACACATAGGGGAGCAGCATTAAGCATAGGCAAAGTGGCGGGAGATTGCATTCAATGCCCATTTCATGCGCTTGCATTTGATAAAAACGGAAAATGTATGCTAATACCTGCCAATGGACGCGCATCAACGGAAGATATGAAAAGGTTTCAAGTGCAATCTTATGTCGTAAAAGAAAAAAATGAAATCATTTATCTGTGGTATGGTGATACTGAGAAGGTACAAGAGAAATTACCATTCTTTGATAATCATGTTGATGATTCCTATGTCTATAGAGAAATGGAAGATTATTGGAATTCTCATTATTCGAGATGTATCGAAAATCAATTAGATACTGTGCATGTTCCAATCGTACATTATAATACAATAGGAAGAGGAAATAAAACACTGATTAATGGACCTAAAGTGGAGTGGGAAAACGGTGTTTTAAGAACAAGCGCAAACAACGAAGTAGATATGGGACAATTGCCGAAACCGGCATCTGAATGTGTCATAAAGGATACGAATTTGAATTTCATTTTTCCAAATATATGGATGAATCATATCAGTAATAAAATAAAAGTAATTATATTTTTTGCGCCGGTAGATGATGAAAATACTATTTTATACATAAGATTTTATAACAAAATTACAAAAAGTAGATTTTTGAATACCATGATTGCATCTATAGGAAATTATATGGATAAAGTGATAGAGAGACAGGATAAGAGAGTGGTCATAACGCAGACACCAAAAGAATCTTCGTTTAAATCAGATGAAAAACTAATAAGCGGAGATGCTCCCATTATTATGTATAGAAAAATACGTCAAGATCTTAAAGAAAAAAACAAAAAGTAATAGTTCTATAATACAAATACTTAGCGGTTATAAAGCAAAAGGAGAAAGTGTATGAAAACAGTATTAATAACAGGATGTTCAAAAGGAATTGGAAAAGAAACAGCATTATTGTTTCAGAAAAATGGTTGGAATGTTGCGGCAACCATGCGAAATCCAGAGCAAGCAACTGATCTTAGTAAACTTGAACATGTCAATTGTTATCAAATGGATGTAACCGATGTTGCCTCTATTGAGGTATGTAAGAATAAAATTTTAGAGGATTTTGGAGATGTGGATGTGCTAATAAATAATGCGGGCGTTTATTTCACAAAGCCTTTAGAAATGACGACTGAAAAGGAAATAAATAGTATTATGCAAACAAATGTGATAGGAACTCTTAAAGTTATGCAGGCGTTCATTCCCCATTTCAGGCAGCGGAAGGCGGGCGTTATTATAAATCTGTCATCCATCGCTGGAAAGTCAACATTTCCATTTCAAAGCCTTTATCATGCAACAAAATATGCGGTAGAAGGCATGAGTGAAGGACTATGGTATGAAATGCAGCCACTCGGGATAGCGGTTAAAGTTGTGGAGCCAGGAATGGTCCATACAGATCTATATGATAAGACCATCGAGCCTTCCACAGAGAATTATCCGGAGGAGTATATGGCTCGTTATATCAATTGGCATCAGTACCTTATGGGTCAATATAAAACGGGAACTTCTCCACATAAAACAGCAGAAATAATTTTTAAAGCTGCTACAGACGGAAAGAAAAAGTTAAGATATTCATCGGGGACAGATGCTAAAGTATTGTTTACAATTCGTGCATTATTTCCATTTCCCCTGTTACAAAAGATAATATGCAGAGTAACTGGAAAGCGTTAAAAAAGGTGAGTAAGTGATTGTTTGGTTCATGATAAACATAATATAGAGCAAGGAGGAAAGCAGGATGAACAATATTGTGATTGGTATTTTAATTCCTTTTATTGGAACAGCGCTTGGCGCGTTCTGTGTGTTTTTTCTCAAAAATGAAATAAATGCATTAGTACAAAAAGCTTTATTGGGGTTTGCGGCTGGTATTATGGTTGCTGCCTCCGTATGGTCATTATTGATACCGGCAATCGATATGTCTGGGGAGATGGGAAGGCTTGCATTTATTCCAGCAGTGATAGGATTTATTTTTGGAATTGCACTTATTTATGGGATGGACCGACTAATACCGCATTTACACTTAAATAGTACTGAGCCAGAAGGTAGTAAGAGTAGTTTGAAAAAATCAACGTTGCTGGTCATGGCAGTCACGCTACACAATATTCCGGAGGGAATGGCAGTAGGTGTTGTTTTTGCAGGCTTATTGGCGGGTGAAAGTCAAATCACCATGGCAGGTGCATTTGCCCTGACGATAGGGATTGCAATTCAAAATTTCCCAGAAGGAGCTATTGTTTCACTACCTATGAAAAGTGCAGGAAGCAGTAAGAAAAGAGCATTTTCATATGGCATATTATCAGGAATTGTTGAGCCCATCAGTGCATTTTTTACGAT
>CAZAAC010000107.1:0-4360 GCA_964483155.1 uncultured Lachnospiraceae bacterium | reverse complement strand
TTAGAGAAAAAGATACGACAACTGTTAATGAAAACTATTTTAATCATGAAAAAAATATGATAGCTACATTATTACCAGGACATGACGAATTGCTGACAGATGTGATCAGAGTATATGAAACTCCAGGATTGCAAGTGTTTTCTGACATTACGAGTCAGATTGCATTATGTACAATGGAGTAATAAGTAATCATTAATCCATAAAAAAGGGGGGATACTCTATTTCAAGTATCCCCTCTATTTCTTAAAATTCATTTATGGATGAGTCGTTATTCATCCCATAATAACAGTTATATTATATTTGGCCTTACCTTTTTCATATGGAATGACACAACCATCTATTTCCTTGCCATCTACAACCAGACTTTGAATACCCTTCTCTACATTGTTGGGATTAAGGACTTCTATATTATAAGTTCCTTCTCTGAATTTTCGTGTGATATTGAAATTTCCAAATCCCTTCGGTGTACAGGGATTTACACTAAGGCCCTTATGGGTAGGAGATATGCCAAGGATATATTGTGAGATATTCACAAAAGTCCAAGCAGCAGTACCTGTCAACCAACTGTTTTTTGCTTCGCCGTGGAATTTTGCATCTCTTCCGGCAATCATTTGTGCATATACATAAGGTTCTGTCCTATGTATTTCACTTATTTCTTCTGTGTAAGCAGGACATGTTTTCTGATATATTTCAAACGCTCTGTCGCCACGTCCAATTACAGTCTCTGCAATAGAAACCCAAGGGTTGTTATGACAAAAAATGGCAGCATTTTCCTTGTATCCAGGAGGATAGGAACTGATTTCACCAAGCTCTAAGTGATACTCGGTATAAGCAGGCTGTAGAACCATGGCACCATATTTTGTATCAAGTTTTTCTTTGACAGAATCTAAGGCCTTCTGGGCAAGCCCTTCTTTGACACCAATTCCAGCGAGAGAACAAAAACCTTGTGGCTCAATATAAATCTGTCCCTCTTTACATTCTTTAGAACCAATTTTTTTGCCATATGCATCATATGCGCGGATAAACCATTCGCCATCCCAACCAGCATCAAGAACGGCAGCATACATTGTCTCAACTTCTGAAAGAGCACGTTTTGCTTCCTCTGGTTTTCCAATTAATTCACAGAGCTCAGCATATTCTGTACCATATTTAACAAACATTCCTGCAATAAATACAGACTCGGCAACAGGGCCGTCAGAGGGACCAAATGTTTGAAATGAATCACCAGGATTCTCTGAGAAACAGTTTAAATTCAAGCAGTCATTCCAGTCGGCACGACCAATCAAAGGCAGTTTGTTGGGACCTTTATGATGAATAGTATAGTCAAATGAACGAGTTAAATGATTAAAAAGTGTAGCTGCTTTGCTCTCATCATTATCATATGGTGTCATAATATCAAGGATACTGGTATCGCCTGTTTCTTTAATATATGCAGAAGTACAAGCGATCAACCATAGAGGATCATCGTTAAAGCCGCTTCCAATATCAGAATTTCCTTTTTTGGTAAGAGGCTGGTATTGATGGTAAGCTCTTCCATCTTCGAACTGTGTGGAAGCAATATCAATGATACGTTCTTTTGCACGATCGGGAATTAAGTGCACAAATCCTAGCAAGTCTTGGCAAGAATCACGAAAGCCCATACCACGGCCGATACCTGATTCATAGTAAGAAGCAGAACGTGACATATTAAAGGTTACCATGCACTGATACTGATTCCATATATTGACCATGCGGTTCACTTTATCATTTGATGAGGATACTGTATATTTTGAAAGTAATTCTTTCCAATAATTCTTTAGGACACTAAATGCTCTGTCAATATCTTCATCTGTTTGATAACGTGCCAGCATTGCTTCAGCAGGTTTCTTATTTATAATTCCGTGTGATTCCCACTTTTCATCGGATTTGTTTTCAACATAACCAAGTACAAAAACAAATGATTTGCTTTCGCCAGGGGCTAAAACCACATTTATTTGGTGAGAAGCAATTGGAGCCCAACCACTTGCAACAGAATTTGTACATTGACCATTTTCTACTGCTAACGGTTTGTCGGCACCTCTGTATTGCCCCAAAAATTCGTCTCTGCTTGTATCAAACCCATCTATCTTGCTATTAACTGAATAAACTGCATAGTGATTTCGACGTTCCCTATACTCAGTTTTATGATAAATCGTAGAATCAATAATTTCTACTTCTCCAATATTCAGATTTCTCTGAAAATTTGTCATATCATCCATTGCATTCCATAAACAGAACTCCACATAAGAAAATAATGAAATACTTTTTGCATGAGGAGAGTCGTTTGTCAAGGTTACACGATTTACTTCACATGTATCCTTCATAGGGACAAAAGCTAGGCAGGATGCTTTGAGGCCATCTTTACTTGATGCAAAACGGCTATATCCAAGACCATGACGGCACTCATAAGAATCTAATTCTGTTTTAGAAGGTTGCCAGCCAATGTTCCAAATATTTTCGCCATCTTTAATATAGAAATATTTACCATTTACATCGCCAGGTACATCATTATAACGATAACGTGTAAGACGAAGAAGCTTTGCGTCTTTGCAAAAACTATATCCTCCACATGTATTTGAAATTAATGAAAAGAACTCATCACAGCCAAGGTAATTAATCCATGGAAGCGGAGTTTTAGGGGTAGTAATGACATATTCTGCATTACTGTCGTCAAAGTAACCAAATTTCATAGCACACTCTCCAATCGTACAATTATAGATTTTAAGTAACAAACGCTAACAATAGTGAATCGATTAAGTCAATTTACAGATTTCTCGTTTCTATGCAGAATTATACATGATAGTATTCATAAAATCAATACAAAATGTGAGAGTACAGTAAATACAAGTGTTACGAGAATATTTTTTTTGAAATGATAAAAATAAATGGATAAAATTCATTCATTAGTAGATAGCGAAAGTCAACGTAAAGGTTTAAGTAAATAATTGTATATTGTAGCAATAATTGATAAATCAAGCCCCCTAATATGATAAAAGAGACGAAACAAAGTATCTGTTTTTGTGCAAAAAGTACAAAATGTACAAAAATAATATAAAAAGTGTTGTAAAAATGTAAGATGTGTAATATAATAAATTTACGCAAACGATTAAGTCTTTAAGCTAAACGGTACTGTGCAGATTGAGGCTGAGGCTGAGGAGGAATACCAATAATGGTATCGATGAAAGATATAGCAGCCAAATGTGGTGTTTCGGTTGCAACTGTTAGTAAAGCGTTAAATGATCATGATGATATTGGTATTATTACGAAGCGTCAAGTAAAAGAAACAGCAAAAGAAATGGGATATTTTCCTAATTCTTCAGCAAGGGCCCTTAAAACAAGGCGTACATACAATATAGGAGTGCTATTTGTTGATGAAGGACGAAGCGGCTTGACACATGACTATTTTTCACATGTACTTGACAGTTTCAAAGTAACCGCAGAGCTTAATGGATTTGATATTACATTTATTAACTGTAATGGACAAAAGGGAAGAATGTCTTATCTTGAACATAGTTTGTATCGCGGTGTGGATGGAGTGGTAATTGCTTGTGTAGATTTTTATGATCCAGATGTAGTGGAATTGATACATAGTGAATTGCCCGTTGTTACAATCGATCATGTATTCGACTATAGAATAGCTGTTGTTTCAGACAATATTAAGGGAATGCAAGATTTGCTACAATATGTATATGCAAATGGTCACAGAAAGATAGCCTATATTCATGGAGATGATACAGCAGTTACAAAGAATCGTCTTGGGAGTTTTTATAGGACATCGGAGAAACTAGGCATCGATATCCCAGATGAATATGTGAGAGTAGGGCGGTATAGAAATCCTGAGAAGGCAGCAGCACTTACAAAAGAGTTGCTGGAATTAAAAAATCCTCCAACCTGCATTATTTACCCAGATGACTATTCTTGTATTGGCGGTATCAATGCGATTAAAGAGAAAAAACTTAAGATTCCGAGAGATATATCGGTTGTTGGTTATGACGGAACATATGTATCGCAAATTATGGAACCAAAACTTACAACTGTGCAACAGGACACAAAGGAAATTGGTAAGATAGCAGCTGAAAGGTTAATTCGTTTAATTGAAAATCCTAAAACCACTTTGATTGAAAAGATTGTAATAGAAGGAACAGTTTTAAAAGGTGGATCCGTAGGAATGATTCATTAAATATCATAATGGTATTGGTATCACTTTATAAAGGGATATTAATATAGATCTTACGTAAGTAAGAGGAAACCAAATAATGTTTTATATTCAGAGGAGGAACACAAAAGTGAAAAAGAAATTATTAAGCGTTTTGTTAACAACTGCAATGGTGGCTTCATTATT
>CAZAAC010000106.1:0-4442 GCA_964483155.1 uncultured Lachnospiraceae bacterium | reverse complement strand
GTACTTGAAATTAACCGTGGATTTTTTGAAGGTATGGGTTATCAGGTGATTTGTGCCTCCACACTTGCACAGGCACGCTTTCAACTGGAGGAGCATTCTCCTGACCTGATTCTTCTGGATGTTATGATGCCGGACGGCAATGGCTTTGATTTTTGCACCGAACTTCGGCAAAAAACAAATGCTCCCATCATCTTCCTGACTTGCATGGATGAAAATGAGAGTGTTGTAAGGGGTTTGTTAAAGGGAGGGGATGACTATGTTACAAAGCCTTATGATCTGAATGTTTTAAGTGCACGGGTGACAGCCCAGTTGCGCAGGTGCGGAAATACATCTGCAGGAGTCCTTGAGCTTCCGCCGTTGAAGGTGGATTTTCTTGCGGGAGAAGCCGTGTTGGACGGAATCCATATTGCCTTAACTTTGAAGGAATTGCAGCTGTTGGGTTGCTTTGTACTTTATGCTGGTCAGCGGCTTACCTTTGATGAGATCTATCGCCGTGCGTGGGGTGAACCTTCTCTTGGTGCTTCTGATACGATCAAGACTCATGTATCTAATTTGCGTAGAAAAATGAATTTTGACGAAGAAAGTTGGTTCGAGCTGACGAGCTCGGAAAAAAACACATATATGTTCTGTAAGGTGCGGTATTAGTCTTTGCCGGGTAGAGTAAAGAATACCGAGGTTCCGTGTCCTACTTCGGATTCAATCCATATGATTCCGCCGTGCTGCGCTACAATATATTTACAGATATACAGCCCTAATCCAGTGCCGGTGTCCTGATTGTCACCGGATTTTCTTTTTTTGATATAACGTTCAAAAATTTGTGGTAATCGCTCCGCCGCGATACCGCATCCTGTGTCCGATATGCAGATAAGTAACTCGTTCTCCTTCCGCTTTGCGGATACGGAAATCACGCCATCCTCTGTAAAACGCACTGCGTTAGAAATCAAGTTTACAATGACTTGAGAAAGACGTGCAGAATCAGCATAAACTGGTGGCAGGTCATTTTCAATACAGATGTTCAGTCGATTACGGTTTTTGTTCAGAATGGGATAATAGGTGCTTACAGCAGAATGGATAATCTCCTCAGCATAGCAATATTTTGGTTCCATGACCATGCGCCCCTCGTCCATTTGGGTTACGTCTAACATCTGGCTGACCATTAGTGAGAGCCGCTCTGCTTCCGAAGAAATCAAAGTCATGCGACGAGAAACCTCTGAACTGATAGGAGACTCAGACTTTTCAGAAAGCTGCTTCACCGTTTGCGCATAGCCGGATATGACGGTCAGAGGAGTTTTCAATTCGTGAGAAGCATTACCCAAAAACTCGGTTTTCAGATGATTTAGTTCCTCTAGCGTTGTTTTTTCTGTAAGCAACTTTTGTTTTGCCTCATTCGTCTCCAAAAGTACCCGATGATTCATCAGATACAGGGAGATAACCTGTATCAGTGCAAAAATCAACATGGTCGCTTCACTGACCGGTTTGTTGATTTCTGTTTCTCCAAAGATATCCAGATACATGATAATGTCTGCCACGGCAGAGAGGAAGAAGACACCAATCCCATAGAGTGAAACTGCTTGTTCTTTGTTTGGACGGCGTATTTTGAAAAACAGACCGCCAACTCCGGGGATAATGCATAAAAGTATCAGAATCTGGTAATAAATAAGCACTGATGTATAAAAAAGGGAATCTCCAAGCAGGATGCACAGTCCATAAATGCCAGAACCGGCAAGAGCTAGAAATTGGATGCTTTTTAATAGCTTATTATTTGCATATTGTGAGAGATACAAGGTGAGGAAAATAGTCAGTAAAACAAGGCTTAAATATTCCAGCATAAAAGAAACATTTCCTTGAAGGGGAAAGTAGATCCATGCCTGACTCTGGATGGCTTCTCGCAGAGTCATGGCAATACAGGCCAGCGCAAAATACAAGGTTGCTTTTGCGCGTGCCAACAGAAGATAAATACTTAAAAGTGATACTGCTGCACTCATTACTCCACCCATGACCAACAGCCCCTTAACTCTTCCCTTGGCAAAAGGGTCGGTGGATATGCCCTGCCTGCCGATGTTTAGCTCAGCAAGGGATGCCCCTCTCTTAGCGTGATAGAACTGTGCACTTTGGAGGAGGATATCCATTTTTCCATCCTTGGCAGAGGCGTTTACTGTAATATTATTTTCCCATACTTCCGTGTCCGATTTTGTTATGCCGAGTTGTCCGGTTTTACCGGCTAGTTTTCCATTTACATAAATACACATGGCATGGCGCCCTGAAAGCTGAAAAGTCAGGGTATACATAGCATCATCTGGTAAAAGCAGGATAAACTGCTGCGTAAGATAGTCGGCGCGGCGTGTGCGAAATTCATCCGTACTTACGGGAGTTGCGGATTCAACGGTTTCTGGAGACAGATATATATTCGGATAGTAGGTATCGCCAGGAAGGAGTCGGATGGCGGAGTGATTCAAATCTTTGATTTTACTCAAATCATACACCCCCTTTTTTTCTGAAACCGTGAGGATCTCTGACCTGACCGGAAGGCGGACAAGCAACATCAATGTGAACACCGTTAAGATTGCCGCCACCATTACACCAAGAAGTCTATGCTTATGAATATAGTTTTTGATATGCAATACCTCCTTACCTTAATTCTTTTCATCTATTATATTTCCTGTTCAAGAAATAATCAATGAATTGCTTAATGATAATAGATGACTACTGGAGCAGGAACCTTCAATAAAGTTTACTTTCTAAAGACTGCCTTTTTAAGCCCCTATCTAGTAATGATTCCAAAAATTTCGTAAATAATACACTCTTTTATAAGATTGGTATCTATATTGCAAAAAAAATGGATGTTATACTACTTATAATCCAATGGATGATACAAATCAACGTTTTATTATTTTGGGAGGAATAGAAATGAAAAAGAAACTTTTGGCATCATTACTAGTGTTTGCAATGACAGCCTCTATGCTTGCAGGCTGTAGCAGCGAAAATAAAAAAGAAGTTACAGAAGAAGCAACAGGGGATGCAGCAACAGAGGAAGTGGTAGCAGAGGAAGCAGCAACTGAAGAAGGTGTATCTACAGAACCAGTTACACTAAAAGTTTTTTCTAATTTACCAGACAGAAAAAATGGTCAAGGTTTAGTGGAACAGTTAATTATTGATGAGTACATGACAGAAAATCAAAACGTTACAATCGAAGTGGAAGCATTAGACGAAGAAGCTTATAAAACAAAATTTAAAGCATATGCAATGGATGGAATGCCAGATGTTGTCAGCATATGGGGACAACCATCATTCTTAAATGAAGTTTTGGATGCAGGCATTTTGACACAATTAAACGAAGAAGATTATGCAGATTATGGGTTTATCCCAGGATCCCTAGACGGATTCAAAAAAGATGGTAAATTATATGGACTTCCAAGAAACACAGACGTTATGGCATTTTTCTATAATGAAAAATTATTTAAAGATAATGGATGGGAATTACCAACGACATATGAAGAATTACTTGCTTTAGCACCAGTCATTACAGATGCAGGATTTGTACCGGTTGCGATGGATGGTGGAGATGGATGGCCAATGGCAATTTATCTGACAGATTTAATGATCAGAATTAACGGAAACAGCAAAGATATCATTGCTAATGCAGTAGCAACGGGAGATTTTTCAGATCCAGTATTTACAAAGGCTACAGACTTATTAGTGCAAACAGCAGATGCAAATTTATTTCAAACAGGTTATGACACACAAGATTATGGTACTGCAATGAACCTTTTCACAAATGGGCAAGCTGCAATGTTCTATATGGGCGCGTGGGAATCTTCGATGGCTTTAAATAAAGATATTCCAGAAGAAGTACGCACAAATATCAGAGCATTTACAATGCCAGCACTTGCTGATGGCGTTGGTAAACAAACAGATATAGCAGCATGGAATGGCGGCGGATATGCAGTTTCTGAAGCTTCAGAAGTAAAAGAAGAAGCAATCAAATTCCTTAACTACATGTACCAACCTGATAAATTATCAAAATACGGTTGGGAAAATGGAGTAGGTATGTCTGCACAAGATCAATCACCTTATATGACAGGTAATGAAACAGAACTTCAAAACGTATTTACTGATATCGTTAATACAGCAACTAGTGTTTCAGGAACGCCTTTAAATGACTGTGGATTATCATCATTTAAAGCAGTTATAGAAAGCGAGATTCAAAGTGTTTCTAACGGTACAGAAACAACAGAAGAATTTTTAAGTGCTCTTGAAGCATCCTGTAAATAGGAATATTAGAATGTAAAAAACAGTTTAAGAATATGGCTACCTAAAGAAAAGATTTAGGTAGCCATTATTATAAGAAAGGAGATTGGATATGAAAAAACTATATAGCAATAAGCTTATTATTTTTAGTTTAGTGTTACCAGGAATTCTCGTATTCATCTTTGCAATATTAG
>CAZAAC010000105.1:0-4802 GCA_964483155.1 uncultured Lachnospiraceae bacterium | reverse complement strand
CCGATCGAAAGAGCAGTTGATATCGAGCAATGGGGGGATGGTGATGTCTCTGTGGGAAAATTAACACAGGTATATGAGGAGGCAAGATACAGTTCTCATGAAATAACTGCCGAACATATTAAGACAGCAAAATTAGAGAAGAGGCAGATGAGATGAGTAAACATTTAATTGTCATATATACCATAAATATAAATCATATAGAATTTGAACAGGATACAATCAGGCTTAACAATATTTTATTGCCAGGGCATGCAGAGGACTATTTATCTATTAAGCGAAGGGAAAAAGCAGAACGATTTAAATTTGAGGCTGATAAAAAGCGTTCACTTTGTGCAGGATTTCTATTGAATTATGCAATGAAAGAACGGTATCCGGATATACATATACCGGTCAATGATTCAGTTGAGATAATGGATCTGGAGAAGGGTTCCACAGAAGAGGGAAAGCCATATTTAACAGATTATCCGCATATCCATTTTAATTTGTCGCATTCAGGTGAGTATACGGTATGTGCTATTTCGGATATTCCAGTGGGCATAGATATTGAACAGTGCAGAAAAATGAAAGAAAATATTGCGGAACATTTTTTTACACCAAACGAATATAAGCATATTATAAGTATAGATGGAGCTGATGAGAGGCGACAGCAATTTTATACTTACTGGGTTCTAAAAGAGAGTTTTATGAAAGTAACAGGTCTTGGTATGAGACTGCGGTTAAATGAATTTGAGGTGTGTCTTGGAGAGAGAATCACCTACAGACAAAGCATAAACCCAAACCAGTATTTTGCAAAAATGATTCCGACACAAGATAATTATAAACTAGCCATATGTGCGGCTGGAGAGTGGAATATAGAAGTGATAACACTGTGAATTCAGGCTTGACTACGTTCTTAAAACATTATATAATACATTTCGTGACGTTCTGTAAAAGTATGAGATATATAACGGGGTGTGGCTCAGTTTGGTTAGAGCGCCGTCTTAGGGAGGCGGAGGCCGCTAGTTCGAATCTAGTCACTCCGATTTGAAAGTAGTGTGAATAAAACATAAAAAAGAAGTTTTGAAGGTTCTTATCAGGATAAGAATTGGAGGAACTTCTTTTTATATGATTGAAAGTATTGTAAGATAAAGCTATAATAAATTAACTGTAAATAAATGTGCAACATTATCGATTAGAAATTAAGAGGAGGAATGTATATGCAATATGAAATAGTAGGAACACCCTTTCCGGTCGTATCAATTGGATTAAACGCAGGAGAATCAGTAATATGCCAAAAAGGTGGAATGGCATGGAAATCAACAAACGTTACAATGCAGACGAGCGGAGGAGGACTTGGAAAGATGTTCTCAAAAGCAATTTCTGGTGAAGCGATGTTTCAGAATACATATACTGCTGAAAATGGAGCGGGTAGCATATCGATTGGTGCAAGCGTGCCAGGAAATATTCTGGCAATCAATATTGAAAGCGGAAAGTCTATTATTGCACAGAAATCAGCTTTTTTGGCATCGGAAGCAGGGGTTGATTTTGAATTGTTTTTTCAACAAAAAATCGGAGTCGGTTTTTTCGGCGGTGAAGGTTTTATTATGCAGAAGTTTTTGGGCCAAGGTATGCTGTTTTTAGAGATAGATGGCAGTATTGTCGAGTATGATCTGGCACAGGGAGAGAAAATGCAGATTGATACAGGTTATCTAGCGGCAATGGAAGAAACGGTCCAGATGAATGTAGAGACAGTAAAAGGGCTTGGGAATATGGTTCTTGGAGGAGAAGGTCTTTTTATCACAACTGTCACGGGGCCTGGACATATCTGGCTACAGACATTACCTATTCCAGGACTTGCGAATGCTTTGCGCAAATACTTCCCAGCTTCAAAATAAAAGAAAATAAGGTGGAATTTTAGAAAATGATGAGGATAAAGCATCTGCTTAAATGGATAAAAGAAAAAACAGGTAATACAAAGACAAAGATGCAGAATTATGTAAACCGAAATTTTCAAAATTCCAATCCCGGTGTTTATTGGGTAACGATGGTTGTTCTCTGCCTGATAGCAGGAATTTTTGCTTACGGTAATTTTAGAATTCCATGGCTGGCATCTATTGTGGCAGTAATCGCAACTTTGATAGTTAGCACAGTTGCATACTTTATTCTGGATGTTTTGTTTCATTTATTATTGAAAAATGGTATTCGTAATTTGTTGTATGTGACTACTATTCTGTTTCTATTAACAATTATGGGAATAATAGGTTGTAGTGGAAATGATATAGTGGGTGCTATTTGCTTTGCCATTGTTGTGGGGATTGCTTTGGTACTTTTTGGGAGAAGCTTCTACGCACTGTGTCATAATAAAGTCAAGTCACCAACGATTTTTGTGACTGTTGGAGTAACAGGCGCAGTGCTTTTTACATTTCTGGTGTTTATGGGAAATAAGGGTTTTACAGATGCTTATATTGCAAAATATGTAGATGGTAACAAGCAGGTTCAAGAGGCAATTCATGATGGAGAAATAGAAGGATTTGCAGCGAATCTTGAAAATGGAAGCTATACAGTGGCAACCATGGATTATGGTCCTGATTCTGATACCGAAACTGAATTAAGAACGCAGACCGTGGATTTATCTGCATATGTGAACGAAGCTACCAAAATTAACGGAATGTACCATAAATTGATGCAAAAATATAGCGTGAAGGAGGCCCCAATTGCAGGAAAAGTGTGGTATCCTGTGGAGGCCTCTAACTGTCCTGTGTTATTTATGATTCACGGAAACCATACTATTGCGACAGATTCCTATTTGGGATATGCTTATTTAGGTGAGTATCTGGCATCCCATGGGTACGTAGTAATATCTGTGGATGAAAATGTTTTAAATAATTTGAGTGAAGAGAACGATGGACGTGCTGTTTTACTGCTCGAAAATATAAAGCAGTTTGCAACCTATAACGTGGAGGAGAAAAATCCGCTGTTCCGAAAAATGAATTATGATAAGATTGCCATTGCAGGGCATTCCCGTGGTGGTGAAGCAGTGTCGATAGCGTATTTATTTAATCATTATGATGTCTATCCTGAAAATGGAACTAAGAAGTTTGATTATCATTTCAATATTCAGTCAGTTATAGCGATTGCTCCTACAGTGGATCAATATAGACCTGCTGACCATGATGTGGAATTAAGCGACATAAATTATCTGCTTTTGCAGGGAGCGAATGACCAGGATATATGCGTGTTTATGGGAAATACTCAGTATAAGAATGTAACATTTAGTGAGACTTCAAATAAAAAATATATAAAATCATCTCTCTATATTGCGGGTGTTAATCATGGACAATTTAACAGTGAATGGGGGCAATTTGATATGCCAGCACCTCTTTCAACATGGCTGAATGTGGGCAACTTTATTTCAGAGGAGGAACAGCAGACAATTTGCAAACTGTATACGAAGGAATTCTTGGATACTACACTTTTAGGGGAGGATACCTATCGGGATTTGTTTACCGATTATAGTAAATATAGTATGTACCTTCCGAAGACGGTTTATATTTCACAATATGAGACTTCTGATGAGAAGGTGATATGTGATTTTGAAGAAGATTCTAATTTAGAGACAACTACTCTAGGAGAAGGTATGATTCAAACCTTAAATATGACAGAATGGTCAGAGGGGCTGGTTCAAAGCTCAAATAATATTGCAGGTGGAAATCATAAGAATAATGCGCTCAATCTAAAGTGGAATGATACGAAGGAAGCTGAAGTTATTTTTACAATTCCGAGTCAGAATATGCAGGATGGAGAACTGCTGTTTGATATTTGCGATAGGAACGAAAGTGAACTTTCAGATAATATTTCAAATTTGGAAGTAATAGTTATATTAACGGATGGCAGTGGACAAACGGTAAGTTTGTCTACAGGTGATTATGAGACTGTTTATCCAGCTTTGCCGGTGAAGCTCGGAAAGGTACAATTTTTGTCCGGTAAAACCGAGTATAAGCATCAGTTCCAAACGGTTAGTTTGCCTATCCATGGATTTATGGCAAAAGAAGTGGCGTTTGATCAGGCAGACATATGTAAGATTCGTATTTTATTTCAAGATAGAACAAAAGGTGACATTTTGATTGACAATGTGCGCTTAAAATAGTGCTATCCGAAAATTTTCAGAATTTGACAGCGGATATGTTTTGGGTGTATAATGAATTTATTATAAACTATAGATGGGAAAGACGCATTCACTCAAAATGACTTGACAGAATGTTTGAAACTGAATATATATCCTTTAGAGTGGATCTCTCATTTTAGAGAGCCACTTTTTATTTGGGAAAAAATGAAAATAATGAAGCGCAGCATACGCTGCAGGGAGGTACAAATGAAATTATATAATCCGACACTTTTAAACGAAGAAGATAACTCCTACCCGGACCTTTTTAAAAGAAGTCCCTATAATCCAATTATTACGGCAAAGGATTTGCCATATCCGGTGCATACCATATTTAATCCAGCAGCAACGATGTATGCAGGCAAAACCTTATTATTAGCAAGAGCAGAAGACAGGCAGGGTTTTTCACATCTTGCAAGAGCAATCAGCGAAGATGGAATCACAGAGTGGGCATTTGATAAAGAACCATCTATTGTAGCCGAGCCAGATTTATTTCCAGAAGAGACATGGGGAATAGAAGATCCCAGAATCACATATATGGAAGAAACAAAAAACTGGATTATAGCGTATACATCATTTTCACGAAAGGGACCTACTGTATCAATTGCATTTACAGAAGATTTCGAAAACTATGATAAACAGGGAAGTATTATGCCCCCAG
>CAZAAC010000104.1:0-5006 GCA_964483155.1 uncultured Lachnospiraceae bacterium | reverse complement strand
TATATCTTTTATTATATCATTCAATGCACTAGGATTCAATATTCGAGAGTTGTCATTGAGTACTTTTATGAATGTAACTTTACTGCGGGAGTTCAGCTTCCTTTCTGATAATATGCTTGAACTTACCACTGCCGGCTTCCTGTTTTGGTTTCTCGTCGGAAAGCGTTACATCAATATTCATTAATCCGTGCATTGAGAAAAATCTCTCCAGCACGGTCTTCACCTTATCAAACACCTCTCGTTCCGTAAAGCCTTCCACAGGCTCAAGCCGTAGTTCCGCATGATTCGAATGAGCAATAAACTGAAATCTGCGCAGTTCATGTACTTCTTTGAGCGTAGCATAGATTGCAAGCGGTGCAAGTTTTATTTCAACTCCATTTTGCAGAAAACTCACCACATCATCTGTACGGCCCTCCAAGGTGAGCCACCGCGAAGAATTACCACATTTGCAAGGTTCATCATGTAACACCACGCGGTCCGTTACTTCATATCGAATAAATGGCTGCGTAAAATTAAACAGATTGCTCAGCAGTATTTTATCTGCTTGCATACCGGCCGGAACAGGACAGTTATTTTCGTCTACTGGCTCAACAATGACCCAGTCCTCATTAATGTGAAAATGTTGCTCGGTACATTCACAGGCAATCGTACCGCCCTCTGTGCAGGAATAAGAAGTTTGCACATAGCAGCCAAAGGCTTTTGAGAGCTTATCCCGCAGCTCGTCAGAGAGATACTCCCCACCCGTCATAATCATTACAGGTGAGATATGAAGTTGTCCGCTTTGTTGCTTTTCTATTAGAAGTTCTAAGTTTGAAGGGTAGCCACCCAGCATTGCAGGCTGAAACACATTCAGTTTCTCCACAATTTGATCAATGGGGAGCAATGCACTGGTAACTGCCATTTGCCGCTTTTTCCAAGGCATTGCGAGAAGGCGTGCACGTACCGAACTGTAACCGAGATAAAAACCACCAGTAGCAAAAACTCCAATTGTTTTTCCACCGCGTTTAATAAGCGTATGCATATCTTTTTTTCGAGCAAAGGATCGCATGACATTAACTGCGCCCATCACATGATTCGTTGTACTGTCACACAAAGCTACCAGAGGGTTTCCTGTTGAGCCGCTAGTGGTGAACAATAGATACTTTCCCTTAAATTTCCGTCCAATATTGTCAAGGTTACACATAAATTCATTGGCCTCAGAAAGCGTGATTGTCTTATCCGTCACCCATTCATCCCAATGTGCCATGAGGTCAAGCTTGTTGACTGGCGGCAGATCGGACAACTGAAAATCTGCTCCGACACTCTTGTAAAGCTGTGCATAGTAGGGACTATTTTCTCGTGCCCACCCCACCATCTGCCTTAGGCGCGTATCCCGAATTGTAGCTTGTTCCTCTTCGCTCATTTTTTTGTATCGCGTGCATAGTACAATTGCTTTAAGCATTCCTATTTTGATTTTCTTCATTGTTTTTTTCCTGTCTTTATAAATGCAATTAACATTTCAGCATCACCAAAATCATCATAATCTCCATAAATTCCTTCCCGGTGATATACAATTCCATTCTTTTCATTTTCTTCAAGGCAGTCAAGCAATGCCTTCTCTCCATACCTCTTTGCAAATAATGTGAATGCATATGGTTTCAGTTTTTGCAGCAATCCTTTTTTACAATCTCTTTTGCAATCATAACAATGATCAATTTCATTTTGAATAGAACACTTTCTATTCTCACACCAATCTTTATCAGGACATTCTCCCGAATTACACCCTGCACAGTTTACATTTTCAGAACATAAACAGCAGGCAAGTCCGCATCTCGCTATTCCAAGTTCACGCTTCATACTCTACCTCCAAGTATATCAAATCATTCTGTCGCTTTTTCAATAATTACAATTGGTAGTAATAATAAATAATGCCACATTCACCCACCATTTTTATTGATTACCTAATTCTGCCTTTAATCTGTTTACAATACTCTCCACGCGAAAGATTGCCTCCGAAACTTGTTCCTTAGCTTCACCAATCTTTGACTGTACAAATACATCTGCAATTAATCCATCAAAGAAAAAGTCTGCAAATACCAGGAAATCTCCTACCTGAATATTTGGCAAATAATCATCCACATCATCCAGTTCCTGTTGAAATTGACGCAAATCCAGCCTTGCTGTTTCCATACACTGCCCTGCATTATTTAGCTTGGAATGCTTAATCAAATCCGTAATCAAGCCGCCGCCAAGGATGTCAACGATTCCCCAGTTGCCAGCACTGTTCAAATATCCTTGTGCTTCATTAAGGCTTACTAAGGCACGCTCCCCTGCATTTATAGCCTCCTGAATCTCTTTGTTTAAATCATAAGTCATATTTTTCTCCACCTAACATTATTTTTTCCCCACTCCATAAATCCTGACTTGCTCGACCATATGACCAATATTTCCTTCTCCGGCAAACTTTGTACTATCAAAATAGTTTTCGTTTACTGATAACCATTCTAGAGGATGCAACTCATCAATTAAGGTAACTTCCACATTCACTTTTCCCACATAAACTTCTACATAACAGTTTTGATTATAGTAGGTAAAATCCATCATATGGCTGAGCTGAATATCCTTTGAATCAATATCTGTCTCTTCTCTTAATTCACGATACGCTGCTACAAAACCATCTTCATCCTTTTCTATCTTTCCACCCACCAAATTATATAACCCCATGTATGGATCTTTTGTTCTTTTACAAAAAAGTATTTTTTCATCATCTAGGCTAAAAACCATAATGCAGTTGTACCCTTGCATATCATAAACTCCTCGCATTTTTCTTTATAATGTTCCACAAAAATGATTATACTCTTCTTAATAATACAAGTCCAAATAAATGTATTTGCTTCTAAATTTTTCGTCTTTTCTAACATCCAGTGTCAGCAATCTGAGTTTTACATTTATATTTGCTTTATTTGTTTATATGTTCTGATTTCTTTATTTTTTTCAGTTAATTAATTGTTATTACTAACATTTTCATTTAATTGTGTTATTATAATTGTTGCATTGTGATTGTTGTGTTATAATTTTTGTGTTACAATTTCATGTTACAATTTTGTTTTACAATTCGAAATATAATTTCGTGATATAATTGTTGCTCTGTAAAATGTCAAATAATTCCGAGGAGGGCCTTCTATGAAAACCTGAAAGTAAAAGTCAAGATGTTGATACTTGTTTTTTCGATTCTTATCACCATGTTAGTTGCTGGTCTAATATCGCTTATTAGTATGCAGTCTGCTGGAGTTAGCTCCATTGCACTTTTGGAAGAATCCATTCGTACAGATTATGATACTAATATTAAAGAGCAGGTGAACAACGTAATATCTTTATTGCAGATTATTTATGATGATCAGCAGGAAGGACTATACACCGAGGAAGAGGCCAAAAAATTAGCAGCAGACCTTGTAAGAGACTTGCGATATAAAGATGGTGGCTATTTCTGGATTGATACCATAGATGGAACGAATGTTGTATTGCTTGGGAAAGAAGCAGAAGGAACCAACAGGATAGGTTTAAAGGATACAAATGGGTTTGAGATTATCAAAGCAATCATAGCAGCTGGGCAAAAAGAAGGTGGAGGCTATACAGATTATATGTTCCCGAAAGAAGGAGAAACAGAGTCTTCTCCAAAGAGATCCTACAGCCTATTATTTGAACCATATAACTGGGTCGTTGGAACAGGTAATTATACCGATTATATTGATGAATATATTGCAGTACAAAGGGATGTTGCTGAAAAGGCAATTCTTGAGTCTGTTGTGATGTTTATTATTATCATTTCGGCACTTTTAGTAATTGTCGGAAGTATTGCGATTTCCATTAGCATTGATATAAGCAGTTCCATTAAAGCCGCCAGTTTATTCTTAGAACCAATTTCAAGAGGCGATTTTACACAGGAATTGCCGAAAAAATTGACCAGACGAAAGGATGATCTTGGCGCTTTGGGACAGACACTATATAGAATGCAGGAAGAGATTAAGCAACTTGTCAAAGGCGTCAAGGAGACAGAAGCAGCTCTGAATGAAACAGTAGCGCAAATAGAAAAAAATATTTATCTTCAGACTGAGTCCATTGAAGGCGTATCAGCAACCACAGAGCAGCTTGCTGCAAGTATGGAAGAGACAGCTGCGACTTCCGACTCTATCAGTCAAATTACTGTTGAAATCAATATGGCAACAAAAAATATTGCAGTAAGGGCGCAAGAAGGTGCTGAACAGGCAGCCGCAATTCACAGTCGTGCACAAGATATTAAAGAACAAACACAAAGGCAGAGTGAAGAAACAACTCAAATGCATACCAATATTAAATCTGGTCTTGAAAAAGCCTTGCAAGACGCCAGGGTGGTTGAAGAGATTGAGATATTATCTTCTTCCATTATGAGCATTACAAATCAAACCAACCTCTTAGCGTTGAACGCAGCAATTGAAGCAGCAAGAGCCGGGGAAGCAGGACGAGGCTTCTCAGTAGTAGCCGATGAAATAAGGGGACTTGCAGAAAAATCAAAGTCTACTGTTGTGAAAATTCAGGAAGTAACTAACAAAGTAACAGCTGCAGTCAAAAATCTATCTAATGATTCAGAGCGGCTTTTAGATTTTGTTGCAACCGATGTTATGAAAAGTTACGATACATTTCGAACCGTCGCAGAAACATACAATGCTGATGCCGTTGAGATAGATTCTCTCGTTACTGATTTTAGTGCCACATCGGAAGAGTTAATTGCTTCCATTGATAATGTAATGGACTCTATTGAATCTATCCGTAATGCAACGAACGAGGGTGCCCTTGGAACAACAGATATTGCTCAGCGTTCTTCAGATATTATGAGTATGTCTACGGTAATCAAACAGGCCGTCGAAACGTGTGTTTCTATATCGTCTACTCTGCATGAAGAGGTTAAGAAGTTTGTGGTTTGATCCTATTTTTTAAATGTTTATTCGATAAAAAAAAGAACGTTTGTGAGAAAATCACAGACGTTCTTT
>CAZAAC010000103.1:0-5080 GCA_964483155.1 uncultured Lachnospiraceae bacterium | reverse complement strand
TGATGTCGTAAGAGATACAAGCAAAGAAGCGATTCGAGAAATGCAGCAAAAAGGGATTGATGTTGTTATGTTAACTGGAGACAGCAAAATGACAGCGGATGCCATTGCCAAACAACTTGGAATTGATGAAGTGGTGGCAGGTGTTTTACCAGAAAATAAAACAGAGGTGATTCGTAAAAAACAGGAAAGTGGACGGAAAGTATGTATGGTGGGAGACGGTATTAATGATGCACCAGCATTGATACAGGCAGATGTCGGAATTGCAATAGGCGGGGGAAGTGATATCGCATTAGATGCAGGAGATGTTGTGTTGATGAAAGATGATTTGCGGGATATCATGAAGGCATTGTCGTTGAGTCATGCTACAATCAAAACAATTAAGCAAAACCTGTTTTGGGCGCTTTTCTATAATTGCCTTGGGATACCAATAGCGGCAGGTATTTTATATCCTATGAGCGGCGTATTATTAAGTCCTATGATCGCGGCATTTGCTATGTCTTTTAGTAGCGTATGTGTTGTAGGCAATGCATTGCGGCTGCGAAACAAAAAGCTGTAATAGTAGATATTGTTGATGAGGATTGAAAAATCTATAAAAAGTACTTGCAAATGCGATACAGATAAGATAGAATAGCCTAGTACGGTCCGTTGGTCAAGCGGTTAAGACGCCGCCCTCTCACGGCGGAAACAGGGGTTCGATTCCCCTACGGACTATGACTGTTTATATAACAGCCCAACCCTGAAGAGTACCTATTTTCATTTAATTATGAAGATAGGTACTTTTTTATAAGCATTATATAGAGGAAAATCCATAGAAGAACTGCTCATTACACATGGAAGAACCAATTATTGATTGACAGAATATTACTTTTTATATTATACTAATTTATGTAATTTGATACAGGTAGGGTGAGCCTGTACATTTTTATATAATCAATTCTATCTTACTATATATCTAAAAATTCTTGGCTAAAAGCAATAATCAGCCAAAGCATAGCATTTAAAAAATAAATCAGAACAAGGAGAAAATCATGAAGATAATAAGTATTATTTTATTGACATTTGCTGCATTACTTTTTTTAATAAGTGCAGTAATATTAATTGTGAAGGTAAAGCAAAAGAAAAAATGTGTACTGGAGATTGTTACGTTATCGATTTCAGTAGTATTATTTTTAATAGGAATTTTGATGGTTCTGCTACCCTATATTAATAAAGCATGCCTTTATGCAGCTACCTATATAGAAGAAAAGAAACAGAATTATAATGAAGAACAGGGGAAGGGCATTGTTGCGGGATGGACGTGGGAAGCAGATGATACATCAATCTTGTCATTAGGCGAGGATGGTACATTTCACTGGTATCAAGCAGCTGAAAACATCGAGGATAATTATTATGCAGGTACCTATCATGTATTCAATGGTATGGATGCAGTAAACTATATTGTCAATGAACTAGAGGAGTATGAGGTTACATTTGATGAGCAGATGGAGCTGTTTGAAAGAGTAGAAGAGTATGAGTTGGATAATTATTACTGTCTTGTTCTAAATAACGAGATGTGTGTTATCGATGGAGAAAATCAAATAGATGAAATGACGATAACGCCATACTATGGATTTTATTTTGCAGAAGAAAGCATAATGGATTTAGCCAATATGAATACTGGTAATTATGTTGCTTTTAGTAAGTATGGAAAATAAAGTACATTGATGATGAAAATCCTTGCATTTGTCTCGTTTTAGTGTTAAGATATTTAAAGTTAATATAAGCATTAGGATAAGAGTGGGCAGCGGTCCACTCTTATTAATTGTAAAAGACAGTATGATGGATAGGAGGTGCAGAAATGTCAAAGAAAGAAGTGTATGAATCAAAAACAGAAGCTTTACTTATGCCGATTATAGAAGAAAATAAATACGACTTGGTAGATGTAGATTATGTCAAAGAAGGAGCCAATCAATATCTGAGAGCATATATTGATAAGTCAGGTGGTATTACTATAGATGATTGTGAGATTGTAAGCAGGGCATTATCGGAAGCACTAGATCGAGAGGACTTCATTTCAGAAGCATATATATTGGAAGTGAGTTCACCTGGACTAGGGCGACTGTTAAAAAAGGATAAGGATTATGAAAGAAGTATTGGTAAAGACGTAGAGATCCGAACATACAGATTTATTGATAAAGAAAAGGAATTTGTGGGTGCTCTGAAGAGTTATAGCAAGGATGCTGTTACAATTATTGTAAACGAGGAAGAAAAGACGTTTAATAAGTCTGACA
Organism: uncultured Lachnospiraceae bacterium; assembly: GCA_964483155.1. GTDB lineage: Bacteria > Bacillota > Clostridia > Lachnospirales > Lachnospiraceae > JAAYYM01. Next base: position 2,810 of record CAZAAC010000103.1, on the reverse strand, counting down.
TAGCATTAATCAGATTAGCATTTGACTTTTAATATTAAGGATGTGGGCATAAGAGTCCAGCGCGATAAAGCAGGAGGGAAATAAAGAAATGAACAAAGAATTAATGGAAGCATTGGATATTTTAGAGAGAGAAAAGGATATCAGTAAAGAAACGTTATTTGAGGCGATTGAATCATCATTGATTACTGCGTGCAAGAATCACTTTGGTAAGTCTGATAATATTACAGTAGAGATTAATCATGAAACATGTGATTTTATGGTATATGCTGAAAAAACAGTTGTTGAAGAGGTTGAGGATGATGTAATGGAAATCAGCCTTGAAGAAGCAAAGCAGATTGATAAAAAAGTTAAAGTAGGCAGTACTATTCCAATTGAAATTAAAAGCAAGGAATTTGGACGTATAGCAACGCAGAATGCAAAGAATGTTATATTGCAGAAAATCCGTGAAGAAGAGAGAAGTGTTCTTTACAATAAATACTATGGAAAAGAAAAAGATGTAGTAACAGGTATTGTACAGAGAAATGTGGGTAAGAATATTAGCATTAATCTCGGCAAGGTAGACGCTCTGCTTTCAGAAAATGAGCAGGTTAAAACAGAAGTTCTTAAGCCTACAGAAAGAATCAAAGTATATATTTTAGAGGTTAAGGACACGACAAAAGGTCCAAAGATTCTAGTGAGTAGAACACACCCGGAACTGGTCAAGAGATTATTTGAATCAGAAGTGACAGAAGTAAGAGATGGAACAGTCGAAATAAAAAGTATTGCAAGAGAAGCCGGGAGCAGAACTAAGATTGCTGTTTTTTCTCATAATGCAGATGTTGATCCAGTAGGTGCATGTGTCGGTATGAATGGCTCTCGTGTAAATACTGTTGTAGATGAGCTCAGAGGAGAAAAAATTGATATTATTAGCTGGAATGAAAATCCTGGCATATTGATTGAAAACGCTCTTTCACCTGCAAAGGTTGTTTTTGTTATTGCTGATGGTGATGCAAAGACAGCGAAGGTGGTCGTTCCTGATTATCAGTTATCCTTGGCTATAGGTAAAGAAGGACAAAATGCGAGGCTTGCAGCACGTCTGACGGGCTTCAAAATTGATATAAAGAGTGAAACACAGGCGAAGGATGCGCCAGGCTTTAGAATGGAAGATTATTATGAAGAAGGTTATGATGGCGAATACGAAGAAGATGATTACGCGCTTGAGGATGTGCAAGAAGAAGTCACACGAGAAGAGTAATTAAGACTATTAGTCATCAGCAGGATAGAAAGGGGTTGTAATATGGCCAAAAAAATCCCCATGAGGCAATGTGTCGGATGCGGTGAAATGAAGAATAAAAAGGACATGATGCGTGTCATTAAAACCGCAGAGGACGAGATTATTTTGGATAAGACAGGGAAAAAAAATGGGAGAGGCGCTTATTTATGCGTATCAAAGGAGTGCCTGGACATGGCTATTAAAAGAAAAGGGCTGGAACGTTCTTTGAAGACAACGATCCCAGAAGAAGTAATTGGCAGTTTAATAAAGGAGTATGAGGAGAGTGGAGCATAATAAAGTATATCAGTTACTTGGTCTCGCAGAGAAAGCGCATGCAATTGCAAGCGGAGAATTCATGACAGAAAATAAAATCAAAGCTGGAAAAGCGGCGCTAGTTATCATTGCAGAAGATGCTTCAGATAACACAAAGAAAATGTTTCGCAATATGTGTGACTTTTATCATGTGCTCATGTATGAATACGGAACGAAAGAAGAGCTGGGTCATGCAATTGGCAAAGAGATGAGGGCATCACTTGCTTTGACAAACGAAGGATTCAAAAATACAATTGTCAAGCACTTGGATGAGTCGGGAAAGAAACATTATCATAATACGGAGGAAATAGAATGGCTAAAATGAGAATACATGAACTCGCAAAAGAAATAGATAAAACCAGCAAAGAGGTTATTACTCTTCTGGAGACACAGGGGATAAGTGGCAAAGCAGCGCAATCAACACTAGAGGATACACAGGTGGAAATTGTGAAAAAAGCTTTAAGTGGAGCAGGTAATTCTATGACGAAGCAGACGAATAAAGAAGAAACAGTAAAACCAAGCATTCCAGTCGAACAACCAGCTGAAAAAATGAGTGGTGAAGAACATAATGAAGAAGCGCCAAAGAAGAAGAAACCCAATATAATATTTGTTAGCAATCCCCATAATAGTAGAGCTTCTGGTGGTCAAAATCAAATGTCAAGACCACAAGGCAACAATGAACAGAGAGCGCAAGGAAGTAATCAGGGAAGGCCAGGCAATAGCCAAGGTATTCAAAATAGACAGGCAAGCGGCGTTATGCAAGGCAGACCAACACCAGCTGTAAAAATTGCAAATGTTGAGAGAACAGCATCAATTAACAGTACAGCAAATGAGGCTAATGTAGCAAATAGACAGAATAATGAAGTAATAAATGAAAAGATCGAGCCCAAACAAAGTGATTTGTCAGAGCAAACGATGGGGGGAAATCAAAGTGGTCAAACGAACACACAAGTTCAAGAAAATAACCAAAAGAGCAGGACAGATATACAAGGGAATAACAGTAGTTCTGGGAATCCTAATAGTGATAATCGCAGTTATGGAAGAACTGATGCTCGTCAGGGGCAATCAGGAGGGGTAAGACAAAACCAGGGCGGATACAGTCAGGGAAGCAGACCAAGTGGCCAAGGAAGTCAGGGCGGATATAGTCAGGGAAGCAGACCAAGTGGCCAGGGTGGATATAGTCAGGGAAGCAGACCGAGCGGCCAGGGAAGCAGACCAAGCGGCCAGGGCGGATATAGCCAGGGAA
>CAZAAC010000102.1:0-5117 GCA_964483155.1 uncultured Lachnospiraceae bacterium | reverse complement strand
CTGAAGTCTCTTAATATTAAGAGCTATTTCTCTCCTAAGATCGCCTTCTACCTGATAACTTCCATCAATTACTTCGTTGATTCTCTTAACTTCTTCATCTGTTAAGTCTCTAACACGTGTGTCAGGATTAACTTTTGCTGCTTCAACAATTGCTGTAGCACTTGTTCTTCCTATGCCATAAACATAAGTTAGACCAATTTCCACACGTTTGTCTCTCGGTAAATCTACACCGGAAATACGAGCCATTTAAATTCCTCTCTTTCTCTATCGCTTTACAGCGATATTGCTAAAAATTTTACTTCGCTAAATCCCTATGCGAAGCTGTTACAAATTGACTGGGCTTTTCTTTCATCATAAAAGAACCGCCGCCGAACGGTAAATGACCATTCGGTTGTCCGATACCCAACACTCTGGATCGGTATCAATCGTAGATGCTCGTAAATCTTATAGAATTACTAAGTATCTATCTGATCCGGCAAATAATGTCGGTGACAAGTAGCTATTTCAACCTTGTCTCTGTTTGTGTTTCGGGTTTTCACAGATAACTCTGATTTTCCCTTTTCTCTTAATGATTTTGCATTTTTCGCAAATCGGTTTTACTGATGATCTAACTTTCACGTTAAACCCTCCTTTCAAAAAGACCGCTTTATATTTTAACACACTATGTGCTAAATATCAAGTACTTATAGTTTCACTATAATCAATTTATTTATCTCTCCAGATAATTCTTCCTTTTGACAAATCATATGGTGATAATTCAATTGTTACTTTATCACCCGGTAAGATTCTGATGAAATTCATTCTCAGTTTTCCACTGATATGAGCAAGAACCTTATGTCCGTTTTCTAACTCAACCTGAAACATGGCGTTCGGCAGTTTCTCAACTACAGTCCCTTCAATTTCGATTACATCAGCTTTTGACATTCACTTACCTCCCTATTTTGTTGATATAATTTTATCGCTCTTTTTATTTCCTCATCATTTGTATATTCGTTACTATATTTTTTAATAATCTGAATATGTTTCTTTCTTTTCTTCTTTGGACAACTTAATAGTTTTTGCTTTCCATTCACAAGATAAACATACTCGTCGTCTTCCTTAACTATCATATAAATATCATCTTTATCATGTCCAGCCAAAGATTTAGCAAAGCATCCTACCATAATATACCTCTTAAATTGTCAATATTTCTGGCTCATCGTGTGTAATCAGAATTGTGTTTTCATAATGAGCAGACATACTTCCATCTTCAGATACTACTGTCCAGTCATCATCAAGCCATTCAACATCATATCGGCCTGCATTTATCATTGGCTCAATAGCAAGTGTCATGCCCGCACGCAGCTTTGGACCGCGGCGCTTTTGAGCAAAATTCGGAATTTGTGGATCTTCATGCAATTTTGTGCCAATGCCATGACCTACCAGATCTCTAACGATTCCATATCCAAATCTGCCTATATATTCATCAATTGCATTGGAGATATCAAACAAATAATATCCTTCCTTTGCATATTTGATTCCCTCGAAAAAGCTTTGTTTCGTTGCATCTATTAACTGCTGTACATCTTTCGTGATTTCGCCAACTGCATAAGTCCTTGCCGCATCAGAATGATATCCATGATAAATCAGACCTGCATCCAAACTGACAATATCACCTTCCTGCAAAATACGTTTATTGCTGGGTATACCATGTACTACTTCATCATTAACAGATATGCAAATGGAAGCAGGATATCCGTTATAGTTTAAGAAATTTGGTATACATTCTCTTTCTCGGATTAACTTTTCGCCATACAGGTTTATATCCATTGTAGATATGCCAGGCTTAATTATTTTTCCCATTTCTTCATGTACAAAGCTAAGAATTTTTCCAGCTTCCCGCATCAGCTCAATTTCTCTTGCAGATTTGATTGTAATAGCCATTTTTATGCTCCTAAGATATTGACAATCTCTACGAAGACATCATTCATGTCTTTTGTACCGTCTACTTCTTTCAATATATTTTTCTTCTCATAATACATAATCAGCGGCTGTGTTTGATCATGATATACACTAAGTCTTTTCTTTACTGTTTCCGGCTTATCATCATCTCTGAGTGTTAATTCTTTGCCACATCTGTCACATATTCCTTCTACCTTTGTCGGAACATGAACGATATGATAAGTTGCTCCACATGCAACACAAGCTCTTCTTCCTGACATTCTATTGATAATATACGCATCCGGAACCTCTATATTAATAGCATAATCAATGCTATCACCTAGCTCAGCTACTGCTTTATCAAGAACCTCAGCCTGTGGAATGGTCCTTGGAAATCCGTCAAGTACATAGCCTTTGCTGCAATCACTCTTAGCTACTCTATCAAGCAATATTTTAACCGTTAACTCATCTGGGACAAGCGCTCCCTGATCCATGTATTTTTTGGCTTCCATTCCAAGCGTTGTCTGCTCTTTTATATTTGCTCTGAATATATCTCCAGTTGAAATATGTGGAATCCCAAATTTATCTGCTATCATCTTGGCCTGCGTCCCTTTACCGGCACCAGGTGCCCCAAGCATAATTATTTTCATAATTTAACCTCCCTAAACCAGAAAACAAATGGCAATTCAAGGTAAGACAAAGTTTTCTTTTGCCTTACCTTAATGCATGCTGTATTTCATACAGCTATGCACTTATCAACCATTTAAAAATCCTTTATAGTTTCGAACCAACATTTGTGATTCGACTTGCTTCATCGTCTCAAGTACCACACCTACGATAATAATGATACTTGTTCCTCCAAATGATACACTAGCACCAAATACTCCATTAAAGAAAATTGGAATAACGGCAATAATAATAAGACCTAGGGCACCAATAAATATAACATAATTAAGAATTTTAGTTAAATAATCACTCGTTGGCTTTCCTGGACGAATACCAGGGATAAAGCCGCCTTGTCTTTTCATATTATTAGCAATCTCCAACGGATTAAATGTAATAGATGTATAAAAATAAGCAAAAAATACAACAAGTAAAATATACACCAATAATCCGACAGAATAAATTAAATTTGCAGGTTTACACCAATTCGACGAACTCAACATCTTAAGAATTGTTCCGCCAACACCTGTTGCATTGGAACCCAACAGCGATGAAATAACAACTGGTAGCTGCATTAAACTAGAAGCAAAAATGATAGGAATAACGCCTGCGGTATTGACTTTCAAAGGAATATTTGTTAACTGACCGCCTACCATTTTTCTTCCTTGTACTTTTTTAGCATACTGTACTGGAATTCTTCTCTCTCCACCATACAAAGCAACTACGAGTACAATCGTAAGGACTACTATAACCATAATAATGATCCCTGCCACAGTTGCAACTGCAACTGTCTTGCTTTTCATGAATTGTTCATAAAGTGAAGCAAAATCCTGAGGTATTCTAGAAACAATATTGGTTACAAGTACAATAGAAATACCATTTCCTATCCCTCTTTCAGTAATTCTCTCACCTATCCACATAAGGAATGCAGAACCTGCAGTGAGAGCTGCAATAACTGTAATCACATTAAGCGCATCATAGTTAGCTAAAAGCCCCTGCGTCCCAAATCCGATTGCCATTGCACTAGACTCAATCAAAGATAATCCTACGGTTACGTAACGTGTAATAGAGGCAATCTTCTTCCTTCCATCTTCGCCCTCTTTTTGCATTTCCTCTAATTTCGGAATTGCAATTGTCAAAAGCTGCATAATGATAGATGATGTAATGTATGGTGTAATATTTAACGCGAACACAGACATATTAAGGAAAGAGCCTCCCGTAAACGCATCTAAAAAATTAAACGCATCTCCTGTCTGTGATGCAAACCAATTACTGAAATAAGTCCTATCAACACCTGGCACCTGAAGCTGACAACCAAATCTGATTATAATCAGCATTAAAAATGTAAAAATTATCTTATCCCTGATTTCCTTGATTTTAAAAGCGTTTTTTAATGTCGTGAACATTAGATCACCTCTGCTTTTCCACCAAGAGCTTCTATCTTTTCTTTAGCAGTTGCAGAGAATGCATTTGCCTGAACAGTAAGCTTCTTGGTAAGTTCTCCGTTTCCAAGAATTTTCACACCATCTTTGGGATTCCTAATGATTCCCTTTTCAATCAAAGTATTAATCGATACCTTTTCACCATTATCAAAGATCTCAAGATAAGATACATTAATCGCCACGATTTCTTTTGTATTTCTGTTAGTAAATCCCCTTTTGGGAATTCTTCTATACAATGGCATCTGACCGCCCTCAAAGCCAACTCTAGTAGCTCCTGAACGAGCCTTCTGACCCTTATGGCCTTTACCAGCAGTTTTACCGTTTCCTGAACCATGTCCACGGCCTCTTCTAAAATTATCGCTATGTTTGGAGCCTTCTGCAGGTTGTAAGTTTGATAATTCCATTCCAACACCTCCTTATCTTAATATTAATTAGATTTCTTCTACTTTTACTAAATGACGCACCTGATTAACCATTCCTCTTGTTGCTGCATTATCTGGTAATTCCACTGTTTTATTCAGTTTCTTTAAACCAAGAGCTACAACCGTGGCTCTATGCTTAGGTATAGCACCAATAGTTGATTTCACAAGTGTTACTTTAATTTTCTTTTCTTCATTTTTTTCTGCCATAATCTTCTACCCCCTTAGCCCATAATCTCTTCAACGGATTTTCCGCGAAGACGTGCTACTTCTTCCGGAGTTTTTAACTGACGAAGTGCTTCAATGGTAGCAAGTACAACGTTTTGCTTGTTATTAGAACCAAGCGATTTTGTACGGATATTCTTGATTCCTGCAAGCTCACATACGGCACGTGCTGGCCCGCCTGCGATAACACCTGTACCTTCTGGTGCTCTTTTAAGTAATACAGAAGCCCCGCTAAATTTTCCTATAAAATCATGTGTGATACTATTATTCTCATCTCTGGCAACTTTTATAAGTTTCTTAGCTGCATCCTCTTTTCCTTTTCGAATCGCTTCAGGAATTTCAGTTGCTTTACCTAAGCCTGCTCCTACATGTCCGTTGTCATCTCCGACAACTACTAAAGCTGTGAAACGGAAGTTACGACCACCTTTTACAACCTTTGTTACACGTT
>CAZAAC010000101.1:0-5593 GCA_964483155.1 uncultured Lachnospiraceae bacterium | reverse complement strand
AGGAGGAATTAAGAAATGGCAAGAATTAAAGGCGGAATGAACGCTAAAAAGAGACACAATAGAGTACTAAAATTAGCAAAAGGATATAGAGGAGCCCGTTCCAATCAATACAGAGTTGCAAAACAGTCTGTAATGAGAGCACTTACAACATCTTATGCGGGCAGAAAAGAAAGAAAGCGTCAGTTTAGACAACTTTGGATTGCACGTATTAATGCGGCAGCAAGAATGAACGGTCTATCATATAGTAAGTTGATTTATGGCTTGAAATTGGCTGAGATTGATATTAACAGAAAGATGCTTGCAGAGATGGCTGTTAATGATGCTGAAGGTTTTACGACACTTGCAGAACTTGCAAAGAGTAAAATAGCATAAGCAGACATATTTGAAACAGAGTATAAAACACACAAAACGCGAGTTTTGTGTGTTTTTATTTGCCTATATATACATAAAGTGGTAAAATAATAACAATAATAGGTGAATAACTGGAGGGAAAATTATAAGATTGATAGGGTAAATAATTGGAGTGAAATATTAAGAATATAGAATAAAAATGGGGCGGTGGGTTTTGAAAAAATTTGCATGGCAGGAACTACTGGAATCAGAAAAATATCCGGTTACTAGATTGCAGAGCACGAAAGCAGTTAGATTTATCATGCAATCAGTAGTAATCATTACTCTTCTTGTAGCTGTTTTCAATTCGCTTATAAAGGGACAGTCAACAGACTGGCCAATTACGATAGCGATTTGTATTGTATTTCAGTTGGCCGGTTTGCTGGTTGTGAAATGGAAAAACATGTATGTAATCTTGATTGCCGCAGTCATTATGATTATAGTAAGTATTGTTTATTATTTATATATTAGGCCCGGAAGAATAGACACCATAATAATATGGGCATGGATTCTACTTGTGACGATAGCGTTGATAGCTTCTTCTGGTATACTTTGGGGCAGTATCATTTCTATAGGTATTGGCATTATATGTATCTTTATTGAATTTTCTCCGTTGGGCGATATTTTGTTTCGTACATGTAAGATCATTCCGAGAATGCTCTTTCCATTCACATATTTTTCTGTACTTTTAATTTCGCTTACTGTGCGATTGGAAGTGGCTCTATATCATTTTCTACAGAGGCGTTATTTTTCTGAAAATAAAAGGAGAATTGCAGAGATTACAACACAGTCTATTCTGGCAATAGCGAATGCGATTGATGAAAAAGGTGATTATATGCAGAAGCATTCGGTTAGAGTGGCAGAATACTCTGTGCATATCGCAGAGCGTTTAGGCTGGGAGGATGAAAGTGTCTTAAATATGTATAACATTGCATTATTGCATGATATTGGAAAAGTAAGAATTCCTGAGAGTATATTGAAGAAAAGCGGATTCTTATCGGCAGAAGAGATAAGGGTTATGCAGAATCATGTGGAAGCTGGCAAAGAGATGCTGGAGGGGCTGACAATGCTACCACATGCCGTGGAAGTGGCAAAATATCATCATGAGAGATATGACGGGACAGGCTATAGTGAAGGACTGAAGGGTGAAGAGATACCGATCGAAGCCCGGATAGTAGCATTGACAGATGCTTTTGACGCCATGACAACCGATAGGGCATATCGTGAGCGCCCAGGTCAGGATTTTGCAATCGCGCAACTATTAGCAGAGAGAGGGAAACAATTTGATCCTATGCTGGTGGATATATTGATTGCAATTATTAAAGAGGGTAAGCTAGATGCTGAGAGTGAGACAATTGGGTTTGTAAATACGGTTACAGAAAATGAGATATTATTAAAACGTGTTATAACAGAATTCACACAAATGTCGATGTCACTTGCAAGAAAAGATTCTCTTACGGATCTGATTACACGCGAAGATGTAAAACTACAAATTAATACATTCTTGTGTGACCAGCGTCATGAAGGGACACTATTGATTATGGATATTGATAATTTCAAGATGATAAATGATAAATTTGGGCATACGGCTGGTGATAATGCCTTGATAAAATTTGCAAGGCTTTTGAAAAATGCAGTACGTGAGCAGGACTTGGTTTGTCGACTCGGCGGAGACGAATTTATTGTCTTTTTAAGAGATATGACAGAAAAGGATATTATCATCAGTAAGGTAAAAAGTATACTTGCATCTACAATTGTGCAGGTTCCACCAGAAGAACTTCAAGATTCGGTTTCATTATCTGTTGGAATAGCAATTTCAAATAGAAAGCGAAATACCTTTGATGAATTATACAGGGATGCAGATGTTGCCTTATACCGTGTGAAAGAGCAGGGTAAGAACGGCTATTGCTTTGATAATCAAATGAATAAGGGGGTTATTTAGAAATGGATTATGCAAAAATGCAGGATATAGTAAATTCGTTGAGAAACAACGTGGGGAAGGTCATTGTAGGGAAAAAGGATACAATAGATTTCGTGCTCGTGGCATTAATTGCTGGTGGGCATATTTTGATTGAAGATACACCAGGTACCGGTAAGACTATGCTGGCCAAGGCGCTGGCCGCTTCTATCGACGCGGAGTTCAAGAGGATACAGTTTACTCCTGATTTATTACCTGCAGATGTTACAGGTTTAAATATATACGATCAGAAAGAATCGTGCTTTCGCTTTATAGAAGGTCCTGTTGTGACTAATATTTTGCTGGCAGATGAGATTAATCGCGCAACGCCGCGTACGCAATCAGCACTTTTGGAAGCAATGGAAGAAAAGCAGATTACAATAGATGGTAAGACACGTAAGTTAGAGGAGATATTCCTTGTTATGGCGACACAGAATCCGATTGAGACTGCGGGAACATTCCCTCTGCCAGAGGCACAGATGGATCGGTTTATGATGCAATTGTCGATGGGATTTCCGTCGAAAGAAGAAGAACTGGCTATTCTCGAGAGATTTATCTGCGACAACCCACTTGTGATGCTTACACCGACATGTACAAAAGAAGAAGTACTGGATATGCGTATACTGTCTTCAAAGGTCATGGTGCATCAGAGCTTAAGAGATTATATTGTACAATTGGTACAGGCGACAAGAAGGCATACAGCAGTCGCATTAGGTGTCAGCCCAAGAGGCACGATTGCCTTGCTGAAAGCAAGTCAGGTTTACGCAGCAATGCAGAATCGTGATTTTGTTAAACCAGAGGACATTAAAAAACTGGTAAAACCGTTATTGTCTCATCGCATGATTTACTATACGGGGGCAGGAAGAAAAAGTGACGGCAATGTATTTGATGAGATATTGAATTCTATTGAAGTACCAAGTGAGGAATGGAGTATGCATTAGTAATAATGGATGATCTTTCTTAATAACAGTAGAGGTAGAATAATATGAAGTTGTTGTTTGCATTTATGCTGGCGGTTTTATTGTATTTGGTACAGTATTTTTTATATAACAGACTATGGGATAAAAAGTTGTATATTACAATTGATTTTGCAGAAACAGTCGTTGAAGAAGGTAGTAGAACGACACTTGTTGAAACGATTGAAAACAGGAAATGGATGCCGCTCCCGATTCTACAAATAAAATTTGCTACCACTCGTTCTTTTCTGTTTGCAGAGGAAAAGAATGCTTCTGTTACAGATCAGTATTATCGAAATGAGTTTTTTTCTGTTATGCCGCATCAGCGTATTGTGAGGGAACTTCCTTTTGTATGTGATAAACGTGGCTGCTATAGAGTAAATGGTATGGATGTTTTATCTAGAGATTTGTTTTTAACAGAAAAAATGTTTTTGCATATGGAACATGACGCCACAATCTATGTTCTACCACGCAGGATTAAAGCGGAAAAATTATCATTCTCGATGGATACGTTGTTTGGCAATATCGTTAAAAAAAGTTATATGAATGAGGATCCATTTGAATTTGCTGGTATTCGTGAATACCAGCCATATGATAATATGCATAGCATCAATTGGAAGAATACCGCAAAAGAAGGCGTGTTACAGGTTAATATATACCATACGACTTTTTCACAGGAAATCCATATTTTCTTAAATCTGGAGACGCAAATCGTGCCACATGAGAACAAATTGCAGGAAGAATCAATCCGGATTGCTGATGCAATGGCTAATTGGTTTTTGTCTCAGAAGATACCAGTTGGATTTCATACAAATGCAAAGGATTTATACACAAAAGAGGAGTTTACAGTCAAAGCAGGAGCCGGAAACAATCATATCAGAAACATGGAGATCGCTATGGCGCGAATTGATTTAACACAGGCAAGAGGCAATTTCGCAGAATTGTTGTATGCAAAAGCAATGACAATGAGCAGAAATATTAAGCTGGTTGTGATATCGAATTATCGCAAAACAGATTTGGTGAATATGTATAAGCAGCTGTGTGAGGAAGGCTTCTCCTGTAGTTGGATTATGCCGGAGTTTTTTGATGTTGAGGTAAGTGAAATGTGCATGGGACTTCCAGAGCTTAAGCGTTGGGAGGTTACATATGGGGACTAGACGGTATATGATTTATACGGATATTTTGAATCTTATCATGATAGAGCTCTTTTCAGTGATTACAACATGGTATTCTATGGTGCTGATGCAGATGCCGATTACACCATGGCTGCCGTTAAGTTTTTCTATAATCATTGTGGTAACTTATTTTGTGAGAAAATATGTGTCAAAGCTTTACTGGTTTTTTGCAATTCGTGTCTTTATAATAGTAATTTCTATTTTTTTGCCACTTCTTTTTTCAGACATTTTTGTACTGGTCATATTTAATGCGATTTGGTTAGCGGCTGATTATTCTTTTTGGACAAACCAGGATCAAAAGGGAATTGGTCTGATACCAGGTCTTTTTGCATTACTGTTTGTTGTGGCTTTTATTTATGGTACATCTGTGAAGGAGGTTTTTCTGTCTTCAGCGGCCTATAGTATGGGTATCGTATATATGGGCATGTTTTTCCTAAGGATGTATTTTTCTAATATCAGAGATTTCTCTGAGGATAAGCAGATACATGATACTGTACCAATGAAATTAATGTTTATGCAAAACAGTAAGATGGTATTTGCTTTAGTAACAATTTTTGTAATAGCAATGCTGTTCCTGCGTTCCCAGGCACTTTTTGATGCAATCGGCAGAACTCTTCGTATGCTGCAGGATATATTATTTCATTTCATTGAATGGGTTATTAGTCTGCTACCAAAAATAAAAATGGACAGTATTTTAGATGTTTTGGAACAAGGAGAGCCTGTTCAGATAGAAACTGGCATACAGAATCCGATACTAGAATTTATGCTGATGCTTGTCGAATACATCATCAGGTGGGCTATCATGATTGTCATAATAGGTTATCTTTTGAGAGGCATTTACCGGTTTATCATACAATTCTGGTGCAGACAGATTGAAAAAGAAGAAGAATTGCTGTATAGCGGTATTAAGGAGACAAAAGAATGGCTGGAAAAAGAAAAACCTGAAGTAGCAACCCTACGATTTGGCAAGGGGACTAATGTGGAAAAGATTAGGAGGCTATATAAGAAACGGATAGAAGGCCTTCAAAAGAAAGGATATATCGTTGTTAAGACACATGCGCCGATCGAAAGAGCAGTTGATATCGAGCAATGGGGGGATGGTGATGTCTCTGTGG
>CAZAAC010000100.1:0-5783 GCA_964483155.1 uncultured Lachnospiraceae bacterium | reverse complement strand
AGAGATTATCAAAGGAATGGTAGCTGGTGCAGTGAAGGGCTAAGAAAGAAAAGAATAAGTCTGGTTGACATAAATTAATTTGATATTCATTTTGGAATATACTCCTTCATAGCCCCCTATTGCAGATAAAATCTCAATAGGGGGTTCCCTTTTCTCTATGAATTATAAAATCGGTTGTGTTTGTATTGTTATGTATCATATAATATTAAAGCAAAGATAAGAATAATTAATTAAAATACTATACTAAAAGGAGATAAAAATAATGATGAATCATATAAAAATGATTGCACCAGTAGTAAAAAATGTACCGTGGCAGGACAAGCCTCAGAATCATACAGGAGCTCCTATTTGGAGATATACCGAAAATCCTATTATTGGAAGAAATCCCGTAAAAAATGTTGCCAGAATTTTTAATAGTGCAGTAATGCCATATGAAGAGGGTTTTATTGGAGTTTTTCGTGGAGAGCAGACAAATGGTATTCCCTATATATATATGGGAAGAAGTGAGGATGCTATTCATTGGAATTTTGAGGAGGAAAAGATACCGTTTGTGAATGAGGCTGGAGAACCATTTATGCCAATATATGCATATGATCCGCGATTGGTAAAGGTGGAAGATACGTATTATATTATTTGGTGTCAGGATTTCTATGGTGCAGCTATCGGTATGGCAAAAACAAAAGATTTTAAAGAATTTGTACGACTTGAGAATCCTTTTATTCCCTACAATAGAAATGCTGTACTATTTCCACGCAAGATCAATGGTAATTTTATGCTGTTAAGCCGTCCAAGTGATAGTGGGCACACACCTTTTGGGGATATTTTTTTGAGTGAGAGTCCTGATATGATTTATTGGGGCAAGCACAGACATCTTATGGGTAAAGGAACAGCATGGTGGGAATCGGTTAAAATAGGCGGTGGTGCTGCACCAATTGAGACCACGGAGGGATGGTTATTGTTTTACCATGGTGTGAGCAGCACATGTAATGGCTTTGTATATAGTATTGGAGGTGCAATATTAGATATTGATAATCCTTCGATTGTGAAGTATAGATGCGAGAACTTTTTATTGACACCAGAAGAGTGGTATGAAGAACGTGGATTTGTACCGAATGTTGTATTTCCATGTGCAACAATTCATGATTCGGAGAGTGGTAAAATAGCAATTTATTATGGTGCAGCTGACAGTTATGTGGGATTGGCATTTATGAAATTTGATGAAATTATGGATTATATTATGAATAATAGTAAATTATCATTAGCTGATACAGAAATAGGGAAACGCTAATTTAGGGTTGCATATTAAATAAAATTAAGTTATTATTAAGTAACGATAAATCAAAATGCATTAATTTATCGAGAGTATATTAAGTAAATCAAATGAACAATAAGTATTTTGACATGCAACTATATTATTACATATGTGGGAGGAATAAGTATGTTGATTCAGGATATAAAAGAACATTTAACAGATGTTATTATTCCTTTTTGGAAAAAGCAAAGGGATGAAGAATACGGTGGTTATTATGGCTGGCTTGATTATAACCTGAATTTGGACAAAGAAGCAGTCAAGGGATGTATTTTAAATAGTAGAATTTTATGGTTTTTTTCAAATGCATACATGTTACTTAGGGATGATAGCCTTTTAGATGAAGCAACGCATGCATATTCATTTTTGAAAAAATATTGTGTGGACAAAGAATATGGTGGTATTTACTGGTCAGTAAATTATGATGGAACAATTGAGGATAGTACAAAGCATACATATAATCAAGCATTCTCCATATATGCCTTAGCTTCTTATTATGATGCAGCAGGTGATAAAGAGGCATTAAAGCTGGCAAAAGAGCTATATAAAGTTATTGAAGAGCGGTGTACTGACGAAATAGGATATTTAGAAGCATTTACCAGAGAGTTTGTTCCAGAAGATAATAATAAGCTATCAGAGAATGGGGTTATCGCAGAAAAAACAATGAACACGCTGCTACATGTATTTGAAGCCTATAGTGAATTGTATCGTGTAGACAGGGATAATACGGTTGCAGACAGAATAAAATTTATTCTGGATATTATTGCTGATAAAATATATAATCCGGAAAAACAACGGCAGGAAGTCTTTTTTGATGCAAAGTATAATAGTATTCTTGATATACATTCTTATGGTCATGATATTGAGACAGCATGGTTAGTCGACAGAGGCTGTGAGATCCTCGGTGATACTGCGTATAGCAAAAAGCTTTTACCAATTACGAAAAACCTAACAGGAAAAATTTATGAACGTGCATATGTAAATCACTCATTGCTAAATGAAGGTGTAAAAGGTATTGATAATACTTGGCGTATATGGTGGGTACAGGCAGAGGCCGTGGTGGGATTTATAAACGGCTATGAGAAGGATAAAACAAAAGTAGAATATCTTCAGGCAGCTAAGGATATATGGAATTATATTAAAGAATTTGTATTTGATAAGCGGGAGGGTTCTGAATGGTACTGGCGTGTAGATGAACATGGAAGACCTGATATGGAAAAACCAATTATTGAACCGTGGAAATGTCCTTACCATAATGGGAGGATGTGTATGGAAGTAATCAAGAGAAATATTGATGTATGAATGGAGGAGAGATAGTATGTTACATCCAAACTATTATGTGGAAATGCAGAAATATAAAAAAATGATTTCAATGCCTAACAGGAAGGCAGATATATATAATGGTGTGTTTGAACGATGGGAGAATCCGGTGCTGACAAGGAGGCATATTCCCTTAACATGGAAATATGATTTAGACATTAAGACAAACCCATATTTTATGGAGCGTCTTGGCGTAAATGCAGTCATGAATTCTGGAGCAATTGCATTAAATAATAAGTTCTATTTAGTATGCAGAATTGAGGGAAATGATAGAAAGTCTTTTTTTGGTATTGCCGAGAGTCATAATGGTGTGGATCACTTCGAATTTTGGGACTATCCTATCTTACTGGAGGATACTTGTCCAAATGAAACAAATGTATACGATATGCGCTTAACAAAGCATGAAGACGGCTATATTTATGGGGTATTTTGTTCCGAATCTAAGGATACGAGTGTAAGTGATTTGTCGGCCGCTGTAGCAGCAGCAGGTATCGTGAGGACAAAAGACCTAAAAAAATGGGAAAGACTACCAAATTTAAAAACCATGCATTCTCCACAGCAAAGAAATGTAGTGCTTCATCCAGAGTTTGTAAATGGAAAATATGCATTCTATACAAGACCAATGGATGATTTTATTGATACGGGGTCCGGAGGTGGAATAGGATTTGGGTTGTGTGAGAATATAGAAAATCCAGTTATTGAGGATGAAATCATCACTAGCAAGCGAAAATATCATACAATTACAGAAGCAAAGAATGGTGCAGGTGCTGTTCCGATTAAGACGGACAGAGGATGGATACATATTGCACATGGCGTCAGAAATACAGCGGCAGGTCTTAGGTATGTGATTTATGCATTTGCAACCGCACTTGATGATCCTTCAAGGGTGATTGCAGAACCAAGTGGGGTGATGATTGTACCACTGGGAAAAGAGCGTGTAGGTGATGTGTCAAACGTCGTGTTTACAAATGGTGCAATTGCATGTGATAATGGGGAGGTTTTTATCTATTATGCATCTTCAGACACAAGAATGCATGTTGCAACAACTACAATAGACAGACTGATAGACTATGTGTTTCATACACCAGAGGATGCTATGCGCTCTGTAGAGTGTGTGGCACAGAGGTGTGAATTAATTCATAAAAACATGGAAATACTCAATAAAAATGGGACAGCGTAAATCTGGAGGCATTACATGGAAAAAGATAATAAGAACGACAATACTGTAGTACTGCCAGATCATACAGCACTACAGTACAGTGGAAGAATTGATTTTACTAATCCTCTGGAACCAACCTTTATTTACCCGTATAGCGGGATAAAGACGGTATTTACAGGAACAAAGTTAGATGTCATTGTGCGTAATCACAGAGACTGCTGGGATAATCGGTTGGGATTCGTAATTGATGGGGTGCAGGACTGTGTATTGTTACCCTATGATAATACAACGATAAAGTTGAATTTGGTTAAAAATCTAGAGGATAAGGAACATACTCTGTTCTTTTTTAAGAGACAGGATGCATGTCATTATTTTGATTTTTTGGGATTTGTATTGTCAGAGACCGGTGAGTTGAAACAACCAGAAGAGAGACCATCCAGAAGGATAGAAGTATATGGTGACTCTGTATCAGCTGGAGAAGTGGCAGAGGCTGTGGATTATGTAGGAATGTCTGATCCGGAGCATAATGGAGAATATTCAAATGCCTATTATTCTTATGCAGCATTTTTAGCGCGTAAATTGCATGCGGAACTTCATGATATTGCGCAGGGTGGGATAGCGCTATTAGATGGTACTGGATATGTCGCGCCACCAAAATATATAGGTATGGAGTCTAGGTATGATAAGCTTAGATATCTTCCAGCACTCGGAGAAGTAAATATGTGGGATTTTACAAACTATTCGCCCCATATTGTTATAATGGCAATCGGACAGAACGATAGTTTTCCAGAAGATTACATGTCGATAAACTATAATGGAGAGAAGGCAAAGTACTGGAGAAAAAAATATAAGGAATTAGTCCTGCATATTAGGGACAAGTACCCAAACACATTTATAATTCTTAAAACCACTATTTTGGAGCATAATGCAAATTGGGATAAGGCAATCGATGAAGTATGCAAGGATATCAATGATGATCGTATAAAGCACTTTCTGTATTCCAATAATGGCTGTGGTACGCCGGGGCATATTCGAATCCCAGAGGCTGAAAAAATGGCTGAAGAACTAGGCGCTTATATAGAAAAATTTGGAGAGATAATTTGGCAGGCTAATAGTATAAGTGTATAATAGTAGATACACCAATTATATTAAGTATTTTATTACAGCTGGATAGAAAGAAGATGAATCAATGAGCGGCGTCAGTGTAGCAGGTATCATATTGGCGGGAATTGTAATGGTAACAGGTTTTATAGGAATATGGGCAATAAAACCTAATAAAAAAAGAGATGTTTCTAAATTTTGTGGAAAAAAGTATGCGCATAGAGGGCTTCATGAAGCAAACATACCGGAAAATTCTTTGCCGGCTTTTGAAAGGGTGCGGAAATCAGGTTATGGAGTAGAATTAGATATACAGATGACAAAAGATGGTAAGCTGGTAGTATTTCATGATAATTCGCTAGAGAGAATGTGTGGTCTTGAGGGACATATATGTAATCTCACTTATGAAGAATTAGGAAAGTTAACATTAGGAGATACAGACGAAAAAATACCATTGTTTTCAACAGTACTTGAGACTTTGCAGGATGTTGATCTGATTTGTGAAATAAAAAGTAATAATGGAATTAAGAATGATAACTTATGTGCGAAGGTATATGCTGAATTGCGAAAATACAGAGGAAATTATTGTATTGAATCTTTTAGCCCTTTTTTAGTAGAATGGTTTAGGAAAAATCATCCTGAAATCATTAGAGGACAGCTTTCGTACAATATGCTAAAAGAAACAAAGCAAACGGGGCTCATTAATTTTTATTGTACACATTTATTGATTAATGTAATTAGTAAACCTGATTTTATTGCATATCAATATACAGATAGTAATATGCTGGGTTATAAAATGTGTAAAAAACTGTATCATCCTCTTTGCATTGCTTGGGCACCAAAGGGTGCGGAAGCAATAGCAATTGCAGAGAAAGAATTTGATACAATCATTTTTGA
>CAZAAC010000099.1:0-5793 GCA_964483155.1 uncultured Lachnospiraceae bacterium | reverse complement strand
TATTTATTTAGGGAAATCATGACCACACCATACTTCTACATTGGGATTACTTTTTATAAATGTACCTATTTTAGATATCGTTTTTTGATCTTGCTCTATATCTGTAGAGGATGTTCCTGAACCGACTCCAATCTCCAAACTTTTATTGAGGATACAAGCATCACCTGCTATTAATACCGGACTGTCTTCTCTATTAATCAGGTATGAAACATGCCCTTTTGAATGCCCTGGCGTTGATATTGCCCATACAGTCTGATCTCCAAAAATGTCAATTGCCTTTCCTATTGGAAATGTTTTTACATCTTCTTTATCAAAATCCAGCATATATATAGTATCACTTTCCCTAAAATGGTTAAAATCAATAAGTCCTTTTATGGAATAAGATTTTTCTCCTTTTCCAGCAATATATATTAGGTTCTCAGGCAATGCAGGCAAACCAGAAGTATGATCGGGATGCAAATGTGTAAAGAATACTGCTTTTATATTATTTAAAATATCATCAGGCAATTGATTTTCTATTGCATCAGAAGACTCCAGCTTTGTATTAGGCAAAAAATGTGGAAGTAACAACCCTTTCATGGGTCCATATATGTTATCTGCATAAGAACTTTCACAACCTGAATCTATTAGAAAATAGCCATATTTTTTATGATGTAATAAATATGCAAAAATTGGTATCCTGATTTCTTCATCCTCAATTCCTTCACTAGCAGAATGATTTAGATTTAAAGGATTTGATAAACTGACTTCCAGATTACCAGAATGAATGTATTTCACATCTACTAATGGCGAACTACAAATAAGATTATTAGAATCAGTAATTTCTACAGCATTCAAATCTGGACAGAGAATACGCCGGTCAATTTTTTTTGTCTTGTACGCTTTATGATTGATCAATATTACTATTGATAAGCACAAAATTGCTAATAATCCTATTATACAAATAAATACCACTTTACCTTTTATCATTTTTTCTCCATTCTGTTAATCATTTTAGTCAAATCAAATAATCAACTATAACAATTATAAAAAAAATGAGAGCAATCGTAATTCACCTATGTTAATTTTTCAAACTTTATTTTTTTTAATTCTACTTAATGAACCTGTTCTTATGCCAATATAAGAAGCTATGTATTTCTGGCTGATTCTCTTCTCCAGTTTTGGATACTGTTCCAAAAAAATTCTGTATCGTTCTTCAGCACTTTTTATAATGAGATCTCTTGTTCTAATTTCCAAGTTTTCCATTGCTGTTATTAGATATTGATTAAAAACTTTAAATATAGTATCATTCTTCTCCATAATCTTACCCATAACCAGATAAGGAATCCGAATACATTTACAATTTTCCAAGCACTCAACATTAAATAGAGATGGATTACTGGTTAATAAACCCTTTGTTGAAAAGAAATCATTTTCCGCCGCAAAACTCTTTGTAATATCATTTCCTTTTTCATCAATATAGTAGCCTCTTACCAAACCGCTTATCATGAAATATAAATCAGTTGATCTGTCCCCTTGTAAAAGTATAGTCGTATCTTTTGGAAAATCAATAAAGGTACAATAATTATCTAGTAACTGTATTACATCTTCTCCAAAAATTAAATTAAAATGTTTTTCCAGCATAATACTTGCTTTTTCTGACATAATACCTCCAGAATTCCACCTCGTTTTTGGTGGATAGTAAATAGTACAATAGCCTCTTTTTCATAATCTGTGTATCCATCAATCTTTTCGCTTTGTTGGCAGAAAAGTATACAGACTATGGCGTTCCTGTCAGAACAACCTTTTTCCGTCTGAAATATTGATACCAAGCTCTTTCGCCATAACGGTTTCTTTAAATGGATTTACTTTTCCCACTACTCCGTCACGTTTAAAAAGAGTGCCTGTATTTTTGAACCAAAATGTTACATTTGCCTTTACACATTGTTCCCGGATATTTAATACCCAATCATAATCACATTCACGTGCATCACGCCCCGTTTCACCGCCAACTGTAACATGGTCTACTCCATGGAGGTATGATGTTAAATCTATCTCTTCTAAGAGTGGTGAACAGGCAATGAACCGCCGCTTAATCGGATAGGATAAAAATAAGGGAAGCCTATCATCGGCTAATTTTTGATTTTCGACAGTACATCCAATATTCACATTGTCATATCCAATATCCCAATCTGGTGGAAGCGATACAAGGAAGCGTTCAATACGCTTTGTCAAAATCAAAAAATCTATATCTGTTCTTTTCTTGATGATAGCCCATATTTCTTTACGCCATTCATCTGCTTCGGGAAGAAAAAAGTCAGTTGCAAAACATGTTGCAAGAATTTTATCACCCTTAATATTGTATTCCCCTTTTGCATTTGTCCTTATTGGCCAGTCAAATTTATCTGTTTTTTCTATGACATTTTGACCATATCGTTTTGCTCGAGGTCCATAAAAATAACAATTTGTGCATCCATCACTAATTTTATAACAGCCTGTCCATGGTTCCCAGTTCATAGTATCCTCCTATTTTAATAGATTATTCACCTTATTCTGCTCCAATAAGTAAAGCCCAATATCCCCATTCCCATATTAAGCTTTCAAAACTATTTTCCAGATATTCATAAATGTCTTCTTGGTCATATCCCATCATTCGCGATATAACAACAATATTATTACGAATCATCGTATAAGACAGTTTTTCTTGTTCATCAAGTAACCACCTCAGAAAAATTGAGTGCCTCATCATCGCATATTCCATCGCAATCCACTGCATCATAGCAACAATACTTTCCAAATCTGATTCTGGCATAAGACTATTAGAAAAAATTTCTACAACAAGATAATTGCGAAATAATTTTTCATGAGAAGAAAACTGCTTTTCGAATTCCTGTAATTGTTGAATCATTTTTCGCTTATCATAGTCTCTCGATAAGTCTTCCGCCATCACAGCTATTGCTTCCAGATGACTGGCATAGATCTCTTGTTTTCGATAATTTTCTGTCATGTCTAAAAAAAGTTCATTGTTTTCCTCAAAAGTATCTAAGCTTAGAAATTTCATGTTATCTATGGTATCTGATAACTCATTTAAAACAGATTCGTCCTTATATTCGTCTATCTCTTCTTTTAATACAGATTCCTTTTGATAAATATCCAGAAGAATATAAAAAATCATCATCAAACTCTTGGAAATAGAAAAATGCTGATTTTGCATAATCGTAATCATCATTGTTCGAATCTGCAGTAAAATGTCTTCTTCCTTACCAAATGTATTCTTCGTAAAACAAATTTTATCCTGCTGATTCATCAAATCCACAACTTCTGGGCAGCAGGATACCAAAGAATACTCTTTTCTATCTGTAAACTCATGTATCTGCCTTGGGAAACTCGCACAGGTCTCAGACAAAACTTCATCTCCAAACTGCAATACCAGATTGCAAAGTTTCTGCTCATTTAAGAAAGGACAATGCTTCTGTTCATTCAACGCAATGACACGTGTGCCATCTTTTTGTTTTACATATTGATCTAAGGAATGATTGTTTTGATTTGTTAAGCTTAAGCAACTCCATTTTTTATAAGTATCATCATCTACAGCAATCTTCCAGTCTTGACAACAAGTAAACGAACACTTGTCTGCAATGCAGGTAAAAGTGTCATAGTAGTCCGTTTTGATTTCTTTCTTCATAATATTCTCCTAGTTCTTTTCTCAACCCAGTATATAACTATTTTGTTGTTTAATCAAATAATCCATAGACAGTTATCGCTTGGTTTATCTCTTGTCTAACTCGTGCATAAAATCCTTTAGCAGTTTGCTTGTATGCAAAGTTTTATCTTACTACAAGCTTATAATACTTTCCAACTGTCTTTATTATTCCACCACTACATTCATAGGGTACCTCTTTTTCATATTCAAATCCAAGTTTTTCTATCACTCTTCCCGACTCTGGGTTTTCTATAGCATGAATAGCAATACATTCTTTGATTGTCAGTTCATTTATTGCATATTCCATTACCCGCTGCATTGCCTCCGAAATATATCCTTTTCTCCAAAACTTTTTACCAAGATTGTAGGATATATCCCAGTTTTCTTCATCATCATTATAGTAAATGAAACAGGTCCCAATTATTTCATCTGTCTGCTTCATCAAAATAATCCAGCGATACCATTTATTATTTTCAAGATTACTAAGTTCAAATCGAACAAAATTTTGCACTTCTTTTATATCTTTAGTTGCTTTCCAGTACATATATCTAGAAACATCTTCATCCTGCATCCAACAGTTAAATATTGCATCAACGTCCTCCTTCTTTATTGGTCTAAGTATCAATCTTTCTGTCTCTAGTTTTGGTGTTAACATTTACATTCTCCTCCTCAAATTGAAACTCAAAAAAATAAACCGTCCAAGTTCATCACACTAGGGCGATTTATTTTTGCGATTATGACATATCTTGCAAGAAAGGTCTATTATACATTTATTACTGTTTTCCTACAAACTCACCAAATAAATGGTATCGATTTTCTCCATCTCTAATAGCGTCTTTGCATCCCCGCTCTATTTCATCTACATGCTCCCTGATTACTTCATACACATGTTTTCCATGTTTCTCCGTAAACTCAGACCCTAAGATTTCAAGTATTTTTTCTGTACTCAAACTTGCACGATAGGGACGATCTTCTGACAGCGCAGTATAAATATCAGCATATGCTATCACATCCATTTCTTCTGTCAATCCTTCAAACAAGTTCATCGGATAACCACTTCCATCATGATTTTCATGATGATTACATGCCCACTCACAAATTTCATCCAGGCCCTTAATATTACTTAAGATTAAAAATGAATAATAAGCATGCGTCTGCACTTCGATCCGTTCATCAACATCAAGAGAACCTTTTTTTTCTATGATTGAAGTTGGAATCGCAATTTTCCCGATATCATGAAGAAGTCCTGCTACTCTGATTTTACGCTTTTTCACTTCATCATACCCTAAAAGTTCTGCTATTTTATATGCAACTTCACTCACTCCAAACGAATGGGAAATCGTAAATTCACTTCTCGTATCAATAATCTTTGAAATGGTAAATGCAAATTCCTCTATCATTTCAAGTGTAAGTTCAACAGCAAAAGAATCTGAGATTGCTTCTTCTAACAAAGTATTCAATTCCATATTATCTATGTCTAGCCAGAACTTATCCTTTTTCGATACGCGTTCAAATGCTTCCACGACTTCTGGATGGAATAACGTGTCTTTATAGGAATCAATTGTCTCTATAATCTTATTCTTTTGTAGTAAAATCGGCTGCCCTGCATCAATCAGAATTTCGATTCTGTCTGCAACATGTATGATGTAGGACTGAATAGGTACTTTGCCAACTTCGCGAATCCAATTTTGATCATTTTCATATGACCAGTGATGGTAGTATACAATTCTTGAGATATTGCCAAATAGTTCAAAAGATTCTAACATATAATACCCTATGCGGGCATGTGGCATTGGATTTTCAACATCCATATGAATCAATTCATCTCTCTCTTTCACAGTCAGTGCCCCAATGTCATGTAAAGAAGCGGCAATCACAAGATCGCTTAATTCTTTTTTAGTCAAACCCATCTCTTTACCAATACTATATGCTACAATAGCAGTTCTTTGTGATGATTTTTCAGTAGATAATTGTACAAATCTACTGACTTTGTAAATGATATGATTAATCCTTTTAACGTCGTGTTCACTAAATCACCCCCTAAATACTTGCACAAATGATACACTACATTTTTATTATATTTCTAAGGGTTTAAATAGTCAATCAATTCC
>CAZAAC010000098.1:0-5839 GCA_964483155.1 uncultured Lachnospiraceae bacterium | reverse complement strand
ACAGTAATCAAACCATCTACTGCCTTTACGCCAAGTGGAAGCACTTCATCAATCAGAGCTCTTTCCATCGGGTCTGGTGGTGGTGCCTCAACAGGATATGTCGCACTGATGGGAATTATTGTTTCGTCCATGGGTCTTCCGAGACCATCTAATGTTTTTCCCAATAATTGTTCGCTAACCTGAACTGTGAGTGGAAATCCCAAATTCTCAACGGTACAACCATGTGCAATTCCCCTAGTATTTTCATAGGGCATCAGCAATGTCTTATTATCCTTAAACCCAACCACTTCAGCCAGTATCGTATTCTCATTCTCTGTTGTAATTTGGCACAAATCGCTCATTTTAGCATCGGGACCGATTGATTCAATTGTCAATCCGACAACATTTATTACCTTGCCAAGTTTTTTATAAAATGTTTTTTCAGTTGCACGCTCATACTTTGCAAAATCAATCATTTTTTATTCCTTTTTATATGACAACAGTTTCAATTCCTTCGTTAGACCAGCCAATTGTGTTCCCAGTCCGCAATCGAATATTCCACCACCGGTTTCTATCATACACTGACCACTCTCCATCGTAATATCTTCTATTATTTCCACGTTTCCCGCATGCGCCACACCGGCAAGCAACACCTTTTTCTGCATACTTACATAACCATAATCGTCTTTGGAAACGCGAATAATAAAGTCTTTACTCCCTTCGATTTTACGCACAGCATCCTGAATTAAATGAAAAACAATATCTTTGTTGTCAGCAAACTGTATATTGAAAATATGCTCGTAAATGCCTGTCAGGGTATCTACAAACAAGGGTTCTAGCTCTTCCATTTTATTGTGATACTCTTTTATTAATTGCTCTTGCTGTTCCTGCAATTGCTTTTCAATTTGCGTATTCTTTTGCATTGCTTCAGCATATCCTACTTTATAGCCGTCACCATGGCCTTCTTTTACTGCTTTTTTTTTGATTTCTTCTGCTTCAGCAATTGCTGTATTTACAATGTTTTTTGCTTCCTGTTTTGCATCTGCTAAAATTGCTTCTGCCTTCTCATGTGCGCCTGCTTCAATTTCTTTGGCTTCAGCTGTTGCCTGCTGTGCTATTGAACGCGCCATGCCGCTTTTATCAGTACTATCCTGCACATCAACATCTTCACCCAGTAACCTTGCCACCTGACTAGCATCAAGATCTTCGACTAATTCTGAAGGAAGACTTTCTGCAGAATCATCCTCCATATGCTGTATCAATTGCTGTATTTTTGCCTCAATCAATTTATTGGAGTCAATTACACGGGCTCCCATCTGCTCATCATATGCAATATAATTTGATTTCACCAAATTACTAGACAACAATCTCGTCACCTCCGCCTCTGGAGATTACAATTTCAGCAGAATCCTCAAGACGCCTGATTGTATTAACAATCTTTTGTTGTGCCTCTTCTACATCCTTCATACGGACAGGTCCCATGAATTCCATATCTTCTTTAATCATAACAGCTAGGCGCTTAGATAGGTTATTAAAGATGGCCGTTTGCACCTGCTCGTTAGAAGCCTTAAGGGCCATTGCAAGGTCACTATTATCAACATCACGAAGAACTCTCTGAATTGCTCGATCATCAAGAAGCAACACATCTTCAAATACAAACATTTTCTTTCTGATTTCATCAGCTAATTCAGGCTCATCAATTTCAAGCATTTCCATAATATGTTTCTCTGTGCTTCGGTCAACCGTATTCAGCATCTCGACAACCGCATCAACACCACCAATAATTGTATAATCCTGATTGACAAGTGAAGATAATTTTGATTCTAATACCTTCTCAACTTCCTTGATTACCTCTGGAGATGTTCTGTCCATCAATGCAACACGCTTTGCTACGTCTGCCTGTCGGTCAGGCGGCAACGCCGATATAATAAGTGCCGCTTGAGAAGGGCTTAAGTATGCCAAAATCAAAGCTATCGTCTGCGGATGTTCGTCCTGAATAAAGTTAAATAACTGTGATGCTTCTGTTTTTCTAACAAACTCAAACGGTCGCACCTGTAATGATGCCGTAAGTTTTCCAATCACATCTAATGCCTTCTCTGCGCCAAGTGCTTTCTCAAGTAGCTCCTTTGCATAGCCAATGCCGCCTTCTGCGATGTATTGTTGTGCAAGGCACACTTCATAGAACTCGTCAATAACAGATTCCTTGAGTTGCGGTGTGACGCTTCTTGTGTTTGCAATCTCAAGTGTAAGTTCTTCTATTTCTTCTTCTTTTAAATGTTTGAAAATAGTCGCTGAGCGTTCCGGGCCTAAAGCAATCAATAACACTGCTGCTTTTTGCACACCGGAAATATTAGTATTTACTGTTCCTCTTGCCGCCATGCTTAGCCTACCCCCAATCTTCGTTTAACCAGTTACGGAGTAATGCCGCTACTGCTTCTGGATTTTCATCCACAAATTTTTCTATCATAATTCTTGTTTCAGATTTTGACTCCAAGTCAATATCCTCCACACTTGAATGCTCTTTTGTAGAGGTCAATAATGACTCAACTGATAATTCTTCTTCTGCTTTTGCATTTTTCTTGTCACCGCGCATACCGCTTAAAACTACAAATGCCAGCAATCCAAGAATTATTACTATTAGTGAAATTTGCAAAACATCAGCTATGCTGACTCCAATGCCCTCATTTTCTTGAAATAATGGAACATCGTATGCCATGATTGATATCTTTTCCGCAGGAATGCCTGTTGCATTAGACACAAGTGCAATTAATTCAGTGTCTGCTTCCTTTTTTACTTTTTCACTATTAGCTGCAACAAACTCATCAAAACTAATTCCATCTAAGAGACCTTGCGCCTTTAAATCCGCTTCCTTATAAACAACATAGTGCGATGCTGTAACCGCAATGGAAGACTCCGCATATTTTATGGATCCAGGAGGTATCGAGGTGTCGATAATTTCTTCATTTGGTAAGTAGTCTCGCGACTCTTCCACCACGGAATAGTTTGATGTAGTATCATCCTCCACAACATATGTCGTCTCCGTATTCGTATCAGTGCCTGGAACCCCACCAGAGCCACCGCTACCTTCTGATTCATATGTATTTTCATGAGAAAGAACACCCTGACTCTGTCCATCCGCCGGCGTGTAATTATGCTTTGTTTGATTCGTTGCTGAAAAATCCATAATAAGATTTGGCGCAACTTTTACATCTTCAAACAAATTGGTGCCCAAGAGTACCTGACTAACTTCCTGTTTTACAAGTCGCTCCGCCTCTTTCTTTAACGCAATCTGATTAGAAGCATTTACATTTGAAGCTCCCGATTCCGCCGCATCAATTCCAGAAAAAAGCAAATTGCCATCCATATCAATAATCGTAATGTTATCAACTGTCGTATTGCCAAGCGCCGTTGCTACACTTCTGGCATAATTATCTGCCACACCCGTCTCAAGCTCTGTGTTAATATCTAACATAACACTGGCATAGGACTCCTGCTCCTTCGCTAATAACGTACCATCATTATCAGGTATAGAAAGCGTAACATAAGCAGCATCAATTGCTTCCTGCTGTTCCAACTGCTCTTCCATTAAAGATTCCAGATACAATTTATATCTTTTTGTTTTATCTGCTTCTGTTGTCGAAAATCCGCCTGCCAAAGCATTCTCAATACTATAGCTATCTGCCGGAAAGCTATTGGCACCCAGTAACAATGTTGCCGTCGCTATATCCTTCTTCTGTACAGAAATAATTAATCCATCATCTGTTGTTAAAAATTCGATTTTATCTTCTTCCAACAAAGCCGTAATTTCTGAAGCTTCTTTTGTAGACTCACATGTAATTAAGGTTTCATATTGCGGCTGCATTAAAAGAGTCGTCAAAATCGCAAGTGTCAATGCAACACCTGCAATCACCGAAATAATAATCGTCTTTTGTTTTGAGTTAAATTTATTCCACCAGTCCAATATTTTCTGTGGAATTGCCCTCAATCTATCAAGCATTCTATAAGTTCCCCTTATCCCCTGTTAATTACATCTGCATCTGCATAATCTCTTTATATGCCTCTATAAATTTATCGCGTAATGCAACCGTATATTGTAATGCCGCAGAAGCTTTTGCGGAAGCGATGGATAAATCATGCGTGTTCTCGGACAAACCCATTGCAAACTTAATCTGCTCTTCCTCCTGGTTATTAATCAAACCATTTGTTTCTGACAAATTGCTCATAGCTGAGTTCAGTAAAGTTCCAAAACTATCGTCCGTTGCCGTCGTACTTGTAGATGCTTTTTCGGCTGCACCCTGTATCGCTGTTGACCCGATACTATATAAAGATGTAATATCCATAAGAATCTCCTTTCAGACTACTGCCCTATCTCCAAGCCCTTCATTGCTATCGTCTTACTCGCAGTAAATGCCGTTGCATTTGCCTCATAAGCACGTGATGAATCAATCATATTTGTCATCTCTGTTACAATATTTACATTGGGATACCATACATATCCATCATCATCAGCGTCAGGATGTGCCGGATCATATACTTTTGTCATCTCCGTTACTTCATCCTCATAAACACCGCTAACTTTAACACCATCGCCCACTTCCTGTCCTGTTGCTCTTGCATAAATTGTTCCAAAGGAATTATCCCCTGTCTTTTCAGTGAAGGTTGTAATTTTTCGTCTATAAGGTGTTCCATCTTCTGTCCTTGTTGTGTTGGCATTTGCAACATTTTGTGCAATAATATCCATTCTATATTGTTCGGCTGTCATACCGGATGCATTTATGCCAAAAGATTTAAATATACTCATAAAATCATCCTTTCTACTTCATAACCGTCCTCAAATCAGAAAACTTGCCACTGATACTTTGAATTAATGCATTATACTTTATCTCATTTGAGGCCAGTTCTACATTCTCAGTTTGAATATCAACATTATTACCGTCCATCCTATAAGAATATTCGGAAGAATCCGTATATGTTCTTGGCGTAATCGTGTCAAGATTCATATCTGCCACCTTCTGATCTAGTGTCTCATACCTGTTTGCTTTAAGCGCATTTTTCAATTCCTCTTCAAATGACACATCCTGTCTCTTATAATTAGGTGTATTAACATTCGCTATGTTATTTGAAATTGCTTCATTGCGTAACCAAGCACCATCTGCTGCTTTGTCAAGAACATTCACATAATCAAAAATATCTGAATTAATCATACACTATCACCTACCTTATTATATTATAAATTATTTATAGAAAAACACAAGGACTTTTTTAAAAAAACCACACTATCTTGTGCTTTTTTCATTTTTTCCACCATATCTGTGGTTCCAAAATGATGTGGCAATTTCCTTATTGCGATACTTTTTTGACCTTCTTGTCTTTTATAAAGCAAAAAGGGATAAACAGGTTGGCCCCGTAAATCCCTTTACCTACTCCGTAATTCCCTTTACAAAGTTAGCATATTATGAATTTCTGCTACGTCTCATATTTTCAATTTCATCAAATATCACAGTATTGAGTACCTTTATATATGTTCCCTTCATACCAGAAGATCTTGACTCAATAACACCTGCACTTTCAAATTTTCTAAGCGCATTGACAATAACGGAACGAGTAATTCCAACTCTGTCGGCGATCTTACTCGCAACCAGTATTCCTTCATTGCCTTCCAGCTCATCAAATATGTGTGTAATTGCTTCCATCTCAGAAAATGATAATGTACTAATCGCTGATTTTACTACCTGCATCTTTCTAGTCTCTTCAGCATTTTCTTCATTGACTGCACGTAACATTTCAAGTCCAACAACTGTTGCGCCATATTCACACAATATTATATCGTCAATTATATATTGTTCCTTAACCTTATATA
>CAZAAC010000097.1:0-5996 GCA_964483155.1 uncultured Lachnospiraceae bacterium | reverse complement strand
CTCTCCTTTCAATATAAAAGATATGTTTTTACAATTAAAATTGTGCTACTATAATAGTATCTTAATCTGGAGGATAGCATGTCATCAAATATTATAAAATGGATTGCACTTTTTTTAATGGTAATAGATCATGTTGGAGAGTTTCTTCCTGGAGGCAGCATCTTTTTTCGCTATGCTGGAAGATTATCATTTCCATTATTTTTGTTTGGTGTAATATGGAGTCTGCATTATACACATGATAGAGTTAAATATTTACTGCGCCTATATGTGGCTGGTATTATTATGGCAGTGCTTGATTTGTGCCTTAATAATATGATAGATAACCCATATCGATATATAACCAATAATATTTTTATCACATTTCTATTGACAGGGATTATAATACATGTGATTGAAAAACTAATAAACTATAGAAAAGAAGGGATTAAATTGGCAGTCGCTTTTCTCATACTGCAAGTCATTTCTACAGTTGTATGCATATTGGTAGAATCATGGATTCCTTTATATGGTATCAATAATTTTATGGGAGCGCTACTCCCAAATATAATTTGGAATGAAGGGAGTTTATTCTTTATCATTTTAGGTGTTGTATTGTATTTTACGAAAGAAAACAAAATACTAATGTCAATTTGCTTTTGTTTTTTCAGTTTGTTTTTTTTAGCAAAGTGCCTTCCAGATTTGTCATATGAAGATGTTTGGTTTAGGAATTATCAGTGGATGATGATTTTTGCTCTGCCTATTATGCTTTGCTATAACCAAAAAAGAGGTGTCAGCATCAAATACTTCTTTTATGTATTTTATCCAATACATATTGTTCTATTATATATAGTAGGCAATATAATGGAAAGAAATGTTTTGAAATTATGATAAGAGTGATATATAATAATATATGCTGTATTTTGAAATGTAGCTTAATAATGGAAAATGGAAAGGGAAACACAGATGGCTTTATTACAACAATGGAGAGAAATGGCGTATTCGCCAAATGCAAATAAGGGAGATTTGCAGCGACTTTGGGCTGCATATTTTGAAAAAGAGAAAGAAATATATCAAAAGCTTTTGGAAAAACCAGATGACGTTATAACGGGAACCGTAAAAGAGCTGACTGAAAAATATGAAGTGGATTTGCTTACTATGGTTGGTTTCCTAGATGGAATTAATGATAGTCTGATATCAAAAAATCCGATTGAGGAACTGGATGAGAATACAAAAGTAAGTTTAGCATTTGATAAAGAACTTTTGTATAAGAATATGGTTGATGCAAAAGCAGACTGGCTCTATGAAATGGAAGAGTGGAACAATATATTTGATGAGGATAAATTGAAAAAGTTATATAAAGAACAAAAAAAGGCTACAACAGTCGTGAAGGGTGATAAAGTATTTCCGAATGATCCATGTCCATGCGGCAGTGGTAAAAAATACAAGAAGTGTTGCGGAAAAGCTGTTTAAGTAACTAAAGTGAGAACTATGTTTCATTAATATCAAACCTAATTGAGAGGAGATTATTATGGAATCAAAAGTAAATGCAATGGTAGAAACGATGGAGACAAACAAGCTTTGGGTTATTGTTTTCGTATGTATATTAGCGGGGGTTGCGATTGGCTTTTTGGCAGCACCATTCACGAAGGGCATTTCTATTACGATAGGAAGTAATAATTCGGCTGAAAATACTGGTGTTACGACTATGGGGCACGAAAGAGATAAGTCAAAGAAAAGAGGTTGCTGTAGGTAATATAGCAATGTAAAGATCTGATGGAGGAAATGAAATGAAGATTACATTAAAGGACGGTTCCACGAAAGAATATGTGAAAGCAATGTCAGTGCTCGAGATTGCAACCGATATTAGTGAAGGACTTGCTCGAATGGCATGCGCGGGAGAGATAGATGGAAAACGAGTTGACCTTAGAACTGTTATTAAACAGGATTGTACACTCAGTATTCTGACCTTTCAAGATAAAGAAGGGGCAGATGCTTATCGGCATACGACATCACACATCATGGCGCAGGCAATTAAAAGACTATATCCAAATGCCAAACTTGCAATCGGTCCTTCTATTGAGGATGGATTTTATTATGATATTGACAGTGATGTTGTTATTACGACAGAAGACTTTGATAAAATTGAAGCCGAAATGAAGAAAATCGTGAAAGAGAATCTGCTGATTGAACAGTTCACTATGGACAGAGCAGATGCGATTAAGTTTATGCAGGAGCGAAATGAGTCTTATAAAGTTGAGTTAATCCAAGACCTTCCAGAGGATGCCGTACTCAGTTTTTATCGTCAGGGTGAATTTACTGATTTATGTGCAGGCCCACATCTTATGTCCACTAAGCAAGTGAAGGCATTTAAGCTTTTGAAGCTTGCAGGCGCATATTGGCGTGGTAACGAAAAAAATAAAATGTTAACAAGAATATATGGTACTTCATTTTTAAAAGCAGCTGACTTAGAAGAGTATATTCAGAGAATGGAAGAAGCAAAAAAACGTGATCATAGAAAAATCGGGAAAGAGCTCGGTCTTTTTATGATGGCAGATGAAGGACCTGGTTTTCCATTTTTCTTGCCAAAGGGTATGATTTTAAAGAATCTTTTGCTGGATTATTGGAGAGAGATTCATGCAAGAGATGGGTATGTGGAGATAGCTACACCTATTATGCTTAATAAAGATTTATGGCTTACTTCTGGACATTGGGAACATTATAAAGACAATATTTTTACAACACAGATAGATGAAGAAGAATTTTGTGTAAAGCCAATGAATTGCCCTGGTGGCATGCTTGTATATAAAGTAACACCTCATTCTTACCGTGATTTGCCGATTCGCATGGGAGAGATTGGATTAGTACATAGATATGAAAAATCAGGTGCTTTGCATGGTCTTATGAGAGTGCGTTGCTTTCATCAGGATGATGCACATATCTTTATGACGCCGGAACAGGTTTCTGAGGAGATAAAAGGTGTTGTCCGCTTAATAGACGAAGTATATTCTCTTTTTGGGTTCAAATATCATGTCGAATTATCTACAAGACCTGAAGATTCTATGGGAAGCGATGAAGACTGGGAAGCAGCAACGGCTGGTTTGCAGAAATCACTGAATGAGCTTGGACTGCCTTATGTAATCAATGAGGGAGATGGCGCTTTCTATGGACCAAAGATTGATTTTCATTTGGAAGATTCTATCGGCAGGACATGGCAATGCGGAACGATTCAGCTTGATTTTCAGATGCCGCAGCGTTTTGAGGCAGAATATATTGGTGCGGATGATATGAAACATCATCCTATTATGATCCATAGAGTTGTATTTGGCTCGATTGAACGCTTTATTGGAATTTTGACAGAACATTTTGCGGGCAAATTTCCTACATGGCTGGCGCCAGTACAAGTAAAAATACTGCCAATTTCTGAGAAGTTTTTTGATTATGGAAAAGAGGTATTGGCAGAGTTAAAGAAGAACGGAATCCGTTGTGAAATGGATGAGCGAGCAGAGAAAATAGGATATAAAATCCGTGAAGCAAGACTTGAGAGAGTCCCATATATGCTTGTGGTGGGAGCCCAAGAGGAGGCTGCTGGTTTGGTATCCGTAAGAAGCAGATTTGAGGGAGATGAAGGGCAAAAAAAATTGGATGACTTCATCGGCGCGGTGAAAGCAGAAGTTGCTTCTAAAGAAATCAAGGAAGAAAAGGTTCAGGAAGAGAATAAGAATTAACTGCTATTGTTTAGTCGCGGGAAGGGATAAGAACGGGCATGGCAAAATTGTTTTTTAGATATGGTGCAATGGGGAGCTCTAAGACAGCAAACGCATTAATGGTTGAACATAATTATTATGAACGTGGTAAGAAAGCATTGCTTGTCAAGCCGAAAGTAGACAGCCGTGACGGAGAGAGAGTCATCCGGTCAAGAATGGGACTGGAAAAACCTTGTATCTATGTGGAAGAATTAACAGATATGTCAGATGAACAACTAGCAAAATATGATTGTATTATAGTAGATGAGGCACAGTTTGTTACAAAATCTGATGTAGAATTTTTCCTTCATATAGTAGACGAACTTTGTATACCCGTCATATGCTATGGGTTGCGGACTGATTTTCAGAGAGAAGTATTTGAAGGATCACTTTGGCTTTTGGCGTGGGCAGATGTTTTGGAAGAAATTAAAACAGTATGCTGGTGTGGGCAGGGAGCCAATTGCAATGCTCGTTATGATGAAAATGGAAAAATTATAAGGAGTGGAGAGCAGGTTGTACTAGGAAGTAATAATCAATATACTGCACTTTGCAGACGACACCATAAGGAAGGTAATTTCGGAAACGGCTGACAGGTTGTTAGGTCAATTATGACGAATGTCACAATTTAAAAAAAAGTGATGCAATCAGCTTAATGGTATTGTATACTGTAGTGGTAATCATTATTTATATGAGGAGGTAAAGATATGTTTTGTGAAAAATGTGGAGCGCAATTAGAAGAGGGAACACAATTTTGTACATCATGCGGGGCATTGGTGACAGCACCAGCTATGGAAAATGTTACGAATTCAGCAGAAATAGTAAATAGTATTCCAGTATCGGAGGGTACCAGTGGATTCGGTGGAGAACAAACACCACCACCACAGTCTCAGTCAAATACGACAGATGTGCCAAAGTCTAAGATGGTGGCAGGTCTGCTAGGAATATTTCTTGGGGCATTTGGAGTACATAATTTCTATCTGGGATATACAACCAAGGGTCTGATACAGGTTTTGGTAGCTGTTATTGGTGGAGTTATTACATGTGGAATTGCAACCATAGGTATCGCTATTTGGGGCTTAGTAGAAGGCATCATGATTTTGACAGGCAGTATTAATACAGATGGAAAAGGCAATCCTTTAGTTGATTAGCAGACAGAAATAGAAAAAATAGTTTTTTCTCTTGACAACTACAGACGATGTATGCTAAATTAGTTTAGTGTCGTGCGAGCGACAATAAGAAAGCAGAGTATTCACTCTCACCTCGGGACTGATCGATAGGAAACTGTTACCGGGCGTTCATACTAAAGTAATTGCGATAATGATCGCAACTATGATTGTGAACTTATGTGGATAGTCTATGGACTATCCACTTTAATATTTTATCAACTATCTTATGGAGGTGTTAGATTATTAGCGATTTAATGATTAATGAGCAAATTAGGGATAAGGAAGTCCGCTTAGTGGGTGAAGATGGTGAACAGCTAGGTGTTATGCCTGTGGCTGATGCGCAGAAGATTGCAGATGATGCAGGACTTGATTTGGTTAAGATTGCGCCAACTGCAAAACCGCCAGTATGCAAGACTGTAGACTACGGTAAATACAGATATGAGCAGATTAGAAGAGATAAAGAAGCAAAGAAAAAGCAAAGAATCATAGAAGTAAAAGAAATTCGTATGTCACCTAATATTGACACAAATGACCTTAATACAAAGAAAAATGCGGCAAGAAAATTTCTCACAAAGGGAGATAAGGTCAAAGTAACAATGCGATTCAGAGGACGTGAAATGGCGCATATGTATGCAAGTAAGCATATTCTGGATGAATTTGCAGAAGCACTTTCCGATATTGCTGTTATTGAGAAGCCAGCAAAGGTAGAAGGCCGTAGTATGGCTATGTTTTTAACTGAAAAGAAAAGCTAGTTATGTAGTGATAGATTAATTTTAGCATATGGCTGTGTTATCAGCAGAGGTTAAAATAGATATTAAAATAAGTATTTAGGAGGATGAAGTACAATGCCAAAAATTAAAACAAACAGATCAGCAGCGAAACGTTTCAAGGTGACAGGGACAGGGAAATTAATGAGAAATAAAGCCTATAAGCGCCATATCTTAACTAAGAAATCTGCTAAGACGAAGAGAAAGCTCAGACATGCGGTTGTTACAGATTCTACAAATGTAGCTAACATGAAAAAGATTTGTCCATATTTATAAGAAAAGTGTAAGGAGGAATTAAGAAATGGCAAGAATTAAAGGCGGAATGAACGCTAAAAAGAGAC
>CAZAAC010000096.1:0-6479 GCA_964483155.1 uncultured Lachnospiraceae bacterium | reverse complement strand
ATGGAAGAGCTTTGGGGGAACAAAGAATGAAAATAGTGTTTCTTTATGCGGGACAAGGAAGCCAAAAAGTTGGCATGGGAAAAGATATCTATGATCATTTTCCACAATATCGTGAATTGATTGATGCAGTAGACCCAGAATATAAGGAAATGATGCATAACGGTCCGCTTGAAAAGCTGTCAGAAACAAAGAATACCCAGCCCTGTATGGCTTTGTTTGCAGCTGGAGTAACAGCAGTATTATATGCGTATGGCGTGAAACCATTTATGGTAGCAGGCTTAAGCCTGGGGGAATACAGCGCACTTCATGCAGCGTCCGTATTCGATAGCAGAACATTGATTGAACTTGTTGCATTTCGTGGTAGTGAAATGGAAAAAGCATCTAGGGGAATTGCATGTAAAATGACTGCAGTATTGGGATTTGATAAAAACTTATTAAAAAGTGCCTGTAAAGAAGCACAAGCATTTGGATATGTTGATATTGTAAATTATAATTGTCCTGGGCAATATGTGATTTGCGGTGAGGAAGCTGCCGTTGAAAATGTAGAGAAATTAGCAAAAGAGCAAGGCGCAAAAAGATGTATTGCAATCAATGTAAGTGGTCCATTTCATACAAAGTTTATGCAGCCAGCAGGGAATGCCCTGAGAGAAAAGTTTAAAGAGACAGTTTTTTTGGAACCATTAGTGCCAGTTGTATTTAATGCAACGGCAGATTTCTTAGATAGTAATGAAACGATACCAGAATTACTAGAAAAACAGGTGCAGAGTAGTGTATACTTTGAGGAGTCCATTAATAGATTAATTGAAAAAGGTGCAGATACCTTTATTGAAATTGGACCTGGACGTGTACTGAGTGGATTTGTAAAGAAGATTAATCAGGAGGTCATGACATATAGTATTGAGACGGCAGATGACCTTGTTACATTGATTGCAAATGCGGAGGAATTTAAATTATGATGAAAGACAGAGTAGCAATTATAACAGGAGGAAGCCGTGGAATTGGAAGAGCTGTATGCATTCGCCTCGCAATGGAAGGCGTTCATATTGTATTCAGTTATCTATCTAATAATGAAGCGGCTGATGAGACAAAAAAGATGTGTCGTGAGTATGGTGTTAAGGTCGTAGCTGTATGTGCAGATACAACAAAGACACAGGAATGCGAAGGGTTATTTGAAGAAGCGCTCAAGATTAATGGCAGAATTGATATTCTTGTCAATAATGCAGGAATTACAAAAGACAATTTAATTATGCGTATGAAGGAAGAAGAATTTGATGCTGTCATTAATACAAATTTAAAAGGAACATTTTTGTGTATGAAATGTGCTTCAAAAGTAATGATAAAGCAAAGATATGGAAGAATTATTAATATAAGCAGTATCATTGGTATCAGGGGAAATGCTGGACAGGTTAATTATGCAGCCAGTAAGGCTGGTGTAATTGGCATGACAAAATCAATCGCAAAGGAATTGGCTGTTAAGGGAGTCACAGTAAATGCAGTCGCACCGGGTATGATTGAAACAGATATGACAACAGCTTTAACAGAGCAGACAAAAGAAAAAGTGATAAGTGAAATACCTTTAAAATATGCCGGGAAACCAGAGGATGTTGCAGAAGCAGTTGCTTTTTTTGCCAAGGAAGAGGCTAGATACATAACGGGACAGGTGCTTGGCGTTGATGGAGGAATGGGAATATGAGACGTGTTGTAATAACAGGTATGGGAGTTGTGTCCCCTATTGGAAATAATCTAGGCGAGATGTGGAATTCAGTAAAGGCTGGAAAATGCGGAATAGGGTTAATCACACAATACGATACAACGAATCGCAAAGTAACATTAGCGGGAGAAATCAAGAATTTTGATTTTGAGACAGTAATTGATAAGAGAGAACTAAGAAAGATGGATCGGTTTACAAGACTTGCCGTAGCTGCCGCAGAAGAAGCAATGAGCGATAGTGGCTTGACAATAAATAAAGAAGATACAGACAGAATCGGGGTTATGGTATCGAGTGGAATAGGTGGGCTTGGAACAATAGAAGCGGAACACTCTAAAGGACTTGAAAAAGGATTTGACAAAATATCTCCATATTTTATTCCGATGACAATTACAAATATGGCAGCAGGCACGATTGCAATCAGATATGGATTACAGGGAATGTGCAATTGTGTTGTTACTGCATGCGCAGGAGGGACAAATGCTATTGGCGATGCATTTAGGAGCATCAGGGATGGATATGCAGATGTTATGGTGTGCGGCGGAACAGAGGCAAGCATTACACCTCTGGGGATAGGTGGTTTTACATCGCTCATGGCACTCAGCCGCTCGACAGATCCTATGCGCGCCTCCATTCCATTTGATAAAGAGCGAAGTGGGTTTGTGATGGGCGAAGGAGCAGGTATTCTTGTTTTAGAAGAATATGAACATGCACAGGCAAGGGGTGCAAAGATATATTGCGAAGCAGTAGGATATGCTGCAAATTGTGATGCATCTCATATTACGGCGCCATTGGAAGATGGGAGCGGTGCAGCAAAATGTATGAAGCTTGCTATGAAAGATGCCAGAATTGCAGCTGATCTGATAGGATATATTAATGCACATGGTACTTCAACGCCAATGAATGACAAATGTGAAACAGCCGCCATAAAAAAGGCACTTGGAGAAAGCAGTAAGAAGGTAATGGTCAGTTCTACCAAATCAATGACAGGGCATCTACTTGGGGCGAGTGGTGCTGTAGAAGCAATCATTACAGCAATGTCGGTAAAAGAGGCGTTTGTTCCAGCGACAATTAATTATCAGGTGCCAGACGAGGAATGCGATCTTGACATTGTTCCTAATATAGGAAGAAACGTTTTGCTTCAATATGCGATGTCTAATTCATTAGGCTTTGGTGGTCATAATGCAACTATCATTTTCAAGAAATATGAGGTGTGACAAAATGGAATTGAATTCAAATGAAATTGAAAAAATACTCCCACATAGGTATCCATTACTAATGATTGATCGTGTTTTAGAATGTGTGCCAGGAAAGTCAGCAAAAGCAATTAAATGTGTAACAGTAAACGAAATGCACTTCTGTGGCCATTTCCCTCAAAAGCATGTAATGCCTGGTGTTCTGATTATCGAGGCATTAGCACAGACGGGAGCAGTAGCACTGCTAACAGAAGAGGAATCTAAGGGAAAAATTGTTTTATTTGGAGGAATCAAGCATGCTCGTTTTAAGAGACAAGTTTTTCCAGGAGACCGAATTGAACTCGAATGTGAAATTGTTACGAGACGGGGGCCAGTTGGAATCGGAAATGCAGTTGCAAAAGTGGATGGAAAGATTGCAGTGACAGCGGAACTCACGTTTGCAATTGAGACAGAATATTGATATACTTTATGATAATAGATACTTAGGGGGAATAACATGATAGAAGAGTCATTTAGTAAAGTATATTCCAAATTTAAACTTCATTTTTATCAGAGGGTATTTGAGAGGTTGCAGGACAGAGAAGCAACTCTGACTACAGTGGAAACCTTTTGTATGGAGATTATTTATGCAATGAAAAATCCGACGGTCAATCAGTTCGCGACAATGACAAATATTTCTTCTCCAAATGCAGCATATAAGGTCAATAATTTAATTCAAAAAGGCTATTTAAAAAAAGTTCGTTCAAAAACAGATAAAAGAGAATTTCATCTGGAGGTAACGGAAAAATATATGAATTACTATAATATCAGTTATCAATATGTAAGTACCATTATGGAACGCGTGAAGGAGCGATTTACACAGGAAGAGCTCATGACTTTGGATAGGGTGTTCTGCATTATGTCGGATGAACTGATGCCAGAGATTGCGATAAAAGATATTAGATACTAAGGAAAAAGCAGTAGTGCCACAAACAGTATTTCACTGTTTGTGGCATTTTTTATTGATATAAGATTTTCGAAACCTTCATCGTAATTAAGGTACTTTGTGTTAATACAAATTCACCATTTTGCGGGGTGAGTTATATTGAAGAATAGATGTGTAAGTGATAAAATAAAAAGAACAAGAAAAAGAGGTGAGGGCATGTGCAAAAAGGCGATTAAGTATATCGTGATAGAGTTAATAGTCAGCTTTTTGATTGGCTGTTCGCCGCGAGAGGCAGCACAAGAACTACCTGTGAAGATTGCTGAGGAAAAATCAGTAAGTGATTCTGATGGAATGAAGCCACAAGAGCCAGCCAACGTACAGCAACAGCCAGAACCGGATATTACAATTGTTATGGTGGGAGATATTCTACTACATACAGCGGTTAATGAAAGCGGTGAAATGGAGGATGGGACCTATAACTATAATCATCTTTTTGAAAATGTAAGGACAGATATAGAAGAGGCTGATTTAGCAATTGCTAATCAAGAAGTGATTCTAGGCGGAACGGAGATAGGATTATCTGGTTATCCCGCCTTCAATGGTGCATTTGAGGTGGGTGATGCACTATGTGATGCTGGATTTGATGTTATATTGCATGCGACCAATCATGCACTGGATAAAGGAAAGAGGGGTTTGCTAAATTGCCTACATTATTGGGAAACTAATCATCCTGAGATGTCAGTTCTCGGCATATATGAATCCGCAGAGGAACACGAGGAGGATTTATTCCTATATGAGAAAGATGACATTAAGATTGCAATTTTGAATTATACATATGGAACAAATGGGATTGCATTACCAGCAGATATGCCATTTGCAGTAAATATGCTTGATAAAGACCAAGTCAAAGAAGATGTCATGAAAGCAGAAGAAAAAGCTGATTTTATTATTGTATGTCCTCATTGGGGGACAGAATATAATCTTGGTATTTCAAAGCAGCAGGAAGAATATGCGAAGTTATTTGCCGATTTGGGAGTTGATCTGGTCATCGGGACACATCCACATGTGATAGAACCGATTAGCTGGGTAGAAAGTACGGTTCCAGAGGATGCGACGCAAGAAGAGCCACATAAAATGTTAGTCTACTATTCAATAGGAAATTATATTAATGCCACAAGTCGAACGGGAGATGGTGTGGCAGCACAGGCGGTCGGCGCGATGGCAAAGATAACGATTTCAAAAGATAAAAGGGGAGAGGTAATAATTTCAGAATATGCGGCAATTCCTCTTGTGACGCAGATGCTGACAGGACCTGGGTTGATTACGACCTATAAGCTAAGTGACTATTCAGAGAGGCTGGCAGAGAGTAATGAGATGGTTTTACATGATAGTGCGTTTTCATATCAATATTGTGAAAAACTATGTAAGGATATTTTCGGTAATCATATGTATGAGTATAGGTAATAAATAGTCAACATGAAAAAAGTATATGTAAATATAGTTAAAGCTTTCTATAACATACCTGTTATAGAAAGCTTTATTCTATCATATAAGTATTTCTACAGCTTTTTTATTCTGCTATATAAAAAATTCCAATTGCATTTGGACCACTGTAGGTAGCAATAGTAGGGCCCATGCAGATGTTGCCGATAATAGTTGTAATGCCCTGTTCTTCCAATTGCTCTTTTAGTAGTTCTCCTTTATCAGGTGCATTTGCGTGACCCACTAGCATAGGAAGTCCAGATGCACAAGGCTTAGCCTGCAATTGTTCCGACAACCATTTATTAGAAGATTTTTTCCCTTTTGCTTTTCCTACAACTTCAATTTTGCCATCAATTAAAGATACAATCGGATGTAGACCAAGAGCAGTTCCGACAAATGCAACGGTAGGTGAAATGCGCCCACCTTTCTTGACATATTCAAGTGTCTCTAATACAACAAATAAATGAAGTTTCGGAA
This sequence comes from uncultured Lachnospiraceae bacterium, assembly GCA_964483155.1. GTDB lineage: Bacteria > Bacillota > Clostridia > Lachnospirales > Lachnospiraceae > JAAYYM01. The sequence goes on along the minus strand of CAZAAC010000096.1, from coordinate 691 downwards.
TATAGGAATTAATAATGGAGGTAATGGCATCTCTATCTTTGCCTTCATCACGCAGTCTGGCAGCTATTATTGTAATCAAACCAAGAGCACTGCATACATTGCGAGAGTCAATCAAAGTTATTTTATCAGAGGCCAAATTTTCCTTTGCAATAACTGCAGATTGAAAAGTGCCGCTTATTTCAGAAGAAATATGGATGCTTATTATTTCATCACCCTGATCCAGAATTTCTTGATATTTTTCTTCAAATTCAAAAGGATTAACCTGCGCAGTAGAGGGCAATTCTTTGTAATAGGCAAGTTTTTCATAAAAGACCTGGTTAGAAATATCGATTCCACTTTTGTACACCTCTTCGCCAAAACGGACGGTAAGAGGCATAACCTCGATATTTAGCTCGCGAGCACGTTCCTGCGTGATATCGCTAGAACTGTCTGTAATAATTCTAATCATAAGTTCGCTATCCTTTCATACTATATTTTACAATAGGAAGGGCAAATTTTGATGATTTTAAAATGCCCTCAACAAGTAGAAACAAAAACTACATCATCAATTAATTAAGACCACATAATTTTATAATTAAATATAAAAAATGTCAAGATAGTTTTGTCATATTGATACAAAATATCGATAAAAAATACCTCTCCTTTCAATATAAAAGATATGTTTTTACAATTAAAATTGTGCTACTATAAT
>CAZAAC010000095.1:0-6506 GCA_964483155.1 uncultured Lachnospiraceae bacterium | reverse complement strand
AATAATGAAGCCACCATTGCAGTTGTTAACAAAACGCTTAATAATTTCTTTTTCATTTTTCTTCCTCCGCTTTAAAATGATTTAATAAAAATTGGTAGCATTGTCGTTCTCATAATTTACCTAATTATTTGAATTAATTAACTTAACACAAAAACTTGTGTTACTCCTCTTCAATTTCATTAATTTCTTACTTAAACGACTAAGTACATTATACCACTAATTATATCTTGCTTGCACCCCAACATATTAGCTATTTATTACACTGCTAATTAGCGATTCAAAATTTATACATTTATTTGCAGTTAGTTAATTACTTAACAATATGAAAAAAGCAAAAAAAAAATTCTTTTTGCTTTTACATTTTTCTTTTATTATATTTTTCCCGTCCTACTTCAATACAGGTTTCTTCATATTCGGCAAACATCTCTTTCACTTCGGTTGAAATGTTTTCTAGCACTTCTTTGTTCTTTTCAGCATATTGTACGCTAAGTATACTACGATAATAACCCTTCAGCTCCTCCATATAATCCTTCATTTTTTCATCTATGAAGGCATGACCTAGTCGTTTATAAAAGTCTTCGGTATCTGGCAATAGCGATATATTACACTGCATATATATCTCCGCCGATTCTTCCAGCAAATTTTCAAAATAATATACTTCTCCCAAACCAAATGATGCCTCTGTGAAGATGATCGAATCTGGAGCCTCACTTTCAATTACTTTACTATAGTAAGAAAGTGCGTCATGATGGCGACCTAGATTTCTATATCGCTCCGCTTCCTCAAAATCGGAGCGAAGCGTCTGTATCTCCTCATTATGCTTTTCTTTTTGCATTATCACAGAAAAAGTATTTTCTAATGTTATTTTCTCATTCTCACAATATATTTCAAACAAATCTCCTTGCACATAAATCTTAAGATTATAGTATGCGATTCTTTTATTTAATTTTTTAAGTAGCTCATCATGCATATAATCATCTGCATATGGCAGAATTCCATGCCATCTGCGAAATATCATGTAAATATACTTTAGTAATTGTTCTTCTGCTGTGTCCTCCTTCACGGCCATGCACTCCTGCGGCAATTCCAAATCAGCTGCCCCGGCCTCTGTATAAAGACCACAGTCCGAAAAAGACATGCATAAAGAATAATCTGTTCCCAACGCTACCAATTCATCCCCGTAAAGCACATATTGTGCAGTAGGCACAAATGTATCTTCTATATATCGCAAGGATTTATCAAATTGTAAATGCAAAGTATGATTTAACGCAAGTAATATCATAGTACGTATCTTTTCTCCTACTCTTCAAAAAATATTAAATAACATTGCTATTTATAAGATATGTCGCTACTCCAAATCAAACATTTGTACTCTGACCATATCGGCCCCCGCTATGTTGCTCATCACCGTCGACTTCCCTGTTTTAGAATTTGTAGCAGTCTGTGAGATAACCAGATATAATTCCCGCTTGTTCGCCTGCCCCTCAGCCATTGTAATAAGAGCAACTGGAACTTTAGTCCTGTAAACCGCGCCAGCTATCAGATCATTAGGAGAACCCGCAGCTGCTTCCATATGATTAACTGCATCATAATATAAAAGATTATTATCCATTGAAAGCTCATTCACATTTATAATATCCTCTCCTATCTGCATAGGCGTCCCACCTGTATCATCCCGATAATACAATTTTGCTGCCAGATGCACAGTAGTATTTGCCGTTGAGCGAATCAGACTCACATTATCTGCTTTAAAGTAGAAATCCTCTGTCATATCCAGCATTCCATATCGACCTGTCAGCTGCTTATCATATGATAAATAAATATTTCTGATTTCCCGTGCTCCCGCTTCATAATTCTCTTGTATTGTAATCTTAGGCGGCTGTAGACCTGCACGATAGGCAGCTATCAGCGTATTAATAAATAATTTAATTTCATTATCACTACCGTTTGCAATCCATTTTCCAGATGCATCCTTAGACATCACATTACTATGCCCTACTCCTGAATAAGTAATATTTCCTTTATTATAGATATAATAATTATTACGTACATCATTTGGAGACATTTCATACATATCTCTTCCACTTACATCTGTAATATTCCGATCCGTTGAATCACTAATACAATACCATACAACAATATCACTTTCTCCGTCTCCATCATCATCAGCGGTCAGATCCAACTGGTAATACTGTGAATGTGTATTGGCAACTTTAAATTTCTCATCCAATTTATAAGGATAACTTGTAATCTGCCCTTCATTGACACGTGTTACAAACTCATTCCCATACTGTCCGCTACCAGCATCGATACCCGCCAGATTCGTCTTTGATGGTAATGTGATGCCATTCTTGTCAGTACCGGTATAACGGTATTGGTTTAATGTCGGATATGTCATCCCCTGTATTTCGCCCAATGTAGTATTTCTACTACTTTTTGGTGTATATGCCTTCTCTTTTGTAGATGATGACGCTAGCACACCATATCGATCCATGCCGACCAGGTTACGAATCTGACGATTAAATTCATAACCCCAATAAGCAGCACCGGCATATATCTGCTCTGCAGAATTACCGCCCCATAAATTATACTTAAATCTTCCTTCATTTTTAATACTTGTATCTGGTGAGTTTCTATAGTTATTGTAATACCAGCTTCCATTTGATTGATATCCCTGATAGATGGAATTATCATGCGCATAAAACTGATTCTCAGCTGCATTGATAAAAGAAGTCGTATCATGTGTGAAAAGTACGCTCCTGCCCTCCTCTATATATTCCTTAATGGCCGCAACTGCTGTCGCATTCGGTTCCATATAACAATCTGCAAAGCCTAATACCAGCATATTATATTGATCCAGATAGTCCTTATATGCTGCCTGTGTAGTCCCCACACTATTGAACTCATTTGCTGTAATGGTACGAATTTTTACATTAAATCTGACTCTGTCATCTTCCAGTAATTCCTTGAAAACACCAGCTTCTGTAGATGTCGTCTCCATATTCCATGTACTTGAATTCCAATATCCGGAGGCTGCGCCTGTGTTAATCTGAAGCACATTGATATCTTCCTTCTCATTCTTAATCTCATAGTATCCCTGCACTGACATGCGCCTATCATTATTACTATTTTGATATACTGCCAGTTCCCATGGAAGTACTCCCGTATAGGCATCTGAAAGTACACAGCTGCCATAATAATGAACACCTGTCTTCAATTGATACTTTCCATTTTCTTTCGCTGGCGAACTTCCATCTCCGTGCCGAATTTCAAAATCCGTAAGTTCTTCGGTCGTATTTGAAAATTTACCATCTGCATTAATATCAACATACAATTTGCAATCATACGTAGAATCACTGTCTGCTGCTCCTGTATTCTTTACTTCAAATTCATACAAAGCATGATATAATCCGTCCGTGCTGTCTTTATAGACCTGCCTGATATTGTCAACTGCTTCTGCTGCTGTTCCGCTCAATACAATCTGTGGTTTTGACAGATTCAGATACCAGTTAAATAGCACTGAAGAAATATTTGTAAACTTAAATACATTTTGCTTATCCTTGACTGTGTTTATAAGCTCATACATATAGGAAGCATCATCCACTATGCTCTTATTAACTGTCTTTGTGATTATTGAAGTGCCTGTTGTTGTTATGATATTATCTGCCACTACCAAGGGATACCCTGCCGCAACAAAATTTTTAATTTCTTCCATTTTTTCCTTGGTAATATCATTACCAGAATATCGATATCTGGAAGTGGTATCTGCGACGGTCACATAGGTCTTCCCCTTTAAATTCCCCGCCCTGTTAGCAGCTGTATAATCACTATCCAGCATACCAGCCAGCAAAGGTTGCCCATAAATATAATCGCCAACATTACTATAGACCAGGCCTTTCATACTGGTGTCATTATAGACCGTTCCCGTAGCATCTTTATTCATGAGACCCGTATTCGTCCCAACGTAAATCATATCATACTCTGTATTCAGGTCATCCACCTTACCGATAAATTCTGCAGTCGTCATTTTTGTTAATTCAATGGTCGTTTCAGATTGGTTGATTAGCTCGGTTCTATTATTGATATCCCCGTAATATAGGATTCCATCTACTCCTGATGCATACAAATCAAAGGATGCACACGGCTCTATTTCCAATATTCTCATGGTTCCCTTTTTATTATATTCCCGCTTTTTACCATAACCAATAATATATCTGATGACTGTTGCCTCAGAAATATCAGTTGCCAATGCAGGACGATTTCCATCCGTAGTCCTATACAGATTCTCGTTCTGGAGATCCAGAAGCACATCTGCAAAAGCCTCTGTCACGACTGCTTCCGCAAATTTTTCAGAATAGTAATATTGATTCACAAAAGACACCCTTGCAGAAGCCCCACTTGCTGGAGCATGCATATTATAAACATAAACGCTTTTATTCACAAAATGATATTCATTTGCTGATATAGAATTATAGCTAACTGGATCTGCCTGTGCATCACGCAGCGCAGCTTCCGTCATGCTACGAACATTTTCGTAATAGATTGCCAAGTCTTCAATTAACAATGCCTGTGACATTCTATACATAAGACTACCCTCTATATCCGCATCTGAAGTAGCATCTGCAATCAGCGAATAATCCAAAATCACAGGCAAATCTGACTGTGTAATCTTTGCAAGAATTTGAATCATATGCGCACCAGTAATATCATGTGAAGCACTTTCTGCATCTACATGTCCGTATTCTGTATAAGTTGAACCTGGGAGTATAAGACTACCATCAGGATTTGCTATCATGATAAAGCTGGCTGTTGCAATATCAGCGTCTGTCACCTCTGCCGCTGTCTTTGTATTCACCACAACATTTAAAGCTGCGCATTCAGCACCAGGCTCTCTATCAAAAGAGTATTGCTTTAACCAGTCATTGTTCCGATAACCTGCATAACAATAAATACGTGCGCCCCGTATACGGTGAACTCCATTCGTGGCGTCAGTAGTAAGCGTATAATTACCAATGCCTTCCACATAATCATATACAAAATTCTCTTCTGTCATTCCTGACCAGGAGGAACGGTCAGCTATTGTAACGGTTCCGTTTCCAGAAGCATTTGGTACTAATGGCATGTCTGTATCAACATCATATTGGTTTACATAATCTGTTGACTCTTTCTCAAACTCTATTACCCTATATATCGTTGCACCATCACTAGCTGGTGTATCGCGATATGTAAAGGTTGCCATATAATAAGTATTATCATTTGTAATATCATTGTCATCATCATCAACGATATGATTACTGTCATCTGCAGTTCTGCCTGCATAAGTAAATACTGCTGCCATGGGATTATCAGTAGCGCTTCCAGACGAAACGGTATAAACTGGGGTATCATTTGCGATGCCATTACCAGATACCCATGACTGTGCGACACTACCACTGTCTAGTACATAACCAGTCTTCGCATCTCCCATATGCTCGAACTTAGCATAATAATTTCCAGATACAGTTGTAAAATGTGGATCAAACTCTCCACCTCCAGCAGTCTTGGTAAAATTATTACCCGTATTATCGTCACCACGCAGGAATGCATTTGCATAATCTGCCATATGGTCATCCTCTGGCAGATAACGATACATAAAGTTCCCATTGATAGCAGCTGTCATATTACCGGATATGGTATCAATATGTTTTTCACCATTGGCTCCGCTATAATCAAATGGAATCAGGGAATATGTTCCATTTGCCATCTTTTCTCTATTTTCATCAGTCAGATCTGCTGCGCCCTCATAGTACTCCTGATACCCGCTATAATAGATTGGTGCAACATCTGTAGCACTTTCTGTGGCAACGCCTTCGTCAATCAAAGGTTGTGTGATTTGTTCTACATAATCCTTTCGCAAAGCAGCATCATTTAATCCACCAATAGTACTTCCAGCCACGCTCATAGTAAGAAATTTCTGTGTCAGATTTTTGATGGAAGCTTCTTGTCCTCCAATGTAATATCCTATTTCACCCATCGACTGCACTTCATTATCAGATAATGTAATGATATTACCCGAAGTATCCGTCAGGCTTAATGTATTACAAGATGCAGTATCGGGCACAATTTCCAATATGGTATATGGTGCAGTAGCAGTCGTTGCTTCCACTACTTTTTTAATACTCTCTAATGTTTCCTTTGCTTCTGCATGTTGAACACTATTTGCATCAAAAAGGTAAACAGATCCTGCGAGCATGGTAATCGTGACAATAGCACTGACTGTTCGTTTCAATTTTATATTCACGTTTCTGTCTACCTCCTTTTTCTAATATTGATAATACCTATACCAAACCCTTATACAAATCATTATGGTATCTTTGTCCATATTCTGTTATTGCTGTCACAATAATAGGTAGCATATGGGTTCAGTTGCCCTGTTTTATATAGACTCAGATTCCAGCGAACTGTATCATCCGCATTATTCTGACTATCTAATCGATAATAGAGCTTTATATTGTTAATTTTGGATG
>CAZAAC010000094.1:0-6531 GCA_964483155.1 uncultured Lachnospiraceae bacterium | reverse complement strand
TGAACATTTCTTTGCCCTCATGCAAACTTTGCTATCTAACAACGAAAACTAATCCCCTTTGTTTAAAATAGAACGGGGACATGGGCCATAAGCTTGTCTGCTGATCACGAATTAACATCAAACGGCGGGTTACGCAAATAATCCGCTATATTCCTCTCCTTTAAATAAATATAAAATATCTTCCTACTTTGTTTTTATAGACAAGGTACTTATTTCCAAAAGTAATGCATGCTCCTATATATGTCAAATCAAATCCTAAAAAAGCAGAGTTCCTGCTAATTTTATAAATACCTGAAGAAACCATTGATGCTTTATCTTCATCCGGAATCCCAGCTCTCCAACTATCTTTCATCGTAATCATGGCCATGATAAAAAGCAAAGTACCACTACTAAACAATATTAATCCAATTCCTCTCCATATTGGGCTAGATATGAGGGAAGTATTCAATACCGCACTTGCAAATATCACACCGGCAATAATTGCACTTGAAAATCGTAATATACTTTCTATAATTACAGTTTTTGCTGATTTGTTGCCTCCGCCAAATTGATTAGTTTTAATGCCCCGACCCTTCTGTTTAAAGAGTTTTAGAAAATATGCTAAATAAAATATTAACACTTCGACAATTCCAATTATTTGAATCATGTTATTGCTCTCCCACCAAAATAATAGATTAAATAGTTTTCCTGATATCTTCCTTCACGTTAGTAATACACCATTCTTTTTCTCAACCAATGCTTGCACAATCATCTTATATTAAAATATCTGGACATATACGCTCTACCAAATCACTTCATTGTTCACTAAGTAATCGTAATTAATCTCCCATAAACACTATTTATAGATTCCATAAGTTTTATTTGTATCCTGAATATATATAATGCCCTTTCCCGGTTCATCAATATTCAATGTTTCTCTTATTGAAGCTACAATCGCTTCCGTCATACTTATTTCCGAAAGAATAATTACAATTTCTTTTTCTGGTTCAATATCCATAGCAAATAGTTTGCTTGTTTCATGTATACCCGAACCTCTACCGTTTACAATCGTACCTCCTTTTGAACCAGCTTTGCTCGCTGCCTCAATAACATCTTCTGCTTTCCCTTTATCAACGATACTTGTAATCACTTGATACATTGTTATATCTTCACCCCTTTCACTTTTCATATACTCGCATTTATAGCTCCTTGTTCCTACTGCTGCACAAATTGAAGTTGTAAATGCTATACCATGGTTTGGTTTATCAAATTTATATTCATGATTCATTACTTCTAATGCTTGATCTGCTGTTTCTTTATCAGCAACCATATATAATATTTCTTTTCTTACATCGGAAAGACCTATATAATCCCAAATTCCGTTTTGCACAGTTCCTTTTGCTATTGTTATTGTTCCGCCATGTATTCCGTTATGTTTGGCTGTCTTCAGAATTTTACTTCCTAATCCAAAATTTACAATCACACAAATCAACTCAATCTCTGTGAAATCCCTTTTAGTTTCCATTGCTTTCAAGTCCTCCTTTCTTAGACTTCAGCTTAAAGATAAAGCCTAATATTTGTAACGCAATTAAAGGTGTCATAGCAACCATTGCAATCATTCCAAATCCATCTACTAATACATTTGCGCCTTCAATTGATTCTGCTGCGCCTTGCGCATAGGCTAAAATAAAGGTGGCAGTCATAGGTCCAGATGCAACACCGCCAGAATCAAATGCAATACCTACGAAAAGCTTTGGTACAAAGTAACTCATTGCGATAGAAATAATATATCCTGGTAATAGATACTGCCATAACTGTAACTCGGGAATAAGAATTCTAATCATCGATAGTGCGATAGCAATGCCAACTCCGATTGCCAAAGTAAACATTACAACTTTTCTCCTTACATATCCGCTAGTAACATCCTCGATCTGATGTGTCAATACATATACTGCTGGTTCTGCAAGTATAGTAACTACACCCAATATAAATCCTACAAGTACAACATATAATTTATTATCTAAAGAAGCAACACTATATCCAACAGCTGCTCCAACATCCATAAAACCAGCATTGACACCCACTAAAAACAACACTAAACCAATAAATGTAAACAATAGTCCAAACAATATTTTTCGTACCTCCCTCTTTGATAATTTGAAAGAGATTTTTTGAAATATTAAAAATAGTACTAAAACAGGAACTAATGCAATGACTATTTCTCCTGTTATCTTCGGTATTTCATGAATAAACGGATAAATTATCAAATCTGACACATTTTCTTGTTCAAGACTGCCTGTTATTTCGTCCGTTGATGATATAATACTCATCAACATAACCGATAAGATTGCTCCGGTTGATGCAATAGCAACTAATCCAAAACTATCCTTTTCGGATGCTTTACTGTCTTTTTTCATTTTTGATACACCTATTGCAAGTGCCAAAATAAATGGAACTGTTAAAGCTCCAGTTGTAGCACCAGATGCATCAAATGAGATTGCCAAGAACTCCGGTGAGCATAAAAAAGCAAGAATAAAAATAGAACCATATATAATTGTTAATAACTTGTACAATGGAAAATTAAAGACAATTCTTGTAAGACCTATCGCAAGCATAATAGCAATACCTATTGAAACTGCAACCACAATTCTTCCTTTTGATATCAGACCTGATGTAACAGAATCAACCTGTCCTGCCAAAATATGAAGATCAGGTTCAGCAACTGATATGAAAAACCCAAGTATTAATCCAGCAATGGCTACAAACCATAACTTGTTCGTCCTTACAACTGTTGCCCCCATGTTATTACCAATGGGAGTAATTCCAATATCTACTCCGATTAAAAATATTGTTAATCCAAAGATAATGAGTGCTGCACCAATTAGAAACCTAATTATTAATGGTGTCTCAAGAGGTGTTAACGTAAAATTCAGTATTAGTACAATTATTGTGATAGGGAGAACTGAAGATAAAACTTCTTTTAATTTCGTAACGAATACACTCAAATATTTTTCTTCCTTTCTTATTGTATTTTAGTCTGTAAATCGATAGTTTTTCTGTATTGCTGCTGATGGGATGTTGTTTTTTCAATTGCACATAAATTACTTTTTCCTTTATGAACATAGTTTATGAATAAGGTGCCTAATAGGAGTCTGTCTTTTACCTCTATTCGATTCCAAACATACCCTTTAAACAAATCTTTCACAAGGAAAATCTCTTCATCTTCCAAATTATCAGTTTCTTTGATAGCTACTTCTAATAATTCATTAACATCAAACATAAAATTTCTCCTTTGCTTCAACGATATCAAGCACGTTGTCAACATCATTGTACATGTTTTTTAACATTTCGTCAAATTCTATCTATTATCTGATACACTCATCTTTTGATTCTTATCTACACCAAGAGGGGATGTTATATCCTCTTGGTGTAATAAATATCATGTACTTACTAACGCACTTAATTAACCAGTAATCGTGCTTGCTGCTCTGTTAAAGAAGCTGTCGATCAAGTTCTTAAAGGAGTTTGCTACTACTCCATCTGTTGCTAAAATCATTACGATGATAGCCACTAATGCGCTGATTGCTACTGCTGCAATAATTACTGATCCATACTGTTCAAAAATCTCTTTCATTTTCTAATCCTCATTCTTTCTAATTTGTTATAATTATGGGTAATAAAAAAACAGCTATATTTCAAGCTGTTTACGACGCCTATCCACTCCTTCTATAAGGGATAGGCTTGGTTGTTTTCCGTTTCAAACCTATCCACTATACAGTTGGAAGTCCTTAGACTTTCTATTCGGTTACGCGGAGACAACCTATGGTTTGTCCCGTATAAAATGCATCTTCATCCTCCTAACGAATCATCTGTTTTTGCAGTTTATAGAAATACTGCACAAATCTGCGGTTCTTTAAATATTCCTTAAATCCAGCTACTAGCATAAGCTTCACCTCCTTACGCTGTTCCTACCCTTACAAATGCAAGAAATACTCTCATGACAAGACCAAATAACAAAACTCAGATTAATATTGAAATGATTCCTGCTATACAGAATCTTAATCAGTGTTGCAAATATTGCTGGAACTGCTATCTGTGCAAAACAGAACCAGTCACATATAGAAGGCTTTATCAATCAGTCGGATTACAAAATGACAAATCAAGGCAATGGAAATTGCATGTCACCTTGAAATTTAATTCCGTTGTTACGGTTGATGTTAATTAATAAACAAAAAAATCAAGGCACTCTACACAAATTGGCATAGAGTGCCTGATTAGTTTCAGTTCAAGTTCCAAAGATTGAATTTTAAAATAACATTTAGACTATTTCTTGTATCCGCATTTAGGACATACGCCATTTTCATTTAACGCAATGCCGCATAACGGGCAACGGTCTATACTATCCTTTTGGGGCTCATATTCTTCTGTAGCGCCATTTACTCCGCTTGTAAATGTGATTTTAGCTATATTTAGTTTATCTTTTAGTAAATCATAAACTATTTTAATCATACCTTCAACGGTCATTGTTTCTTTCGTAACAACTAAACGACATTCCGGATACGCTGTTGCAAGTTCCGTCTTGAAAGCTGGACCTTTTTGCTTATTGGTTGGTGCACCGTCCTTAATGCCTTGTGCTTCGTAAACTCCGAGAATAGCGGGAAGCAATGGATCGTCTTCCCTTAAAATCAGCGCGTGGTCAAAGTTTTGCAATACTTCCCAAGCGGTTTTCTGAATTTCATTACATGGGAATACCATATTGACTCCCATGTTGACAGTATCTTCAACTTCAATCGTCAGTATTCCTGTATGTCCATGTAAATACTGTGCTTCGCCTTTGAACCCAAAAAATCTGTGTGCATATTGTAGATCAAACGTAGTGAAACTTCTCATAATTATTCTCCTATTATTATTATATATTTACGGGTGTTTTTATGCTCCCGTATGCGCACATACTTGGTTTACCCGTACTCATAATATCATGCCACAGAGTCGTGAAGGCAAAAGCTTTTAAATTAATCATGTATTACATTCAAGACAGATGCCCTTGAAAATCAAATCATGTTCGATAAACTCGAACCCATGAGTGTTCTTTATGTTCTTTTCCAAATCCGCGATAACTTCCATTTCCACATCAAAGACTCGGCCACACTTTATGCATCTTGCGTGATAATGTTTGTGGCATTGATGGTCGAAACGATCGGCTCCGCTTGGCATTTCCATTTTTCGGATTTGGCCGATATCCGACAGCAGGTTCAAATTCCTATATACCGTCCCTCTGCTGATATTGGCGTGTTTCTTCACGATTGTATCGTAGATCTCTTCAGCAGTGGCATGACACTGCAACTCTTGTACTGTTTCAAGAACTAAAGAACGTTGAATGGTTTTGCGTTTATTCATAATATAATCAATCCTTATTGATACTATATTCTTTAATAGTATTATATCTCAATAAGAATATAATGTCAATAAGAATATGTGTTAGATCCTAAATATGAAAATTAGAACAAAGATAGCGCACATCGGTTAAAATTAAGTTACCGCACCCTAATTCAACCGCAAGGAAGTACCTATCTCTTCTTGAACAGCATAACTCAAGACATGAAGTCTTTACATTAATAGAGAATTTTATAGTTGATGAGTTTGAGTACATAATCCTGATGAGCACAATGAGGTATCGGGTATAACAGAAGTCGAAATCAATCATCCATAATTAACCCGCAACTCAGGTAAAGCGCTGCGGGTGGTTTTGCATTACTAAGTATTCGTTGACATGTATTTCGATACCTGATTTGAATTCAACAATGATGTTGTCGTCGTAAACTGTTATCTTTTCCATGAGAGTCCTAAAATAATCTTCTTCGTATTCAGTCTGTTTGCAAGGAAGGTCATTAAGAAAACGAATCATCTGTTTTTGCAGTTTATAGAAATACTGCAAAAATCTGGGGTTCTTTAAATATACCTTAAATCCAGCTACTAGCATAAGCTTCACCTCCTTACGCTGTTCCTACCCTTACAAATGCAAGAAATACTCTCATGACAAGACCAAATAACAAAAGTGTAACTTTGAGGAATTCCAGTGCAAGCTTAAGTACTGCAAGCGCACTCCATACAATTCCCTTTAATATCATTAATAAAACACATCCAATTTTGATTATTATGTTCTTTGCCATAATGTACCTCCATTTATTCAACCCAATTTGTTGCTAAGCCGACAACAGCATCATTTACTTCACCAAAGTTATCTTCTTTAACCTTAATTGTTTCTTCTGTTACATTTACTGACTGTTTTGCAGCTAAAGCAGTTCCTAACATAGATATTACTTCCTGTTGCACTTCTTTAACAACTCTACTGCAAATATCTTTTTTAATTTCATCTAAATCTTTCCTCCTAACATAGCCTTCTTTTCTAGCCCGCTCAATTGTTGCATTTACTGTAAGATCATCTTGATTTAACATTCTGCAATATGCCTCAACTGCATCAATAATAAATTGATTCTTAGATTTATAGATATCCATATTTAAATCGCTCAATATCTTATTCACATACACATG
>CAZAAC010000093.1:0-6535 GCA_964483155.1 uncultured Lachnospiraceae bacterium | reverse complement strand
ACATATCGAGGGAATATCTGTCTAATTAAATCCTACAGTAAATTTACGCTATCCGATATAGAAAATATGTAGTTTTAGAAGTCAAAAAGGTGTATAATGAAATAGAAAATCTGTTAACAAAGCAATATGGCATTAGCCATATTGCTTTGTAGGCTGAAATTGATAAATGTTCGGACAAAAATATGTTTAGGAAATAATAGATGTGAAAGGAGCATTTTGATGGACACCTATCTGTTTTATGGACTTACTATAATATTATTGATCATTTCGTTCTTGAAAGATAAAAAGAAAACAAAAATGTCCTTGAAAAAAGCATGGAAGGCATTTGAAAATATTTTACCACAGCTTTTGGTTGTACTCTTAATCGTGGGAATCATGTTGGCAATTTTAAATACAGAAACAATTTCTAAAATCATAGGGAGTGACTCTGGATGGCTGGGAGTTGTAATTGCATCTGTCATTGGCGCAATCACATTAATACCAGGTTTTGTGGCTTTCCCAATGGCAGCGTTGCTTCTAGAAAGTGGAGCGGGTTACATGCAGATAGGGGCATTTGTTTCGACGTTGATGATGGTTGGAGTTGTCACATTTCCAATTGAAATGAAATACTTTGGAAAGAAGTTAACCATATTACGAAATGTATTTGCCTTCCTTTTTTCATTTTTAGTTGCATATATCATTGGAATGGTGGTGGCTGGAATATGAAAAAGATTCTAAAAAGATATCAGATGTTTCTGGTTGTTTTCGTGCTGATTATAATTGTTACGGTCGTTAATCGTGAATTGGGATTAAGGGCTTTCAGTATTTCTGTAGATTCATTCAAACAGATGATGTTTGTAATTCCACCAGTATTTGTATTATTGGGACTTCTCGATGTGTGGGTTCCCAGAGAAACAATGGTAAAATATATGGGTGAAGGTTCTGGATTAAAAGGGATTGTATTATCCATATTACTCGGATCTGCAGCTGCTGGGCCATTATATGGTGCATTTCCTATCACGGCAGTCTTTATGAAAAAAGGTGTGAAGTTTACCAACATACTTATATTTATCGGCGCATGGTCAACGACTAAAATTCCAATGTTTCTGTTTGAAATAGCATCCTTGGGAATGAAATTTGCAATGACAAGACTTCTGATTGATATCCCTGGAATTATAATTATTGCATATGCTTTGTCAAAAGTTATTTCGAAAAAAGAAATTGACGAACTATATAAAAATGCTGAAAACCTGTAAACGAAAAAATTAGAAGAAAGAGCAGGAGGACAAAATTGTTAACAATAAAAAATACGAATGTTACATTGCGGGGAAATGATAATCAGGTAGAGATATTAAAGAATATAAACTTGACTTTGGAGAAAAAGAAAATATATGTCATAACGGGTCCAAATGGTGGCGGGAAATCTACATTGGCGAAAGCAATCATGGGAATTGTTCCCATTAATGATGGACAATTATTTCTGGATCAAATGGAAATCACGAATCTGGGTATTGCAGAAAGAGCCAAAGCAGGAATTGGATATGCATTTCAAGCGCCAGCACGTTTTAAGGGTTTAACAGTAAGAAAAATGTTAAATCTAGCTGCAGCAGGAAATGAAGTTGATAAATGCCAGCTTCTTTATGATGTGGGTCTATGCGCACAGGATTATCTGGACCGTGAAATTGATACTACCTTTTCAGGTGGTGAATTAAAGCGTATTGAGATTGCAAGTGTTTTAGCAAGAAATCTAAAGGTTGCTGTATTTGATGAACCAGAAGCAGGAATTGATTTGTGGAGTTTTCAAAGACTTACGGAAACATTTGAGAACATACATGAGAGGCAGGATACAACTATAGTTATTATATCCCATCAGGAGCGTATTTTGCGATTATCTGATGAAATCATTCTATTACAAAACGGTGAAATCAGTGAAATAACAACGCATGAGAAGTTTTTGGAAAAAATATCGCACCTTGATTCGGGCTGTGAGTGCAGGAATAACTGTATAAAAGGAGGTACTGATAATGCTGAATGCAATAGATAAAGTAATCCTAGATGAAATAGCTGATTTACATGAAGTACCACAGGGAGCATATAATATTCGAAAAAATGGGCAAGGTATTAGCCGGAATACTACAGCAAATATTGATATTATCACGAAAAAAGACAAACCAGGTATTGATATTATTATAAAACCAGGAACAAAAGGAGAAAGTGTTCATATTCCTGTAATTGTTTCACAGGAAGGACTTACAGATGTGGTTTACAACACATTTGAAGTAGGGGAAGACTCTGATGTCGTGATAGTAGCAGGATGCGGCATTCATAATTCGAGCTGTGAAAGTGAACAGCATGATGGTATCCATGAGTTTTTTGTGCGTAAGGGTGCGCATATGAAATATGTAGAGAAACATTATGGAGAAGGCGGTGGCAAGGGAGAGAGAATACTAAATCCAAAAACTATAATTGAGGTGGAAGAGAACGGTTTCGTAGAACTTGAAATGGTACAGATTAAGGGAGTGGATAAAACGGTAAGAGATACAGATATCATTTTACATAAGAATGCACGTTTAGTAGTTACTGAAAGATTATTTACGAATGCAGATCAAAGGGCTGAATCAAATATTAATGTAAAACTTGTTGGCGAAGATTCGAGCGCACAGGTGATTTCACGTTCTGTTGCGAGAGATGATTCAAAACAGATTTTCCATATGAATTTGATAGGATCTAGTAAATGCAGAGGACACATACAATGTGATTCTATTATTATGGATCATGCGCATGTATCTTCAGTGCCGGAAATAGATGCATTAGATGCAGATGCGCAGCTAATTCATGAGGCTGCGATTGGAAAGATATCATCTGAACAATTAACGAAATTGATGACATTGGGGCTCACTGAAAAAGAAGCAGAGGATATTATTTTGCAGGATTTTCTGGAATAGTAGGAACAGAGAGCAGCGACGTAATCTTTCAATCAAACAGGAAGCCTTATATAAAAGGGTTCCTGTTTAAATTTTATTTGGAGAAGTTAAATGGAAGCCTATTATTATAGTCAGATGGATAAGCAGCAAAAAAGAATCTATCAAGTTATGAAGAGCGGACTTGAGACGTTTTCACAAAGTATTGAGATGCAAAGAATCGATGGAAATGAACTAAGCGACATATTCTACAAGTTAAGATTGGATTGCCCGCAAATTTTCTATGTGTCAACATTTCAATACTCTTTTTTTGAAGACTCTACAGTGATGAGATTAAAACCTGTATACTTGTTTGATAAAAACAAAATTAAAGAGCATCAAAAAGCAATGACTTCTAGAGTTGAAAAACTAACGAGAGCCTTAAAAGATAAAAGTGACTTGGAAAAAGAACTCTTTATCCATGATTTTATATGTGAGAATGTTACTTATGATAAACTGAAAAAGCAATATTCTCATGAAATTATTGGACCACTCGGGCAGGGCGTGGGCGTGTGCGAGGGAATTGCGAAAGCGGTGAAGATTCTTTGCGATCAGCTTTCGGTTCCTTGTATTGTTGTGATTTCTGAAAATAATTTGCAAAAAGGCATGAAATATCGACATGCATGGAATGTGATTCAAATTAATAAAAACTGGTATCATCTGGATGCTACATTTGATAATACTTTGGGGAAAAAAGAAATTCGTTATGATTACGTTAATCTTGATGACAAAAGTATTTACAGAGACCATGAGCCAGTAATCTATAAAATTCCACCGTGTACCGAGGGAGACCGTTTCTACTATAGGGATAAAAAACTTTCTTTTACAAAGTTAGAAGAAGTAGCAAAGCGTTGTCAGCAAGCAATCAAAAAAGGAAAAAGTTTTACCTTTCATTGGAGAGGTGGATATTTCACAAAAACGGTGGTTGAAGAATTATTGCGATTCATTGCAAATATAGCAAAAGAAAATGGGAAGCATAGCCAGATTTCTATCAATTATTTACAGGCAATTATTCGTGTGAAATTTATAGAAATACAGGTGGAAGACTCCATTAAAATGGAAAATGCCTATGCCGAGGAAAATAGTGAGGATACAACATACTCTGATTACCTAATAGAAGAGTAGATTAGATGGCGCGAGAATTATGACGACGATCAGTAGACAGAAAACAATGATTATGCAGGGTGGGAAGTGACAATATGATTACGAGTGAAGTTGTGAATCAGGCGATTAACTATATTATGCAACATATTGGAGAGGACTTTTCAATTGAAGATGTGGCAGATCACTGTCATTTTTCAAAATATTACTTTGGAAAGATTTTCAAAGAAGAAACAGGCGAAAGCATTTATGCATTTATTAAAAGGATGAAACTGGAACAGAGTGCCTTTCGCTTAAAGGTGGAGCGTGGAAAGACGATAACAGATATTGGATTTGATTATGGATATAGCCCATCAAATTATAGCTCTGTTTTTAAGCAATATCATAATACATCCCCGGCAGAGTTTCGAAAAAAAATCGCAAAGCATTCTATGCAACATCCATTTTATCCCAAAATAGTAAATGTAATGGAGTCATTTGCAGAATGTAATCAAAAGATTTCTATTGAGATGATAGAAGATCAATATGTGATCTATGAGAGACGAATTGGAAATTATCAGAATCTCGGGCAGGATTGGGCTACATTCATGGAGAAATATAAGGAATATCAAACAGAAAAAACAATGTTTTTGGAACGTACATTTGATGATGCATCTATTACCGATAGGAATAGCTGCCTATATGATATTTGCATGAGTGTTGACAAAAACTGTGAATTAAAAAACACATGTACAATACAAGGAGGGAAATTTGCAGTCTATCATTTTAAGGGGTTTCCACAACAGATTTATGCAGCTTATCAAAATCTGTTTAATGTATGGATCCCGATGAGTAACCACAAAATTGATAAGCGATATGGATTTGATTGTTATCGGGAAATCGATTGTGAGACAATGTATATGGTTTTGGATATTTGTATTCCGATTGAATAAAATCCAAAAGAAATAAAGCTAGAATTCAGAAGTTTATTTTATGACTCTTTTCTATAATGGAATTTGACATTTTGAAATGTCCATTTTGAAAGGAGTTGTTTTTATGAATTTAGAAAACATTAAGAGTAATGTGGGTAAGACAATTTTTCAATTTTCAATTCCGGCAATCATTGCAATGGTTTTGACGTCGCTTATTACGATAGCAGATGGATTTTTTACCGGAAATTATGTTGGAAAGGAGGGAATTGCGGCAATTAATTTGGGCCTTCCGATTGTATATCTGTATCTTGGGCTGGGGCTAATGATATCCGTAGGCGGAAGTGTCCTCGCGGGTATGGCGCTTGGCGCAGGAGACAGAGACAAGTGTAATGCTATTTTCAACCAGACGATGCTCACAACTGTTGTGGTATCTTTTGCTGTAAGTCTTATAGCTTGGATTTCTTTTCAACCACTCCTAAGCATATTACATGTAAATGCGCTGGTGGCGGAATACTTCCGAGGATATTATATGATTATGCTGGTAGAGCTTCCAGTCATGGTTATTAGCAGTGCATTTGGCATGTTTATAAGAGCGGATGGCAATCCACAGTTCTTTATGAAAATAAGTATACTGAATGTTTTGGGAAATGTTGTTCTGGATTATCTGTTTGCCAGATGGCTACGTCTTGGAATCGAAGGAATTGCAATGGCATCTTTGTTATCTTCAGTTCTTTGCCTGTTCTTCATTCTTCGCTATTTTATTAAACAGTCCAGTGTATACAAGTTTCAAAAATTTGTATTTGTGAAAGAAACACTTAAAATTACTATTTTTAATGGGGCATCCGAGTTTATTGGAGAAATTTCGATGAGCATAACGATGTTTGCATATAATCTGGTAATCATGAAAAATATAGGTGTCAATGGAGTGACAGCATTTACCATTGTAGGGTATGTAGCATATATATTTAGCATGATCATTATCGGATTTGGGCAAGGAACCAGTCCGCTAATTAGTTTTGCATATGGGGCAGAAGATATGGAACTTGCAAAAAGGATTAGAAGGAAAACAAATCTGTATGTATTATGTGCAGGTATCATTGTGCTCACTATTATGTTTATAATAGCAGATTGGTATAGTGGTATTTTTGTAAAAAGTGAAATTGTAAAGACTATGGTTCAGTCTGGTATATTGATTTTTACACTTTCTTTTCTGTTTTCCGGTATCAATACAATTACCTCCTTCTATTTTACTTCTATTGGAAGGGCAATGGAATCCGCAATCATTTCTTCTTTAAGGGGGCTGCTGGTATTATTGCTTTGTATTTTTACACTACCCGTTTTATTTGGTTTAACAGGCGTGTGGATGGTAGCGCCAGTGACAGAAGTAATTACAATACCAATCAGCCTCTTTTTCATTTTCAAAAATGATTTGAAAAAAAGAAATTCTTAATAGTATTATGTAGGGAGATGCTGTATAATATTGTAAGACTTAAGGTTATAAAATACCTGCGGGGGGAGAACGTGAATACGCTAGGGTAAAGTTTTTGTAGGATATTAATTAGATAAAGAGAAAGAGAACACCTT
>CAZAAC010000092.1:0-6821 GCA_964483155.1 uncultured Lachnospiraceae bacterium | reverse complement strand
CTGAAAGCGGGGGCATTGAAAAATGAAGAATATTGTTGTAGTAAATGGGAGTCCACGCAAAAATGGTAATACAGAGATGCTGGTAAATGCCTTTACAAAGGGAGCGATAAGAGCAGACAATCATGTAGAAGTAATTTCAGTTATCAAAAAGCATATCAAAAGTTGTATAGGATGCAATGTCTGTTATAAGGAAGCGCAAAAATGTGTGCACGAAGATGATATGACTGCATGTTATGAAATGTTAAAAGAGGCGGATATTATTGTATTTGCTACACCGATTTATTTTTACGGTGTCAGTTCGCAGTTAAAATGCCTGATTGATCGATTACATAATCCCATCAGAAATACTTTTAAGGTAAAGAAGCTAGCACTGCTTGCTGTTTGTGCCGATTCAATACCGACGGTATTTGATTCTGTCAAAATAATGTATCGCTCAATATTAGATTATTTTGGTTTAGAAGATGGTGGTATTATCACAGTGTTTGGAGTTGAAAATATAGGCGATATGATAGACAATCCATCGTTAAATGAAGCAGAAGCATTAGGTGAAAGAATATGAAATTTTCTATACATAAATGGAAATATATGGTATCATTAAAAAATAGTAGTTGGAATATAAAGGCGGGGAGGTAAAATGGAAGAAGGAAAGAACATCGAAGAATTGATTCGAGAAATTGAAAATAGCAAGGAAATAATCGACAAGCTTCTTACAGGAGAAGAATTAGATTGTCCTGTTTGTAAAGTAGGTAAGATTATGACAATAGGAAAACCCAGTGAAGCAGAATATTTTTTCTGTAACAATGCAAAATGTAACGTAACCATTAGAAATGGAGGCATTGGAAGGGGTAAGATATAATGCATAATTGATTATTATAAGGTACTTTTTATAATGGAAAAGAAAAATGTCATTGTCGTAAAGATAATGGCATTTTTTGTTCTAAAAAATAATTGTTTTGTATTTGTGGCAGGAGTAATTGATTGACAAAAAGAAAAACATATAGTACAATTACCGAAATGAAAGTACGATTAATGAACTAAAAGTATAATGAAGAAACTAAGAGCAAAGAGGAAATAAAAATGAGCAGTTCAAAAAAAGATAAGTTAATAGCATTTAATAAAAATAATATTTTGGAAGCGGCGCGAAAGCTCTTTGCAGAACGTGGAATGAGTGGAACATCAGTTGATGATATTGCAAAGACAGCAAATTATAGCAAATCAACTATATATATCTATTTCAAGAATAAAAATGATATTTATTATCATATTGTATTAGAATATATGATAATTTTGCGAGATAAAATTCAAAAATGTATTGAAGATTTTGAGTCGTTTGAAAAATGCTATTATGACATCTGCTACGCTCTTGTGGATGCAGAAAGGCAGTATCCGATGTATTTTGACTGTATCCTTGGTAAAATTAGCGTGAGTGAGGATGATTTTATCCTATTAACGGTGCTGAAAGATATATATGATGTAGGCGAAGATGTGAATCATTTAATCGAGTCACTTTTAAAGAAAGCGCAGGAGCAGGGTGTTATGAAAGAATCAATAAATACACTACCTACAACGTTTGTATTGTGGTCAAATATATGTGGATTGATTTCGATTGCAGCGAACAAAGAAGAATACTTTAACAATAGATTACAGATGAGCAAAGATGACTTTTTACAGTATGGATTTGCCTTCATTTTCAATTCTATTAGGAAGGAATCATAATATGATAACTGGAATCATTTCATTTGTGGCTTATATACTGACAATGGCAAAGTTTATTACGAAGCGCATGGGAAATCACAAAATAGATATTTTTGCTCAAAAAGTACACAAGATTTTTAGTAGTGTACTAATTGTGAGCACAATAATTCATTTTATTTTAGTGTGGAAGCTTCGTTACCAGCGCCCTATTGGAATGACAATAAGTGGACTTGCAATGATAATCTGTGTTGTAATCACACTACTTAGTCATATTTTTGCAAAGCATTTAGGTAAGCGATGGTTACCTATACATAGAAGTGCTTCATTCCTTATCGCTATTTGCCTAATGGTACATATTTTTCTGGGAATATCAAGTTTTAATTCTTATCAGAAAACCATTTCATCTATATCATTTTCTGAAAAAATTGACATGAAAGATGTGGCAGATGGTATCTATGTTGGTGATTTTGATGCTGGATATATCTATGCAAAGGTTAGTATAACCGTCTCTGACAATCGGATTGCTTCCGCCAGTATACTTGAACATCGAAATGAGCATGGACAACCGGCGGAGCAGATACCAAGTAAGATTGTCGAAAATAATACAGTCTATGTAGATGCGATTAGCGGAGCAACCAACTCAAGCAAAGTAATCATAAAAGCAACTGAAAATGCATTGCGAAATCAGGGCGCTATTTTGTACGTTCCCGAATAGGCATCAGTAAATCAAGTTGTAAATCTTCAGGCTCTGTGTCCAACAGATGAATATGGCTAATATAATTCAAATGTTCTTCCATAAGGCCGCACATATGTGTCTGGTCCTTCATATCTCCATTGAATGCATAGGTTTTATTTCTTTCTACCCAATCAAAAAGCCATTCCCACTCATTAAAATTACCCATTGGAATCATATGAGCAGCATATAAGCCACCGGGGAATTGCTTTTTGGTGAGAGGCGGTAAAACCTCCATTTCTTCAGGAATGGTTACCCACATTTCATATCCATGATAGTCAGTTTCATCTATGGGGTTTGGATGGTTAAATCCATAGTGCTTCAGATGAGGATGGATTTTTTCTAAACTATTATCTCTAACAAAGTGGTCAATCATGAGGTTACAGTGATGCTCTGGATCATCACCGATATAGTGGGCGGCTGCAACAGTAGCAGATGGCAGATAAAGAATCCTTACATCTTGAAGCTTAGAAAGTTCTTTTTCAACATTGTTGAGTTTATTCATATTTTTATCCTCCTTAAAATAAATGCTTGTGGAAGACAAAGAATCTATGACAGACAAAATGTCATCATCCCGCGTAATTAAGTTGTGCACAGTTATATTTGTGGCCTTTTGAAGCTCACATACAAAATGATGTAATATATCTTTGATAGTCAATAATGCTGTGATTTCAATATCGAGATCCTGAATATTTTGCTGAAAGACTTCAATTGCTGTTATAGCTGCTGGTTTTTGCAGTATTTGTTTTATTTCTTTAACAGAAATACGTAGCTTACGTAATATAAGGATTTGCTGTAGTTTTGTGAGTGTAGTTGTATCATAAATACGATAAGCATAGTCCTCACGTCGAGAGCTTTCGAGCAATCCTGCTTTCTCATAATAACGAAGCATTCTTGTAGAAATACAGAATTGTTTTGAAACCTGACTTATTGTCATTGTTGCCATTTTTTCTTCACTCCTTCCATAACAGCAGTATAAACTACGACACAGTGTCAAAGTCAATATATGAAATAGAAAATTTATTGTAAATCATAGGTAAATACAAATATAGTATCATAACAATAAAACATAAACAATAAATAATTTATACTTTACCTACATTCATTTTTTCGATAGGTATGCCGATACAAAAATAAGAAAATACAAGCATTAAAAATAGTAATCGGAGGAAAGATTTATGGGAGTAAGCAATATTTCATATCAGGCATACAATGAAAAGGCAGCAGAAATGAACAAGAT
This sequence comes from uncultured Lachnospiraceae bacterium, assembly GCA_964483155.1. Taxonomy (GTDB): domain Bacteria; phylum Bacillota; class Clostridia; order Lachnospirales; family Lachnospiraceae; genus JAAYYM01. The sequence goes on along the minus strand of CAZAAC010000092.1, from coordinate 3,153 downwards.
AGGTAATGTTGAAAAAAATGGAAAAAGCGCATTTGAAAATGGTGTGGTAGCGGATTTCTCTGAATTAATTCAAGATAGAATGGAAAAAGAAGCACCTTATGCTGCGATGGAAGAGAATGGAATCATAAATTACAAAGGTGTTACTTTTATATGCAATAATGATAGCAAGGAATTATGCCTTGGAAATATGAGAGATTCTACAAAGGTGCTCAGTATTCCATTATCAAAAGGAGGCTGTCTAAAGGTCAATAGAGATAATCTGGGGGATTTATCAAAAGCAATTGGCATGTTCTCACCAGAAGACATAAATCTTATTATGCGTGCAATTGCACAGGATACGAAGATAAAAGAGATGCAGAAGGAAATTGACGATGTCGTAAACAGCATTGGAGAGTAAGTAGTAACTTGGGCATCACTAATACGCATGTTGTTTGTTGCGAGACAGCTCCTGATGTGATAAAGTAGATAGAAAGTATCAGTCTATTTTAGAAGGAGTACTTGTTATGAAAAGGTCCATTTTCAGAAAGAAAAATTTAGATAAGGTTTTTTCTCCAGAACAGCTTAATGATTATATTAAAGTTTCAAATCCAAGTGTTTGGATTGTACTTGCAGCAGTCATGATTTTATTGATTGCTTTCTTTGCTTGGGCATTTTGGGGCATGATTCCAGGAACGAATGAAATGGCAATCTCTTTTATTATGAATTAGGTGCAGTAAATGAAATTAATATAATAAAGTTAAAATAGAAAAGAGGGAGATTTGTAATGGAATATAGGAAAATGGAGAAATTGGGAATCGAGACATCCCTGTTGGGATTTGGCTGTATGCGTTTTCCGACAACAGCAACAGGTAAGATCAGCGCAGCAAGGGCTGAGAAAATGATTGATATAGCGATGCAAGCAGGCGTTAATTATTATGATACGGCGTTTCCCTATCATGACGGCGAAAGTGAGATATTTATGGGGAAAGTGCTCAAAAAATATGAACGTAGCAGCTTTTTTCTTGCAACTAAGCTGCCTTGTTGGGCTATCCAGACACTTTCAGATGCCAAGAAGATTTTTGAGCATCAGTTAGAGCGATTACAGGTTGATTATTTTGATTTTTATTTATTGCATGCACTCAATAAGGAAAGCTTTGCAGATATGTGTGAATTAGGTGTTTTGGAATATTGTGAAGAGTTGCAAAAAGAAGGCAGGATAAAGTACTTTGGCTTTTCATTTCATGACGAGTATGAAGTATTTGAAGATATAATAAAGTATCGAAAATGGGACTTTTGTCAGATACAGTTAAACTATATGGATACAGAAGAGCAGGCAGGGATTAAAGGATACAAACTGGCTGAGGAAATGAAGATACCATTGATTATAATGGAACCAGTCAAAGGAGGTTCTCTGGCGAATCTGGAGGATGATATTGGAATGTACTTTAAGGAGTATAGCAAAAATGCATCCTATGCATCATGGGCTTTGCGCTGGGTAGGAAGCCTGCCGCATGTGAAGGTTATTTTAAGCGGGATGTCAAATATGGAGCAAGTGCATGATAATTTAAATACATGTAGTCCATTCGTCCCATTATCTCCGACGGAACAGATTACCGTTCTAAAAATATCAAATGAGATCAGAAAGCGCGTCAGGAATAACTGTACCAATTGTAAGTATTGTCTGCCATGTCCAAAGGGTGTTAATATTCCGATGAACTTTAAGATTTGGAATGAGTATGGTATGTGCAATAACCTGGAGGCACTTAAGTGGCAATGGGGCGCTGAAATGAAGGATACAGCCAAAGCAAAGAATTGTGTAGAATGTGGATTGTGTGAAAAGGCTTGTCCGCAGAATATTCCAATTCGAGAAAATTTAAAAGAATTACAGGCGGAGTTAGATCAAGCTGTGTTCAACAGGAATGATATGGAAACAATTAGCGCAACTGATGCATAAAAAGAATTAAAGTAGTCTAAGTCCTTGCGAAATCGAGGAATAGAAGGTATAATAAAGTTTGTGCCAATTTGATTGGTAATAGATAAATGTAAGAGGAATAAACATGGCTGAAAATGATATCATATCGAAGAATTTTATTGAACAAATCATAGAAAAGGATTTGGCTGAAGGGACTTATGACACTGTGTGTACCCGATTTCCACCAGAACCGAATGGATATTTGCATATTGGACATGCAAAATCAATTCTCCTCAATTATGGCTTGGCACAAAAATATAAAGGCAAATTTAATATGCGATTTGACGATACAAATCCAACGAAAGAAAAAGAGGAATTTGTAGAGTCTATTAAAGCCGATATAGAATGGCTGGGCGCTGAATGGGAAGATAGGTTGTATTTTGCCTCAGATTATTTTGAACAAATGTATGAGGGCGCGATTAAATTAATAAAGAAGGGTAAGGCATATGTATGTGATCTTACACCAGATGAAATCAAAGAATATAGAGGAACCTTAACAGAACGAGGCAAGGATAGTCCATATAGGGATAGAAGTGTGGAAGAGAACCTCGAATTGTTTGACCATATGAAAAATGGCGATTACGAGGATGGTACGAAAGTGCTACGTGCCAAGATTGATATGTCTTCTCCAAATATTAATATGCGAGATCCCATTATATACCGCGTTGCCCATATGACGCATCATAGAACTGGAGATCAGTGGTGCATCTATCCAATGTATGATTATGCTCATCCGATAGAGGATGCGATTGAAGGCATTACCCACTCCATCTGCACATTGGAATTTGAAGATCACAGACCATTGTATGATTGGGTTGTCAGAGAATTGGAATATGAAAAACCACCAAAGCAGATAGAGTTTGCAAAGCTATATCTGACCAATGTGGTAACAGGCAAGCGTTATATTAAGAAAATGGTGGAGGATGGCATAGTGGATGGTTGGGATGATCCACGGCTAGTGTCAATAGCGGCGCTACGTAGAAGAGGTTTCACACCAGAGTCTATAAAGATGTTTGTAGAGCTTTGCGGAGTATCGAAAGCAAATTCTTCAGTTGATTATGCAATGCTGGAGTATTGCATCAGAGAAGATTTGAAATTAAAAAAACCAAGAATGATGGCAGTACTCGACCCCATAAAGCTTATTATAGATAATTTTCCTGAAGAGCAGGTAGAGTATTTAAAGGTGGCTAATAATCTGGAAA
>CAZAAC010000091.1:0-6871 GCA_964483155.1 uncultured Lachnospiraceae bacterium | reverse complement strand
AAATGTTTATTCGATAAAAAAAAGAACGTTTGTGAGAAAATCACAGACGTTCTTTCTTCGTACCTACTCATTTCAATTCCTCCTGTATTATTAATTTTTCTTTTTTTGAATGGAATCCACATTTCCATATACGCCATTTTGAACAAGGATAAATACAGAATTGTAAATTTATGAAAACCGTTCTATAATCTATACTATAAATATTACATTTTTTGAAATGCGAGGTCAATACATGAAAATTAAATGCGAATATTGCGAGAGCTTTATTGATGATACGGATGAAAAATGTCCTAACTGCGGTGGAGTGAACAATCATCTTGTAAGAAGTGCCATAGGGGTACCACAAACCATCGATGAATTGAAGCAATGGTGTCAGGATAAAAACATTCCTCTTGCACAGGCCAGATTCTTCATCGGCATGGATTGCAGAGAACCTCGTGCATTTGGAATATACAAGGACGAGGAAACCGAAAACTTCATTGTTTATAAAAATAAATCTGACGGGACACGGGCGATCCGCTATGAAGGAAAAGATGAGTCTTATGCCGTGAATGAACTCTATCAAAAACTGAAGGCAGAGATTCTGAATCAAAAACAGCATATGCATTATGCTTCACCTAATCGTAATACATCAAGGCAGAATATTGGTCATCATTTATTTAAATCTTCGGGTACCATCATTATTGTGATTGTATGTTTGATCCTTTTTTTCCAATCTATATTTTCCTCCAGCCCCTCGCGTGGTTATTATGAATATAACAATCAGGTTTACTACTATCAGCCGTCCGACAGCTGGTATGTATACGATAACGGATACTGGTCCAGCACTCCGGCAGATCGTGATCTTTCTGCGCATTATGATGATTACTTTGATTCTAGTGACTATTATGAGCAGTATGGTGCCAGTGATTTTTCAGGTTCCAGCTACTACACTGAAAGCAGCGTTGACAGTGATGACAGTTATGATAGCGATTGGGATTCCAGCGATAGTTGGGACTCCAGTGACAGCTGGGATTCCGGATATTCAAATTGGGACAGTGACTGGTAATCACTGATGTTTCATTTATCACGAAAGGATTTGCACATTCATTATTCAATTCAGTAAGGTTTGCATTTTGTATCTATTACGTTTGTATCAGGCAATTACTGCTGTTACTATTGAATGGGGTTGAATCATTACTTTTGCACATTTTTCTTTTAAACGAATACTTGTTTCTATAGCTTTATCTGTTTGATTTAAAATAACAACCATAACCGAATTATCAACATTTTTGAATGCTGTAATCTCTAATTTTTCAGTAAAGCTGCTATGTGCGATTCGAATGGCACCTGGTCGAATATAATGACTGAAATGATTCAAATACTCCAATGTATTTCTTTCCACCAACGTTTCTTTTTTAGTATCAAAGAGAAATGGCGCATCGCAATAATTAGAAACGTGATTGGGACCACCTTTTTCATCTAATACTATATTCCAATCATAAAATGCTGTCATACCATTATTCAAATTCCCAATAATATCATGGGCATATTTTTGTGCGTTAACCAAATCGTCACCTTGAGAAAACTTACTGTATTCAATGCATGCTTCCGAAAGAATAAGTTTCTTACCCGGGAATTTCTCCTGCACTAGTTTTAATGCTTCGAAATGATCTCCACTATACCAATGAAAAGCAATCCCTGCAATCATCTTATTTGTATCTTCATCAATAAGATCACATGCCCGCTCAAAAACCCTCTCTTTATTATGATCCCAAATATATATTTCTACATCTTCAAGGTTATTTTTTAATAGAGACGGATACATATAGTTCTTCAAAAAGTCTTTTTCTTCTGCTGCAATATACACACAAGAATCCCATTCCTGAACTGCTTTTGGCTCATTTTGTAAACTCATTTTTCGTACTAAATACCCACGTTTTCGAAATTCTCTAATATATTTGCAAATATATTCCGCCCAGAATGATTTGTATTCTTCCTTTAATTTACCCCCATGGTTTCTTTCACCGTTCGTTTTCATAAATGCTGGTGGGCTCCAAGGCGTGACCATAATTTCCAGTCTGTTTTTTGTCGTTTTCTGCGCATCATCTAGCAATGGGAAAATATATTTTTCTGTTCGCTCCAGTGAAAAACTTTTCATAGATAGATCGTCAGGATCTGACATCGCTTCATAATGCTCCAAAGAGAAATCACAACTATCCATAGGAATACGAACAAAACTATATCCTATTTGATCTTCTTCAAAATAGGTTTTTAGTAGCATTTCCTTTTGTTCTTTGTTCATTTGTGCATATACAAATCCTGCAGAATCAGTTATTGCTCCACCAAACCCTTCAAATGTCTGATATTTCATCTCTGGATAAAGATTAATCAATCCGTTCTCTTCTCCAGCATCCGATACCATCTCAAAATTTTGGGTATCTATCCTTTTTATACTATGATTAAATGTTGTTGTTACTAACTTAAGGTTCATAAATTTATCCTTCATTTCTTTCATTCTTTTTCCTGATTCTGGCAATTCTTTCTGAATTCCGAAGGTGCCATCCCCTTTACTTTTTTAAATACTTTTGAAAAATATTTTTCGTCTCTGAATCCCACTTTAAATGCAATTTCATATGTTTTTAGCTGATACTGCTGTAAATACTTACATGCATTTTCTACTCGAATTTCATTTAAATAATCTACAAATCCACTCTCTATATTCTGTGAAAAAAGTGTTGACAAATAACCACTGGTTATTCCTACCTTATCAGCCACATCAGTTAAATTTATATTATCATTATAGTGCTCATTCATATATTCAATGGCACTATTAACGATATGATTCACATTTTCGGCAGTATTAGACAATCTTTTTTCTTTCCCATACTTTTGATCAATCATTTTATTTAAAAGACTCATAATTTCTGTAGAACGGCAAGGTTTTAAAAGATATTCTTCAACACCATAACGAATAGCCTGTTGGGCGTATTTAAAATCATCATATCCACTTAAAATAATAGTCTTTGGAAGAATCTCCATTTTCGATGCTTCCTTCATTAAAGCCAGTCCGTCCATGACTGGCATCTGAATATCCAAAATCATCATATCTGGCTTCCATCGAATAATGTGATCCAGTGCCTCCTGCCCATTTTTCGCTAAATATATTTTATCAATTCTCTCGCTATGCAAACGTACGTAATTCATCATTCCATTTCTTATGGAATCCTCATCATCTGCAATAAGTAATTTCACTGACATTATTTCTCCACCTTCTCCATGGCAGGTATCACAATAGTTACTGTCGTTCCCACCCCAATTTGGCTATCGATACGAAGGGTGTAGTCGTTAAAATATTTTAGTTCAAGACGTTCCTTAACATTTTTGATAGCGTATCTTCCAACTCGCTGACTTGCATATCGTTCCGATTCATCTAAATTCCAAATTGCATCTATCTGTTCCGAACTCATTCCAATGCCCGTATCTTTTACACAAAATTCTATATACCCATCTTTCAGTTTCCCTGTTACAAAAACACTGCCTATATCACTTGTTTTTTCTAATCCATGTATAATTGCATTTTCAACGAATGGCTGCAAAATTAATTTTGGTATATCATATTGCAAAATTGATTGTTCCATTTCAATAGTATAGTCTAATCGTGTTAAAAAACGCATCTTCTGAATTTGAAGATATCGATAAATTAATTCTCTTTCTTGCTCTACTGTAATATCACCCTTCCCTTGTCCTAAAACCATTCGAAAGAGTTGGGATAATGCAAAAATATCTTCCGCCAATTCTTCATTTCCTGCATTTATGGTTCTCCAATATAGGGAATCTAATGTATTATAAAGAAAATGTGGATTTATTTGTGCTTGTAGGGCAAGTAATTCACTTTCTTTTTCTTTCAATGTAATCACGTAATTTTTATCAATAAGTAGCTTAATATCCTCTACCATTTCATTAAAGCAAGTAGTTACCTCACCGATTTCATCATCTGCCACCACTTCAATTCGTTGGGTAAAATCACCTTTTTTAAATTGATTCATGGCTACTGATAACCTTTTTAAAGGATTGGAAATAATATTTGATACTACAATAAGTAAAGGCCACAAGCCAATTAGCAATCCCACTAATAAAATAATTGGTAATAAAGCAATATTATTAAATTGGCTATCATTTATTTCTTTAGAAATGATTTTGGAAACAATAACACCCTTTTTTTCACTTTGAACACTATAAATAATATAATCATTATATTCAAAATATATATCTCTTTTTCTATAATCAGAAGAGATATATTTATCACTTTGCAGGTATTCTAAAACCTTATCATCTATTTTTCCTGCTCTGGCAAGCTCATCTCCTTGATAACTCAAAACGACAATTCCTTCACTTTCATCTTGTAGTGTACTTTCACATAACCTTATGTACTCTTTCGCATCAATGCCCATTACCAAATATCCTAATGGAATTTTCTTTGACATATCGTAAATTTCTCGATACATTACTATTTTATCTGTTCGATTGGCTTGAAATATAGCAGACTCTCCATGATTAACTCTTTTCCAGGTATAATTGCCCTTATTTTCAATTGACTCTTTGTAGCTATCTGTTTCCCTGACTTGTTCAATATTGAAAATATATGAACTTGAATCTAGACACCTTAAATATGGATGCACTCCATTTTCCGGATAAATTGCAACCGTTTTGATATATCCCTTAATTGCAATAATATCTTCCAGTGTCTGCATAGGAGCCTTATTGAACCATATTCTGGTATCTTTGTTTAAAACTTGTGGTGTTTTAGATTGCAATATCTTTGAAATATCGCTATTAATGCATAAGTATAAAGAAAAATCTAATACATCGGATTGAATAATACTTATATTTTCTTCTAGACTCTTTATTAAGCTAATATTTGATTCTTTTTGATTGTTTACTGATTGCTTATAATTTTGCAGAAATAATCCAGTACTAATTAAAATAAATATGGGACTTATCACTACATAAACATAGAAAATAATTTTTCGTTTTACACTTAAATTATTAATATACTGCTTGATTTTTTTCATGTTATTTCACTCCTGCCAACATTATACAATGTGGACATTAATTATTCAATCATGTAACTCTTTCGCTGTTTGTCCCTTTTATATTAGCCATCAGTATTTATATTTTAGTATCTTTATCCCTTCACCGCTCCCATTGCAACACCCTTAGTAATATGCTTATTTAATAAGATATATACAATAACTGCCGGCGCAGCAGTTAGTGCCATCACTGCAAATTGTACCGCATAATTTGATGAATATTGTCCTGTAAATTCTAAGACTGAAAATGGTAGTGTTTTCCATTTGGGAGTACTTAAATAAACACTCGCCATCATAAATTCATTCCAGTTATTTAAGAAAGTCATAATCGCAACAGTTGCTATGGATGATTTCAATAAAGGTGTAATCATAGTAAATACAATTCTATAAATTCCGCAACCGTCGATTACAGCTGCTTCTTCAATTTCTATTGGAATAGATTCCATAAAGCTACTCATTAAGAATAATCCTACCGGAAGAGAAAATGCAATATAGGGAATAAGCAATGCCCAGATAGTATCTGTTAATCCTATTGCATTGTAAATTTTATAGTTAGGAAGAAGTGTTGCATGTATTGGAATCATCATACCCAAAAGCAAAATAGTATTTACCGTTCCACTTAACTTCCACTTCATTCGACGACATGCAAATGCTGTCATAATTGAAATTATAACAACGAAAAATACTGCTAATGAGTTAATTAATAAACTGTTTTTCAAATACAAGAGGAAATGTCCATCAACAAATGCTTTTACATAATTTCCCCATTTTATTTTTTCTGGAATGATTAACAAACCACTTGTAAACATCTCATTACTACTTGCAAATGAAAAATCAAGAAGCCATACCAACGGGAAAATTTGAACAATAGCCATTATAATTAAAATTGAAAATAATACTATTTTTCCAAATGACTTCTTTTTTCTTCCTACTTGTTCCATGGATTTTACCTCCTAAATTTCTTTTGTCTGAAAGGCTCTATTCAGAAAAATAGTAACCACAAGACAAATAATAATAAAAATAACACCAATTGCATTACCATAACCATATTTAAATGCTTTGAATGCTTGTTGATATAAATAATTTGCTGCGAACTGCGTCCTGTTTCCTGGTCCACCATTTGTTAATAGGTATACTGTTTCCATCTGTTTTAATGCGGAAATGATAGCCATTGTAATATTAACCTGGATAACCGGTTTCATAAGTGGCAATGTGATTCTGAAAAATGTGACTCTAGCATTGGCACCGTCAATAGATGCTGCTTCATATAATACAGGGTCAATATTTTTTATACCTGTATAGTAAATTAGCATTCCCCATCCAAAACCATGCCAAATGAGTACAATCAGAACTGACCAAATTGCGTAATCTGCCCCTAGCCAATTTATTTTCCCCTCAAAGCCAAGTGCCTTTAAGAAATTATTAAACAAACCAAAATCCGGATTGTAAATAAATTTCCACAAATATGCAATAATAGCAACAGAGATTACATTTGGAATAAAGTAAACACAACGAAAAAAACCTTCTGCTTTTCCTTGCAGTTTATCCAGAATTGCTGCCACCATTATGGCAAGAGGATGCTGAATGACTATAAATCCAACTGCCAGTAACAATGAATTTTTCATTGACATCCAGAAACCTTCATCACTGATTAATGTTTTATAGTTTTTCATTCCAACAAATGTTGCTTTTCCCATTCCAGAATAGTCTGTAAAGCCATAATAAGTACTTAGGCAAATAGGCGCTAATATTGCAAAGATGAATACGAGAATTCCTGGTAACACTAAACTAAAAATAAT
>CAZAAC010000090.1:0-6948 GCA_964483155.1 uncultured Lachnospiraceae bacterium | reverse complement strand
ATTTGCATTGATTTATTATAACATAAATAGTGCCACTAAGTATATTATAATTATAAAAATTTTTGTAGCACAAGGAAAAAAAACAGAGTTGTGCAATAAATATTTAGATTGACAAAGCGATAAATAAAATATATACTAACCTAAAATTATTTAGTTAAAATTATTTAGCTAAATAAATTAAAAAAATTCCAATAGGAGGAAAAGAAAATGATATTTGAAAAAGTAAAAGAAGTTATAGTAGATACACTTAATATTAGTCAGGAAAAGGTAACGCTGGATGCAAAATTAGGAGATGATTTAGGTGCAGATTCATTAGATGCTGTAGAGTTAAATATTGCTTTAGAAGAAGCATTTTCCATCACAATATCTGATGAAGACCTGCTTACTTTTAAAGAAGTGAAAGATATCGTAAATTATATTGAAAGTAAAATCAATTAGAAAAGGGTTGAGGTTATCATATGAAGCTTAATGAAGTTTATGATTTGATAAAAAAATTTGAGTCATCAAATCTTTGTGAGATGAATCTTGAATTTGATAGTACAAAACTTCATCTAAAAAAAGATAATACAGAAAATAGTCATTCATCTAAAACACTCATGCAGACAGTGCCATCAATTTTTGGACACGATTTGCCTGAAAAAAATGTGCTGGAGGAAGACAAAGATATCATTTGTATCAAAGCACCTCTTGTAGGTACTTTTTATAGAGGAACTTCACCTGAGGAGCAACCTTATATTAAGGTGGGACAACAGGTGAAGAAAGGCGATATTGTGGGAATTATTGATGCAATGAAGCTTATGAATGAAGTGTCGGCACCGTTCGATGGCATTATCGTTGAAATTTTAGCAGAAGATGATAGTCTGGTACAGTATGACCAGATTCTGATTAAAATGAAGGAGTCCTGCAATGTTTAAGAGAATACTAATTGCAAACCGAGGAGAGATTGCACTTCGAATTATCCGATGTTGCAGAGAAATGGGAATCGAATCTGTTATTGTATATTCAACAGCAGATGCGCAAACATTAGCTGTACAGTTTGCGACGCATGCAATTTGTATTGGTCCACCAAAGGTAGCGGATAGCTATTTGAACCAAAAAGCAATTATTGAAACAGCGCTGAAGATGGGATGCGAGGCAATTCACCCTGGTTTCGGGTTCCTTTCAGAAAATGCAGATTTTGTAAAACTATGTGAAAAAAATAAGATTACTTTTATAGGTCCATCCTCAGAGATTATCCGCAAAATGGGTGACAAGCAAGCAGCACGAGAGCTGATGATATTACATAAAATCCCTGTAGTACCTGGTTCGAAAGGACTTGTTGCTTCTACAGAAGAGGCATTTTTAGAAGCAGAGAGGATGGGTTATCCAGTTCTGGTGAAAGCATCAGCAGGTGGCGGTGGACGTGGCATGCGGAAAGCATTTGATGCATCAGAAATTAAGGAGGCTTTTGATATCGCAAGGCGGGAGGCTATGGATGCTTTTGGAAATGGCGATATGTATATCGAAAAACTAATCATGAAGCCACATCATATTGAATTTCAGATTCTTGGTGATCAAGAAGGAAACCTAATTCATTTAGGAGAGCGTGACTGCTCTATTCAGAGAAGGAACCAGAAATTAATGGAAGAATCCCCTTCAAAAGCACTAAACGAGAGTCTGCGAAGAGAAATGGGAGAGGTAGCAGTAAAAGCCGCTAAAGCAGCAGGCTATTACAGTGCTGGAACGGTAGAATTTGTACTTGATAATAATGGAAATTATTATTTTATAGAAATGAATACCAGAATTCAGGTAGAACATCCTGTGACAGAAATGCTGACGCACATAGATTTAATCAGAGAACAGATTAGGATTGCGGCTGGTCAAAGACTGGGAATCAGACAGGAGGATGTGGTAATTAGAGGCCATGCAATAGAATGTAGAATCAATGCAGAAAATCCGGTTGATCATTTCAAACCATGTCCAGGGAAAATTGGATTTCTTCATTTTCCAGCAGGCTATGGCGTCAGAGTCGATAGTGATTTGTACACAGGTTGTACTACAACACCATATTATGATTCTATGATTGGAAAGGTTATTGTTCATGCTGAGACCAGACTGGAAGCAATCAGAAGAATGAGAAGGGCATTAGAGGAACTAATCATTGAGGGAATTGAAACAAATACGGACTTTATGCACTTGATTTTATATCATCCTGATTACATAAAGGGCAATTATGACACTTCTTTTTGGGAAGAGCATGCAGAAGAGATATTGAAGTGGGATAGGGATTGTAGAAAGGGAATGGAAAATGAGTAATCTTTTTCTGTTAAAAAGAAAGAAATTTGATTCATTACAGAAATTAAGGAATCGTATTGAAGAGATGCCTGAAGATGTAAAATGCCCAAAATGTGGGGCATGCTATAAACCAGAAATTATGAAAGAAAACTTATATGTATGCCAGGAGTGTGGGCACCATCTTTATTTATATGCGCTGAACAGAATAAAAAGTCTTGTGGATGAAGGAACATTTCGCGAGAAAAATATTAATATGAAGACAAAAAATCCGATTGATTTTCCGGAATATGACAAAAAAATAATAATGAACACAAAAAAAACAGGTCTTTCGGATTCTCTTGTAACAGGAGAAGGGAAAATTGATGGAGAAAAAGTCATGCTTGCGGTCCTAGATGGAAGATTTTTGATGGGAAGCATGGGGACTGTAGTTGGTGAAAAACTTACTCTTGCAATTGAACATGCAACACATAAAAAATTACCATTGATTATTTTTTCAGCAAGCGGGGGAGCAAGAATGCAAGAAGGGATGTTTTCGCTGATGCAGATGGCAAAAACCAGTGCAGCGGTTGCACGATTTGCAGATGCAGGCGGATTGTACATTTCATATCTTACAAACCCAACGACTGGAGGCGTAAGTGCCAGTTTTGCAGGGTTGGGAGACATTACTATCGCAGAGCCAGAAGCACTTATAGGATTTGCGGGACCAAGAGTGATAGAGCAGACGATAGGACAAAAATTACCAGAGGGATTTCAAAGTGCAGAGTTTTTAGAAGAGCATGGATTTGTGGATATGGTTGTTCACAGAAAAGATATGAGAAATACACTCTCATTACTTCTGAAGATGCACAGGAGGGAATTGCATTATGGGAAATAGTGTTCTGACGCCTTATGAAAAGGTGCAACTTGCAAGAGATAGCAAGCGTCCGGTCATAACGGACTACATTAATGCCCTCTTTACAGATTTTGTAGAGATGAAGGGAGATCGACTACGAAAAGATGATGCTAGTATTCTGGGAGGGATTGCATATTTTCATCGAAAACCCGTTACAATAATAGGACATCGTAAAGGACGCAGTCTTGAAGATAATATGAAATATAATTTTGGAATGCCGGGTCCAGAAGGTTATCGTAAGGCCATGCGTCTTATGAAGCAGGCAGAAAAATTCAGAAGGCCGATTATAACATTCATTGACACGCCGGGTGCATTTCCTGGGATTGAAGCGGAGACAAATGGTCAAAGTATTGCTATTGCTGAAAATCTTGCAAAGATGAGTCAAATATCAGTGCCCATTATATCTATTATAACAGGAGAAGGCAGTAGCGGTGGTGCATTGGCTATCGGTGTTGCAGATCGTGTATGGATGCTCGAAAATGCAGTATACTCTATTTTATCACCAGAAGGGTTTGCTGCTATCATGTGGAAAGATTCCACAAAAGTACGAGAAGCATGTGAGACTATGAAAATGACAGCAGAAGAACTCTATGCATATGGGCTGATTGATGGAATCATACCAGAAGGAAAAAAAGGAATACAAAATGCAGGTGTAAGAGGTTTTTCTGCAATCAATAAAATGCTGGTATCTGAAATTAATAAGCTTACGAAGCTTCGAAGCAGTGTGCTTGTTGAGCAGAGATATCAGAAATATAGAAATATTGACGGTAAGTATTGTCCGTCATAATAGAAAGGTAATTTAGAATGAAAGGAATACATATTGTCGCTACTGGAAGAGCGGTACCTTTAAAAAAAATGTCCAATGATGAATTAAGCAAAATTGTTGACACGAGTGACGAATGGATTGTTGCTAGGACTGGAATAAAATCTCGCTATATTAGTGAGAATGAAAAAAACTATGAATTGGCTACCGAGGCAGGCAGGCGTGCAATGGAAAAGGGTGGAATCCGACCCGAGCAGATAGGTGCAGTTATTGTTGCAACTGTGAGTCCGGATTATATTTTCCCTACGATAGCATGTATGGTGCAAAAAGAATTAGGAATCCCGACCGATATTATGGCCTTCGATATCAGCGCTGCATGTACAGGATTTCTGTATGGCTTAAAGATAAGTAAGGGTCTTCTTGAAAATATGGAAAAACCGTATCTATTAGTCATAGGCAGTGAACAAATATCGAGAATACTTGATTTTACAGATAGGTCAACATGTGTGTTATTCGGAGACGGGGCCGGCGCAGCCATTGTTGAATTGTCTGATACGCATCTTTATTATCAAAGGGTATGGGCAAGTGGAGATGATCAGGTTTTAACTTGTCTGGGACCCGGTAATGCTGAGGCCTTTTTACAAATGGATGGGAATGCAGTATACCGCTTTGCAGTTAAGGCAGCAAAAGAGGGAATTGACACGGTATTGCAGGATGCAGGACTTACAGTAGATGATGTAGACTATATATTATGCCATCAGGCAAATGCCAGAATTATTGATTACGTGAAAAAAAAGTATACTGTTTCTGAAGATAAATTTTTTATTAATCTAGATGAATATGCAAATACTTCGGCAGCCAGCATCCCAATTGCACTAGATGAAATGTGGGAACGTGGCATGATTAAGGACGGCACTAAAATTGTGTGTGTTGCATTTGGCGCAGGGTTTACATGGAGCAGTGTGTTACTTACATTTTAAAGTATGATAATAGGAGTGAAGTATGAGAATTAATGAGTTATTTGGAATAAAGTATCCTTTTATACAAGGGGGAATGGCAAATATAGCCACAGGAGAATTTGCAGCTGCCGTATCAAATGCGGGTGGTTTCGGACTCATTGGTGCCGGTGGAATGTCTTTAGAAGAGTTAGAAATAAATATTCATAGATGCCGAGAACTTACGGATAGACCATTTGGTGTAAACATAATGTTAATGCATCCTCAGGTTGATGAAATGGCGGATCTCATTACTAGAGAGGGGATTAAGGTAGTCACTACGGGGGCAGGAAATCCACGTAAATACATTTCCATGTGGAAAGGAAAAGGGATGATTATTATGCCAGTTGTTTCCAGTGTCATTTTAGCAAAAAAGATGGAGGCAGAGGGCGTAGATGCGGTAATAGCAGAGGGGACAGAGAGCGGAGGACATGTTGGCGAAATGACAACGATGACATTAGTTCCGCAAGTAGTAGATGCCCTTAAAATACCAGTTGTGGCAGCAGGAGGTGTTGCTGATGGAAGGCAATTGCTGGCAGCGTTTGCACTTGGTGCAAGCGGAGTACAGATTGGCACTTGTCTTTTAACCTCGGTAGAATGTCCAATTCATGATAATTATAAGGAGGCTGTTTTAAAAGCAAAGGATAATTCTACTACAGTTATGGGGCGTATCGGCGGTACACCAGTTAGAGTAATTAAAAATCAGATGGCAAGAGAATATGTGTTACGTGAAAAAGAAGGCGTCGAGAAGATGGAACTTGAAAAATATACATTAGGTTCTCTGAAACGTGCAGTATTCGAAGGTGATCTAAAGACGGGCTCCCTGATGGCAGGGCAGGTTGTCGGACAGCTTAATGAAATCAAGACGATTGCATTGATTTTTGAAGATATGTATCAACAGTCAATTAGTGTTTTAGAACAGTTAAATCAGGAGAATTAGATGCAGATAAAGAATAAAATTTTACGGGTTCCAATTATCCAGGGTGGAATGGGAATAGGTGTATCTTTAGGAAAACTTGCAGGTAATGTTGCAAAATGTGGCGGTATGGGTGTCATTAGTTCTGTCAATGCAGGATACCGGGAAAAAGATTTTTCGAAGAAGCCAAAAGAAGCAAACGAACGTGCTTTTCGGGAAGAGATTAGAAAAGCAAAAAGAATTTCTGAAGGCAGCGGTCTTATAGGTGTTAATATCATGGTGGCCACATGCGCGTATGAAGAAATGGCTGAAATTGCAGTGGAGGAGGGTGTTGATGCGATAATATCTGGAGCAGGAATGCCTTTGAATCTTCCGGAAATCACAAAAGGCACATCTACTTTGGCAGCTCCAATTGTATCTAGCGGAAAGGCAGCACAGCTGATTTGCAAGGTGTGGGATAAAAAATATGATGTCATCCCTGATTTTATAGTGATTGAAGGGAGTCAGGCAGGTGGGCACCTCGGATTTAAAAGAGAAGAATTGTTGGAAGGCACAACATCTACACTTGATACAATATTGACAGAAGTTATGGAAGCGATTGCGCCCTATGAAGAGAGATATGGATATCAGATTCCAATTTTTGTGGCTGGCGGCATTTATAATAGGAATGAAATAGAACATTATATGGAAAAAGGTGCTTGTGGTGTTCAGATCGGGAGTCGATTTATTGCAACAGAGGAATGTGATGCATCAGAGGGATACAAACAGGTCATTTTAAATGCAGGAGAGCAGGATATTCTGATTGTAAAGAGCCCAGTTGGAATGCCTGGAAGGGCAGTGAAAAGCCCCTTGATCCATAATCTGGAGGGGGGGCAGACTTTTCCACCAGAAACTTGTAATTTATGTATAAAGGCTTGCCCACATGGTAATAGGACACCGTACTGCATTAGTAGAGCACTAATTGATGGTGTAAATGGAAAATGGGAAACAGGACTCTTTTTTTGTGGTGCAAATATTGGAAGAATAAATAAAATCGTCAAAGTGAAGGAATTAATGGAAGAGCTTTGGGGGAACAAAGAATGAAAATAGTGTTTCTTTATGCGGGACA
>CAZAAC010000089.1:0-7208 GCA_964483155.1 uncultured Lachnospiraceae bacterium | reverse complement strand
GAGACTAATGAATCAAGAAAAATATACATTTGATGAGTTCAGAAAAATCATTGCAAAATTAAGGGAAGAAGACGGATGCCCCTGGGATAGAGAACAGACACATACATCGTTAGAGACCTGTATGATTGATGAAGCTGCTGAATTGGTTTCTTCTATTAGAATATATGAGAAAACAGGTAGTTATGATAATATGTGTGAAGAACTAGGTGATGTATTACTTCAAGTAATCATGCATAGTCAAATTGCAGAGGAAGAAGGTTTATTTACAATTGAAGATGTCATTACTGGTGTATCAGAAAAAATGATCCGTAGACATCCACATGTGTTTGGAATAGGACGAGCAGATTCTTCAGAAGATGTGTTACGTAACTGGGAAGAAATAAAAAAGAAAGAAAAAGAAGAAAAGAGCATGATAACTGATTCTAAAGAAAGTATAGTGGCAATAGCTGAAACGATACGGGTAAAAATTCCAAAATAAAGAAATAATTCTTGTTTATTTACATAATCATACAATGGAGATGTTATGTCATCAAAATCAAGGCAAAGTGGCATAAAACCTTTAAAAGTGGCAAAAATTCCTTGACAAACAAAGTAAAAAAGTTTATAAATAGGGATAGACGTTGTTATAAAGATACACGTTGAAAAAACATACTCAGAATAGAGGAGGAGTTCACTATGAACAAAACAGAATTAGTAGCAGCTATGGCTGACCAGGCTGGATTATCAAAAAAAGATGCAGAGAAGGCTTTGAAGGCTTTTACGGATGTGGTTGCTAGAGAATTGAAAAAAAGTGAGAAAGTCCAATTAGTTGGATTTGGCACATTTGAAGTTTCTAAAAGAGCAGCAAGAGAAGGAAGAAATCCTCAGAGTGGCGCAGTTATGAAAATTCCTGCATCAAATGCTCCAAAGTTTAAAGCAGGTAAGGCATTAAAAGATTTAGTTAACACGAAATAATTTTTTTGATAACAGAGAGCCTTTTTAGGCTCTCTGTTTAGTTACAGGGAGAATAAACTATGAGATTAGATAAATATTTGAAGGTTTCAAGAATTATTAAAAGAAGGACCGTGGCAAATGAAGCTTGCGATGCAGGAAGAGTAAAAATAAACGAGAGACCTGCAAAAGCATCTTCGGAAGTAAAAGAAGGAGATATATTAGAAGTACAGTTTGGTAACAAAATGATTAAGGTAGAGATTTTAAATGTAAAAGAAATTGTAAAAAAAGAAGAGACAGTAGAAATGTTTCGATATATATAGGGGACGATATACGAAAAGATAAAGGTATTTTAAGAAACAAGTTGACGAGAAGCATAAAAATGGGTAGAATGATATTATGTAAACAATACGAAGAGGGATTAATTGTTTGTTGGGGGAATTATAATGGCAAGAAAAAGTGCTTTTCGTAAAAGACGACAAAATAGGTTAGGTATGGTATGTGTTACTGTTATTGTGGGCATGCTTTTTATAGTTATAATGATTAGTAGAGTTAGCCTGAAAGAAAAGCAAGAAACTTATATTAAGCGCGAAGAGCTCATTAGCTCACAGATAGAAGAAGAAGAGAAGAGGACAGAGGCTCTCGTTGAATATGAAAAATATACAGAGACAGCAAAATATGTCGAAGAGGTTGCAAAAGAGAAGCTAGGACTTGTATATGAAGATGAAATTGTTCTTCGGGCTGAGGAGTAAAATAGAATGAATAGTAAAGGCGGATATTGTGAAATATTCGCTTTTTGTTTAGAGGATGCACTTGCAATTTTCAGCGTAAATCTTTATAGTAAAAGTATAGATTATGAGGTCAAAGAGTATGATAATTGACAGAGTGTTGAAATATATGACACAGCATCAAATGATTACAAAAGGCGAGGGAATTATAGTAGGTGTATCAGGTGGAGCAGATTCAATCTGCCTTCTTTTTGTGTTGAAAGAAATTAGCAGGCAAATGTCAATCAGATTATATGTGGTACATGTTAATCATGGTATCCGAGGCGAAAAAGCAGAGAAAGACGGAGTATTCGTAGAAAATATTTGCAGGGATTGGCAAATCCCCTTTTATCTTATTAATGAGAATGTAATTGATTATGCGACAGTAGAAGGTTTTTCAGTAGAAGAAGCAGGTAGAATCTTACGATATAAAGCTTTTGAAAAAATTAGAGAAGAATGTCATGCTACAAAAATTGCGGTAGCACATCACAAGAATGATCAGGCTGAGACGGTCCTGTTTAATTTGTTTCGTGGTAGTGGGATTAAAGGACTTGGTGGAATAAATCCAGTTAGAGATAATATTATCAGACCGCTTTTGTGTTTGGAAAGAAAAGAAATAGAGCAGTTTCTAGAAAAAAAAGCAATTAATTATTGTATAGATGAAACGAATGCTGATACAACGTATAAGAGAAATGTGATTCGTAATAAGATAGTTTCCATTGCTGAAAAAGAAATACAGGAAAGAGTGGTGGAACATATTGCGGATACAGCTATTTTAATGCAGGAAGCAGAATGTTATATTTATGAAGAAGCAAAGAAAGAATGGGAGTATATAGTAACAAAGAAAAAGAGCATCTTATATTTAGAAATTCAGGAATTAGTAAAAAGTAAATATATTATTCAAACCTATCTCATAAGAATGTGCCTGGAAAAATTAAGTGGGGATCTTAAGGACATCAGTGCAAGGCATATTACTAATATACTGGAGTTACTCAAAAAGCCAGTTGGAAAAAGTATTTCTCTTCCTAATGATTTGATAGCAAGGCGTGATTATAAAAATATCGTGATATATAAAAAAGAACATGAAGAAAATCATTTGCCCGTTAGAGTAAGCGTTAATATTCCTGGAAGAATTGAACTTAAAAATGGAGCATATATAAGTTTTCAGATTGAAAAAAGTGAGAATGTAAAAGATATTGAACAAAAATTATATACGAAATGGTTTGATTATGATAAAATAATAAGCGGTTTGTTGTTACGTAATCGGGAGCCAAATGATTTTTTATATATTAATTCTAAGATGGAAAAGCAGTCGATTAAATCATATTTCATAAATAGTAAGATACCAAAAGATAGCAGAGATAAAGTACTGCTTTTGGCAGAAGGTTCTCACATATTGTGGGTGATTGGTTATCGAATCAGTGAAAAATGTAAAATTTCAGATGAGACAAAAAATATACTAAAAGTACAAGTATGTGGAGGTAGTTATAATGAGTGAAAGAATAAGCATTTTGTTAACCGAAGAAGAAGTTGATCATCAGATTCAGAAAATTGGAGAGCAAATCAGTGAGGATTATGTTGGAAAAACGGTGCATTTGGTTTGTATATTAAAAGGTGGCGCTTTTTTTATGTGTGAACTGGCTAAAAGGATTTCTATACCTGTCACAATGGATTTTATGTCTGTTAGCAGTTATGGAAATGCAACAGAGAGCAGTGGTATTGTTAAAATAGCAAAAGATTTAGATGAGTCACTTCTTGATAAGCATGTAATTGTTGTAGAAGATATCGTTGATTCTGGCAGAACACTTAGTTATCTATTAAGCATTCTAAAGGAAAGAAAGCCTGCAAGTATGGCTCTTTGTACACTTTTAGATAAGCCTGAGAGAAGAGTAGTCGATGTAAATGTAAACTATACAGGATTTCAAATTCCTGATGAATTTGTTGTAGGGTATGGACTTGATTATGAGCAAAAATACAGAAATTTACCATACATTGGTGTAGTACATATGAATAGCGAGGTATAATTTTTTGAATAAAGGAAATGGAAAAGGAATTGGAGTTTATTTAGTAATGATGGCGGTGCTTGCATTTTCATTTATACTTTGGAGAGGTGTATGGGAAGATACGGAGGATTATATCACAAATAGTGAATTTGAAACGTATCTCGCTTCAGATAGTATTAAGGATATCATCATTCAACCAAACACTGAAGTACCAACGGGAGTGCTTCGCATTACAATGAAAACTGGAGAATTGAAGATACTGTATGTATCAGACGTGTCAAATATAGAAAAATTGCTTAAAAAAGATTTTCCTACATACACATTAAACGATGTTAAAAGAGAGAGTTGGTTTATTAGCTACATTTTGCCAAGTCTGCTTATATTTGGCGTTATGATTATTATTTTTATGTATATGAATAACCAGGCAGGAGCCGGCGGTGGAAAAGTAATGAATTTTGGAAAAAGCCGCGCTAAATTGTCAAATGATGATAATAAAATGACATTTAAAAATGTTGCAGGACTAGATGAAGAAAAAGATGAGTTGCAGGAAATTGTGGATTTTTTGAAAACACCGCAGAAATATATCCAAGTAGGGGCAAGAATTCCAAAAGGTGTTTTACTTATTGGACCGCCTGGAACAGGTAAGACTCTTTTGGCAAAAGCAGTGGCAGGAGAAGCAGGCGTCCCATTTTTTAGTATATCAGGCTCTGATTTTGTAGAAATGTTTGTTGGAGTTGGAGCTTCGCGAGTTAGAGATTTATTTGCAGAAGCAAAGAAAAGCGCACCTTGTATTATTTTTATTGATGAGATAGATGCTGTTGCCAGACGCAGAGGAACCGGTATGGGCGGCGGACATGATGAACGTGAGCAGACATTAAATCAATTACTTGTAGAAATGGATGGATTTGGAGTAAATGAAGGAATTATAGTTATGGCGGCAACAAATCGTGTTGACATTCTTGATCCTGCGATTTTAAGACCTGGTCGCTTTGACAGAAAAGTGAGCGTAGGAAGACCTGATATTAAAGGGCGTCAGGAAATTTTAAACGTCCATGCAAAGAATAAGCCGCTTGGAGATGATATAGATTTTGAACAGATTGCTAGAACAACTGCGGGATTTACAGGAGCAGATTTAGAGAACCTTTTAAATGAAGGAGCCATTTTTGCGGCTCGCGCAAATAGAGAATTTCTATTACAAGAAGATATAAAAAAGGCCTTTATTAAAGTTGGTGTTGGAACAGAGAAAAAAAGTAAGGTTATTTCTGACAAAGAAAAGAAAATTACAGCTTACCATGAAGCAGGTCATGCAATATTATTTCATGTACTTCCAGACGTTGGTCCCATATATGCTGTATCAATTATTCCAACAGGAGCAGGAGCGGCGGGATATACAATGCCTTTACCAAATAAGGATGAAATGTTTAACACCAGGGAAAAAATGTTGCAGGATATTGTTGTGTCACTTGGAGGACGTGTTGCAGAAGCGTTAGTTTTTAATGATATTACAACGGGCGCCTCTCAGGATATTAAGCAGGCGACAAGTATTGCAAAGAAGATGGTTACCAAGTATGGTATGTCTGATAAAATAGGTATTGTTAATTATGACACAGATGATGATGAAGTATTTATTGGAAGAGATTTGGCACATACACGTAGTTATAGCGAATCTGTGGCAAGTGAAATTGATAAAGAAGTGAGAACAATAATTGACAACTGTTATCAAAAAGCAGAGATGCTGATTAAAGAGAATGAAAAAGTATTACACAGATGTGCGGATCTTTTGGTTGAGAAAGAGAAAATCGGTAGAGATGAATTTGAAGCATTATTTGTATAAGAGGGAGTTAGAGACTAGTATTAGATTGTGCATTTCTAACAAATTCATAAAGTCATTTTTGTAAAGTTTGTGCATCCTATATCTAGATTTCAATATTTCAGTATGCTATTATTAGGACTGTACCCCCCCAATACATTGTATAGTTTTTACTATACCCCATAAGAAAAGAAATACCTTCTCCAAAAAGGCAGCAATCGTGAGGCTGCCTTTTTAACTACCCTTTTATAGATAATATTATAGTGAAAACACTATATTTAGTACTTTTAACAGATAGAGGGGTTGTATATTGCGGTCATATATAATAAAATATATTTAGATGTTTTGTTGTTTCCGATAAAGGAGCATGTTATGAATTATGAAAAACCTTCAGCGTATGAAAAGGGTTTGTATTTAGCAAGTATGAAACCAATTTTAAATAGAAAAGCATTATTTTCGGATGCATCAGATTATTATGTTATTCCCTTGGAACCAAACAACTACGGTTTGGTGAAAATAAGATTTCGTACGGCTAAAAACAATGTGGATTACGTTTTTCTTTTATATAAAAATGAAAAAGTATTGATGTCTAAACTTGAGACAATTGGTGCTTTTGATTATTATGAGTGCGAATATCAATTAGATGATGAAGAAGTATCTTACTATTTTGAAGTAATTGCAGGTAGAACGTCATGTTTTTACGACATACGTGGTGCTGTAAGAGATGTGAATCCTTATTATGCATTTAAGCTTATCCCTGGATTTAAAACGCCTAAGTGGGCTAAAAGTGCAGTTATGTATCAGATATATGTTGACAGGTTTTATAATGGGGACTATTCGAATGATGTATTAACAGGAGAATACTATTATATCGAAGGACAGACTGTTCGAGTTGAGGATTGGGCAAAATGGCCGGATGCTAGTGGGATTCGCGAGTTTTATGGTGGGGACTTACAAGGTGTATTGAAAAAAATGGATTATTTGCAGGATTTAGGAATTGATGCAATCTACTTTAATCCTTTGTTTGTTTCTCCTTCTAATCATAAGTATGATATTCAGGATTATGATTATATTGATCCTCATTTTGGAAAAATTATTATAGATGAAGGAGAAATATTACCCCCAGAAGAAAATAAGAATAGTCTTGCATCAAAGTATATTAGTCGTGTGACCGATATCAGAAATCTTGAAGCGAGTATTAAACTGTTTATTCAAGTGGTGCAGGAAGCACATAAAAGGGGAATTAAAGTGATTTTAGATGGTGTCTTTAATCACTGTGGTTCCTTTAATAAATGGATGGATCGTGAGAGAATTTATGAAAAAAATAAGAGTTATGATAAAGGAGCTTTTGTGTCAATCGAAAGTCCTTATAGGGATTTTTTTGATTTTAAAGAAGACAAATGGCCATATAATACAAAATATAATGGGTGGTGGGGACACGAGACTCTTCCAAAGTTAAATTATGAAAATTCGCCAAGGCTATATCAATACATTTTAGATATTGCAAAAAAATGGGTATCGCCTCCATTTAATGTCGATGGATGGCGTTTGGATGTGGCATCAGATCTCGGGCATAGTCCAGAATTTAATCATAAATTCTGGAAAGATTTTAGGCGAGTGGTAAAAGAGGCAAATCCAGAAGCGGTCCTATTTCAACTACTCGATCTGAAGCTTTGATAAATTCCTCATTGTGTTCTA
>CAZAAC010000088.1:0-7255 GCA_964483155.1 uncultured Lachnospiraceae bacterium | reverse complement strand
TAGAAATTTATGTGTAGTGGGTGATGATGATCAGTCAATCTATAAATTTCGCGGTGCTAATATTCGCAATATATTGGACTTTGAAAAAATATATGCAGATGCAAAGGTAGTAAAGCTGGAGCAGAATTACCGTTCCACACAGTCAGTGCTTGATGCAGCAAATGCTGTTATCAGTAATAATCGCGGTCGTAAGGATAAAGCACTTTGGACGGACAAGGGACTAGGCGAAAGACTTCATTTCAAACAATTTGAAAGTGCATATGACGAGGCAGAGTTTATTGTGGATGATATTGCGGGAAAATGCCGTAAGGGTCTAGTCGAATATAAAGATTGTGCAATATTATATAGAACAAACGCACAGGCCAGACTATTGGAAGAAAAGTTTATTATAGCAGGAATTCCATATGATGTAGTCGGTGGAACGAATTTCTATGCGAGGCGTGAAATCAAGGACTTACTTGCTTATCTGAAGACTATTGACAATGGGCGTGACGATGTGGCTGTGAGGAGAATCGTCAATGTCCCAAAACGTGGAATTGGTGCGACGACATTAAATCGTGTGCAAGAATATGCGACAGAGCATGAAATAAGCTTTTATGAGGCACTGAGACAAGCAGAGCAGATCAGTACAATCGGACGTAGTGCAGTAAAGTTACAGCCGTTTGTTAATCTGATACAAATGTTTCGCAGTGAGGTTCCGCATATTAAGCTACAGGAGTTGCTTAATGATATTATAGAAAAAACGGACTATATTGCGAGCCTTGAAGCGTCAGATGAGGAAGATGCCAAGAGTCGAATAGAAAATATTGATGAACTCATCAGCAAAGTGGTGGCTTATGAAGCAAGTGCAGACGAGCCTACTCTGAGTTCTTTTTTAGAAGAGGTTGCATTAGTTGCCGATATCGACAGAATCAGTGAGTCTGATAATAAGGTTCTTCTTATGACATTACATAGTGCTAAGGGACTTGAGTTTTCACATGTATATCTCGTAGGGATGGAGGACGGCCTGTTTCCAAGCTATATGACAATTACCGCAGAAGATCCTATGGAAGTAGAGGAGGAGCGTAGACTTTGCTACGTTGGAATAACCAGAGCAAAAGAATATCTGACACTTACTTGTGCAAAGCAGAGGATGATACGTGGGGAGACACAGTATAATGCCGTGTCTAGATTTGTACGTGAAATACCGACTGCATTATTGGATGCCAAGATACCGGTATCAAAGACGAGACCAGATGATATGCCAGACGTGACAACCTATCAGGAGGCTAGGAGAACATTTCGTGCGAAACCATTTTATGGAGAAGCAGCAGCTAAATCCGCAATGACAGAAGATAGGAATAATGGTTTTGGACAGGGAGCCACAGGGTCCAGAACGTATGGTTCAGCAGAGGAAGCGATGTCTTTTGCTGCTATGATCCGAAAAGGTAGCGAGATAGCAGAAAAGCATAATGACAGTGAAGGCGGGTTAGGGTATAAAGTCGGTGATACCGTAAATCATATTAAGTTCGGTAAGGGAATCGTAAAAGGAATCGTAAATGGTAGCAGAGATTACGAGGTGACAGTAGATTTCGCGAACGCAGGAGTCAAGAAGATGTTTGCTAATTTTGCAAAATTGAAGAAGATATGATTTTAAAATAATTGTGAAAAATAATAAGAAATAATCATAAAAACATAGTAAAAATGGCTTACCTGTGTTATACTATGTAAAATGTATGTAAAAAAATGATACTCTGAGAAAGGATAGGGATGAGGATGAATATAAAAGTGGAAGAGTTATTGAAAGCATTAAAGACAAATGAATTATTAAATGCTGTTAAATCAAGTGAGCTTCTTAAAAATAAAAAAGAGGAGCAAGAAAAGAAAGAACGTAGCAATACTTGGAAATGGGTAATTGGTATCATTCTTGGTATTGCAGCAATTGCAGGAATCGCATATGCTCTATACTGCTATTTTGCGCCTGATTATTTAGAGGATTTTGAGGATGATATGGAAGAAGACTTAAAGGATGAGTTTGATGATGACTTTTTTGAAGATGAAGTAGAAGCTCCAAAAGAATAAAACATAATTTCATTGAAATCATGTAAGTTTATGTGGCAACCGGGTGATTTTTCCGGTTGCCGCTTTGCGCTAAATCAAGAATAAAAGTGACAGATAGAGTAGAGAACAGTTGTGCTAAATTAAGAATAAAAGCGATAGATTGGGGAATATATGAAAAAGGGACAAGTATACGAGGGAATGGTACAATCTGTGAAATTTCCGAATAAGGGTATCGTGGTCGTGGAGGATTTGGAAAAGTCAGAAAGAGCTGTTGTTAAAAATGTGATTACCGGTCAGAAAATACGTTTTATCGTGAACAAGAATCGGAGTGGAAAAGCAGAAGGAAGGCTACTAGAGGTTCTTCAAAAATCTCCGCTGGAAATAGAGAGTGCCTGCAAACATTTTGCGACATGTGGCGGGTGTCAGTATCAGAATCTTTCGTATGAAGAACAGCTGAAACTAAAAGAAGGGCAAGTAAGAGAGCTCTTAAGAGAGCCCTTAAGAGAGCTCTTAAGAGATGTGATATGTCCGGCAGTAGAGCGAGGGAGTTCAGCTAGTGAACATGATAAATTTGAGGATAGCTTCGAAGGAATCAAAGGAAGTCCGGTACAATTTGAATACCGTAATAAGATGGAATTTTCATTTGGAGATGAAGTAAAGGGAGGGGCATTAGCCCTCGGTATGCACAGAAGAGGAAGCTTTTATGATATTGTTTCTGTGAAAGAATGCCAAATAGTTGATGAAGATTATCGTAGGATTCTTAGCTGTGCGCTAGCTTATTTTAATGAAAAAGAAGTATCATTTTATCATAAGATGTCACATCAAGGATATCTTCGGCATTTACTCGTGCGTAAGGCTGTAAAGACAGGAGAAATATTGATTGATATCATTACGACATCTCAGACACCACCGGATACAATCGGTATGGAGCAGGGACTCATGGAAGACTTCAAAAATGAGTTATGTAAACTGAAAACAACGGGAAAAATCATTGGAATATTGCATACAACAAATGATTCTTTATCAGACACGGTGAAAGATGATGGAACGAAAATATTATATGGACGGGATCATTTTAATGAAGAGTTGTTAGGCCTGCGATTTAAGATTACACCGTTCTCCTTTTTTCAAACAAATAGTCTGGGTGCAGAAGTATTATATGAAATCGTCAGAGAATATGTCGGTAATTTAGGCACCAATAGTGGCACCAATAATGGCACCAGTAGTGGCGCCAATAGTGGCAGTGAGACGAACAAACAAATTATTTTTGATTTATATTCTGGCACGGGAACAATTGCACAACTGTTGGCCCCTATCGCAAAGAAAGTAATCGGTGTTGAAATCGTCGAAGAAGCAGTCCTCGCGGCAAGAGAGAATGCCGAATTAAATGGTTTACATAATTGCGAATTCATAGCAGGAGATGTATTAAAAGTGCTGGACGAAATAGAAGAAAGGCCAGATTTTATCGTTCTTGACCCGCCAAGAGATGGAATACACCCTAAGGCGCTTACTAAGATCATAGACTATGGCGTAGACAAAATCGTATATATTTCCTGTAAGCCAACAAGTCTCGCAAGGGATCTGGAGGTGTTTCTTATGCGTGGATACCATGTAGAAAGAATGTGTGCAGTCGACATGTTTCCGGGGACAGTGCACGTTGAGACGGTTGTTCTTTTGTCCCAACAAAAACCGAATGACAGGATAGAGGTTGATTTGGACTTGGATGAGTTGGATGCAACATCAGCTGAGACCAAGGCTACTTATGCTGAGATAAGGGATTATGTGTTGAAAGAGCATGGACTTAAAGTTTCTAATCTGTATATTTCACAGGTAAAAAGGAAATATGGATTGGAAGTTGGAGAGAATTATAATCTTGCAAAGTCGGAAAATTCTAAGCAATCGAATTGTCCTGAAGAGAAGGAAAAGGCGATTGAGGATGCATTGAAACATTTTGGGATGGTTAGCTAAAACCGGAGGTGGAATGGATGGAATATAATTTGTATTATTACGATTCGATTCACAATGCTGTAGTCATGAAAGACAAAGATGATAATGAACTGGTAATTGAATGTGCCAAGGCAAACTCACAGGTCATATTTGGTGAGCCGGAAGATGAAGGATATCTTGTGAGATTGGCGAGAGAAGAACCTGCAAATTATGTGTCGTATGCGTTGAAGCTGGATGGATTACAGGGATATGTGGATGCGATGAATGTGTTTAATTAAATTGTAAATAGTGAGGCGTTATTACCAGTTTTATAATTATTTAGAAAGATTATTTATTTAATTGTAGGTTGTTGAGTTGAGGTAACATCGGAGTATTTGTATAATCTGGAATATAGCTAAAATATCTGCACATCTTAATAATAGATTAGGTGTGCAGATATTTTGTAGTACGTATTTGTGTAACCTCGATCAGTAGCATTTAATAGCTTTAAGGATATAAAAATCGTAAGACAACGAGAGTTACAAAATCAGCTTTTTTCAATTTTCATTTCGTTATTCTGAATTATAATTGCATCGTGATTACTGATTGGGGATATATTTAGCTTAGAAGAGTAGGTGTCTATTATAGTTTGTACAACTTTCTTAAAGGGTGAACTTTCAAAATGTGGCACAGGGTAAAACTCGACTAATCCTAAGGCACCATAATCCATCAAATCAGGAGCTTTTTTCACACTGTCCATTCCTTTTGCGTATTCTATATTTTTCGATGCAACCATTGCTCCAGCTGATTCACCAATGTAAAGCTTACCTGCATTTACTTCTTCTATAATTATTTTATCAGCTCCTGTTCTTTTTAGTTCTTGCAAAAGAAAGAATGTGTTACCGCCAGTGACATAGATAAAATCATTTTTCTTTAACTTAACTTTTATTTCATCCTCGCTGGCTGTAGATATTTCAAGTATATCAACAATAAGTCCCATTTTCTCAAGTGCTTTTCTTCCAGATGATACATAAAACACAACCTTTTCCACAATACTTGCTGTAGGGATAAAGGTTACTCTTTTACCTATCAAATCTGTTTCGAAATTTGCAAAGATATTTGCAACATCTTTAAATGATGATGCCAAAAATAGTTTTTTCATATAGTTGTATTCTCCTTTTATTTTCCTTGTAATTGTAGTATACTACAAAATGGTTTCATATTGTGACACCTTTTATACAACTTGAGATTAAAAAGGAGTGAATTATTATAAATAAGTCAGAACGTCTAAATGATATGCTGTTATATCTAAATGATAAAAATTTCTTTAATTTAAAAGATATAATACAACGATATGATATTTCAAAAAGTACTGCACTCAGAGATATTCAATCATTAGAAGAAATAGGAATGCCAATATATTCTCAACCAGGCAGGAATGGATTCTATGGAATTCTTCAAAATCGTTTGCTGTCTCCTATTGTTTTTAATATTGATGAGGTGTTTGCTTTATATTTTTCGATGCTTACATTGAGTGCTTATGAGTCTACCCCTTTTCATTTAAGTGTGGAAAAATTAAAGCAGAAATTTGAAAATTGTCTTTCTCCCAAAAAAATAGAACTGCTTAGAAAAACGGAAAAAGTGTTTCGATTTGGAGCTATTTCACAGAATAACAACTGTAGTTATTTAAAGGATATTTTGCAATTTGCTATTGATGAAAAAGTCTGCGAAGTGAAGTATAGAAAAAAAGCGACTGAAAATAGCTATATCATACAATTTTTTGATATATCAGCAATCTTTGGTCAATGGTATGCTACTGGTTATAATTTTTTAACAGAGAAAATGCAAGTGTTGCGGTGTGACAAGGTTATCGACCTTCATGAAAATAGCAAATACTTAGCAAAGCCATTTAATGACTTTGCTAAGTATGTTGATATGTTATATAAGGCTGCTGACGCAACAGAGTTTGAAGTTTTAGTGTCAAATAAAGGAGTAGACCTATTTCAAAAAGAACATTATCCTTCCATGCGATTAGATTTAGTAAATGAGCAATATTTTATTCGTGGATTTTACAATCACGGAGAAGAAGACTTTATTGCGAATTATTTTATAGGATACGGGAAAACCATTTTATCTGTGCATCCAGTTAAGTTATCGAAACTAATAATTGAAAAGCTTGATAGCTTACAACTACATTTTTTGTCAATTTAGTTCACTTGTGTATTATGAAAATACTTGCAGGATTACTTAGGACATTTTTTACATTGGACAATAAATTTTATTTAGAAGTAAAGTATGCAGTAGAAAACGTTTGTTAGTAAACTAGAGAAGAGAAATCAGTATTTTATTTTTAACTCAATTTTCACTCAATTCGCAGTCAATGTGGTATTGGGTGATTTTTTTTACAATAAATCTGTTAATGCATTATAGCTCTTAACGTAGTAAGTAGATACAACGTAGGTATAGCACCGAATGTTTCTGACAAACCATCAAATTTATTTCAGAATATAGAAATGGAACCGCCAAAGCTTCTGAAGTGTTATTTGATGATATCTGTTTTTAGATATACTGATAAGTTCTTTCGAAGATATGTTTAGTCGGACATATTGGTGACAATATTCGAACGAAGTGAGAAAAATGTCGCCTACTTGTCAGACGTAATAGCTGGGGATTGGGGGCGCTAGAACCCCAACAAGTTTTGCCCGTTGTGTGTACACAGGGCGAAACTTGCTCTACTATTTGCGACGTTTCCGGAGCATATTTACGAGCGGAGCGAGTTTGCGCGAGTAACGAGCCAAGCGAGAATGTTTACATTCTCAGTTGGCGACTACCGCGGCAATGAGCAACTTGTTGCGAATCGTGAACGACCTTAGGGGAGAGAGCGTAGATCGGAGGGAGGAGCTTGCGACGACGAAAAGCTATGTGCCGTTTCCGGCACTTTTAGTGAATGGAATATTTCTAATGATTGTATTTGAAGAAATTATGAATGAAAGAAGGTGAGAAATTTGAAGAATGACAGAACAGAAGATTTGCATTTTAGGGCAACGCCAGAAGAAAAAGAACGGATAAGAAAAAAGGCTGAAAAAGCTGGGCTTTCTATGTCAGATTATTTGAGGAGGCAGGCACTGTCAAAGAAAGTAACGGTGATTTCGCTTGGGATTTTTAAAGAGTATAAGGAACTTTGTGGTCAGTTTGGATGGTATGGTAATAATATCAACCAGATAGCAAAGCACCTAAATGGTGGTGGCGATCAGTATACCGTCATTCGGTGGTTGGAAAATTATCAGAG
>CAZAAC010000087.1:0-7596 GCA_964483155.1 uncultured Lachnospiraceae bacterium | reverse complement strand
CAAAAATTAGTTGCTTATTGCGAATCACTACATTACGATAATTTCCATACAATAATTCAGGTGTTTTGCTACGTATTGCAATGATTCTTTTTATAAAATGACTTAATTCATTTGTTTCGCTGTTTTCAAAATAAGGACGTAGTTCTTGATCTCCGTTTTGCTTTTTGCCCTGCATGCCCCACTCACTTCCATAATAAATGCACGGAACTCCCGGCATAGAAAACATAGTTCCATAAACCAGTTTTAGATATTCCTGTTTCCTTACAATACTTGCAAGTCTTGTGACGTCATGATTATCCGCAAAATTCATCATCATCATATTTGCATAAATTGCTTCTTTGTTGGAACCAAATTCCTGATTTAATGAGTAAGATATCTCAAATAAATTTTCATCATTATAGCTTGAATAAAGACCTTTATAACAAATATAGTTTGTACAGGCGTCCAGCATCTGTGGATTCGCGATTCGATTATAATTACCTCCAATAATTTCACCAATCAGAAAACAATCTTGCTTAATTCCTTTGCAGTGTGCGCGCAATTTTCTAAGAAAATCATCATCCAAAAGATATGCAACATCTAGACGTATTCCATCAATGTGGAAATCATTAATCCAAATTGATATTGTTTCAAAAAGGTAATCTATCACTTCCGGATTTTTCAGATTGAGCTTAACAAGATCATAATGACCTTCCCACCCTTCATAATAAAATCCATCATGGTTTCCACTTTCTCTATTATAATCAATATGGAACCAGTTATTATACTTTGAATTTTGTTTGTTCTGCCTGACATCTTTAAACGCCCAAAATTCACGTCCTACATGGTTAAAAACGCCATCCAAAATAACTTTAATATCACTCTTATGCAATTCATCTACTACCGTTGCGAAATCCTCGTTTGTTCCTAATCTACAGTCAATCTGCCTGATATCCATTGCATCATACCCGTGCGTCTCTGACTGAAATACTGGATTAAAAAGAATTGTGTCAAACCCCATTTCCTTAAGGTAGTCTTTCCATGATAATACTTTTTTTATACGGGAAACGGTCTGACCATCATTATGAAGCGGGCATCCGCAAAATCCTAACGTATAGATCTGATAAATTGTAGCTGTTTCATACCACATAACTAAACCTCCTAATTATTATTCTATATACCGAACGGTATATAATGATTAAAAAAATATACTACATAGCTGCTGCCTACTATATTGAAAATATCCCATGCATAAACTGTTTTGTAATCTTTTGGGCTGTATCCATATCCAGTTCCCCTTTTCCACTATTCCAGAAGCCAATAGCAGCATTAATCATTGCCATAAGATTTAATGCAAAAAAATGTTCCTTTCCTTTTAGGCCTGTATGCACTGATGATATTTGAGCAAAATAAACCTTAACCTCATCATATTGCTTTTTCAAATATGGCACAATATAAGGCGCAACTACTGAATCCTTTGGTGAAAAGCTCATAGAGATAATCATCATATAAAACAAAGGTCTTCTCCTTGCGAATTCAAAATGAACACTAATAATATCCAACACAACTGGATAAATATCTTTTTCATAAATATCTGTTTGGGTAGAATATGGCTTAATACTCATCAATCTCTGTTCTAATTCAGCAAAGTTTTCCGATAAAACGCTTTCAAGAAGCCCTTCTTTGCTCCCAAAATGGTAATAGAGTGTCGGTTTCGCTATTCCAGCATCTTCACAGATTTTCTGAACACCTGTACCTTCGTACCCTTTACGCGAAAACAACTCCAACGCACATCGTAAAATTGCTTCCCTACTATCTTCTTCCAGCATCAAATTCTCCTCTCACATATTTAGTTACATTATATACCGTTCGGTATATAAATGCAAGCACCTAACTTGCAGGATAACAAATTTTATAAAGCATACCCGTAATCAACAGCAAACCTTTTCCTCTCAATATTAAATTATTTTGCCAGCCTGCAAACAATATCTGCACAGATATCAATTCCTATCGTCGAAGTGTTTAAACAAATATCATAGTAGTCTGCATAACCAAATTCCGTATTCGTATAGTAAGCGCAGTATTTTTTTCGTGCTTTGTCAATGGCCTTAAGCTCTTCACTGATTTCTGATTCTGTCGCATCAGGCATTCTGTCCTTCATTCGCTCAAGACGCCAACTCGAATCTGCATATATAAAAACATGTAATCCTTTATCAAATTCCTTTAAAATTGTGTTTGCATTTCGACCAACTATAACACAATTCCCTTTTTCCCCAATTTTCTTTATAATCTGCTGCTGTACTTCAAAAAGTCTTTCGCTCAAAGGTTTATTATAAAAATCAAAAAGACTTTGTGCAAAGCCAAAATCCATAGGCACTTTTTCATCCCACTTCAGTATGCTCTCCACATCCACGTTGGATTCTCTTGCGACTTTTAATATGAGCTCCTTGTCAAAATATTCATAATTTAGAGCTCTGGCAACTTTTTTGCCAATTTCACCGCCGCCTGCTCCAAATTCTCGACTGATTGTAATAATCTTTTTCATAAGATGACCTCCAAAACTGATTATAAGACTTTATTTAAAAAATCAATAGTTCTGGCTTCCCTTGGATGATGAATTAGCTCTTCAGGGCTACCCTGCTCTACTATATAACCTGCATCCATAAATACCACTCTATCCGCTACTTCTTTTGCAAATCCGATTTCATGGGTTACTACTACCATAGTCATACCCTCTGCCACAAGCTCCTGCATAACAGCAAGTACTTCACCTACCATCTCAGGATCAAGTGCTGAGGTAGGCTCATCAAAAAGCATTACATCTGGATTCATAGCGAGCGATCTTGCGATTGCCACTCTTTGCTTCTGCCCGCCAGAAAGCTGGGCTGGGTAAATGTCTGCTTTTTCTTCTAATCCAACACGTTTCAGCAATTGCATACATTTTGTTCTGGCTTCTTCTTTTGTCATTTTTTTTAATTCTACAGGAACCAACATAAGATTTTCCAAAACAGTTTTATGTGGGAATAGATTAAAATGTTGAAAAACGATTCCTATATTTTCACGTACTTTGTTTATATCCGTATGTTTATCTGTAATATTCTTTCCATCAATAATAATGGTTCCACTCGTGGCAGTCTCTAATTGATTGAGGCAACGTAAAAAAGTAGATTTCCCACTTCCAGAAGGTCCTAAAAGAACAACAACTTCACTTTCCATAATATCAATACTGATATCTTTTAAAACTTCCAATTTTCCGAAGTTCTTTTTCAAATTTTCTACATGAATCTGAACCTTCCTATTTTCCACGGTTTACCCTCCTCTCAATCTTCTTTGCCACTTTGCTAAGTGTTATAATCACCACCATATACATAACACCTACAATCGCCCATGTCTCAAAGCTTTTAAAAGTATTTCCACTAATCGTCTTTCCCATATTGGTAAGTTCTGGAAAACCAATTACTGATAAAATTGAGGTGTCTTTTAATGTGATAATAAATTGATTGATAATAGAAGGAATCATTGTGCGTATCGCCTGTGGTAGTACTACAAGACGCATACTCTTTCCGTAGTTCAGTCCCAGACTTCTGCTGGCTTCCATCTGTCCTTTTTCGACGCTTCCAATTCCTGCTCGAATAATTTCGGCCATGTATGCACCACAATTCATTGCAAGAGCAATTGTGCCTGCTTGTAAAGCCGTCAATCTAAAATCCTGTATTCCCATCATTTTAACAGCAGTAGGTACACCAAAATATATAAAATATGCTAATACAATAAGTGGAACACCACGAACAGCATCCACATAAAAAGTTCCAAAAAAGTTACAGGAACGATTCTTAGCAACATTCATCAATGCAAAAATCATACCTATAATCATAGCAAAAATCAGTGATAATAATGCAAGTAATAGTGTCTTACCCAGTGCCGTCAAAAGCATTGAACCATATGATTGAATAATTGCGCCCATAAACTCCTTCTCCTCAATTCATTACTTCATACATTGTGTAGGTTGAAAATAAGAACGTGAGAAACCTATAGCAAGCCTCTCACGTTCGCATTCAACATCTTAGTGGTATTACTTTAAATATTTGTCAAGAATAGCCTCATATGTTCCATCTGCCTTAATATTAACAAGACCTGCATTGAACATATCAAGTAATTCCTGATCATTTTCATCCATGATAGCAAATCCGTATGGAGCGCCTTCGCTTTCCATTCCTTCTGGAATCATAAGTGGAAGCTCACCCTCTTTTATTGAAACTGCCATAATCGGAGTATCTTCAACACAAGCAACACTATTTCCAAGAACAACATCCTGATACATTGTAGGTGAATCTTCAAATACAGTTACAGTAAATCCATACTGTTCCTTCAGACTATCTGCAAAGTCAGCACCAGCTGTACCATTCTTAACTGCTACATTTTTACCCTTAAGATCTTCAAAACTAGCAATTGTACTATCTGCGCCTACAACAAATGTCTGTGTAGCATCATAATATCCTTCTGAGAATATCCAGCCTGAGTCAACACGTTCCTGCTTAATTGTAGCTCCTGCAATAAGACCATCAGCCTGTCCTGCCTGCACTGCCGCAATTGCTGCATCCCATCCAAGACTCTGTAATTCATATGCGAAGCCTTGATCTTCTGCTATTGCTGCAAGAATATCAACGTCGATACCTACAAACTCGTTATTCTCGTTTGTATATTCAAAAGGCTTGAATACTGTATCTGTTGCAATAATCCATGTTTTATCTGCTGCTTCTTCTGTTGTCTCCTCTGCCGCAACTTCTTCTGCTGCAACTTCTTCTGTTTCTTCTACTGCTGCAACCTCATCTGTTGCTTCCTCTTTTGTTGCTCCACAGCCTGTTAACATCGTAAATGTTAAAGCTGTACATAGCAATAAAACTAATGCTTTTTTCATAATAAATCTCCTCCTGTTTTTTTCTGATAAAAATATGGCGCAAGCTATAATTGAACGGTTCTTTCATGTTATTATAGTCTTTCGCCTCATCTATCCCCATAATTATAGTCATTGCCCCTTTTCTTGTCAAGTTGCCTTCCTCACGTGAACTGTTTTTTCTATGTTCTTAAATAATTCTAAATATCTACAAATTCTACGGAATTACCATGTTGCGTAATTATTTTCACTAAATCTGATACCTCCAGCCATATTGTTGCCGTGTTTTCATTTGGGTGAATGCCAATCAGCTTATCGATAAAGGCTTGATCAAATATTACTTTTACTTTGCGCGCCTCATCACGAATAATTCCTAAAGGAGTTACAGAACCTTTAGAAAGCCCTAAAATAGAATTTAAATCCTCTTCAGACGCAAAGCTAAGGCGTCTTGAACATATTCTTTCCTTTAATGTCTTTAAATCAACTATCTTTTCCTGACAAACCACCAGCAAATAATAATTCTGCTTTTTATCATCTCTAATAAATAAATTTTTTGCAATAGCCTCCTCATCGGGCAAACTAAGCTTCAATAAATCCTCAATAGTATATGCTGCCTTATGTTGCATGAACTTAAACTTTATTTGGTTACTATTTAATAAATCAAAAATTTCTTGTGTTGTTTCTCCCATTTCCAATACCCTCATTCCATTTTAATTGCCTCTTTATTACCTTATTCAAGATCCGCTTCACATTTCTGTTTCTCCAGCTTCTTCATGATATGGAAAAATAGTGGGAATAAAAACAATATTGCGGCTATCCATGCTGTAGGATCCGTAAAACAGGCGGCCGTATATCCAAGCACAGGAATTACTAATAGTGCCATTATGGTTCTTGCTATCATTTCAAATACGCCTGAAAAAAAAGCAAGCGAACTGTATCCTATTCCCTGAATTGTACTTCGCAAAATATTTAAAAAAGCGAGCGCTACATAAAAATAACCAATGCTTCTCAAATACTGATGTGTATTAGCTAACACCTCTATGTTTTCTTTATCTACAAACAGCATTGGCAGTATTCCACCAAAAAAATATAAGATAATACCTGCAAAAATTCCATATATAGTACCTAATAGCAAGCTGTCCTTGAGTCCCTTTTTAATCCTGTTGATTTTGCCTGCACCCAAATTTTGTCCACCAAAGGTAGTCATTGTATTTGCAATTGCATCATACGGGCACATCATTAACAGCTTTATTCTTACTGCTGCTGCATAGGATGCAACTATTACTGCGCCAAGTCCGTTGATTGCACTTTGCAACATAATACTACCAATTGCAGTAATTGAAAACTGCAATCCCATTGGAAGTCCAAAATAAAGCAGCTTCTTTACATATTCTGCTTTCACTTGCAATTCTTCTTTTTCCATTTTTAATATTTTAAAATGTTTCATCATATAAATCAAACAAAGAATTCCTGAAATTGCCTGTGCAGAAATTGTTGCAATTCCTGCCCCCATAACCCCCATATGAAATACAAGAATAAACAATAAATCACCCAAAATATTAATTACTGTTGAAATAAGCAAAAAAATAAACGGTGTGCGGCTGTCTCCTAGAGAACGAATAATACCAGACAGCATATTATATAAAAAAGTAAATGGTATTCCGATAAAAATTACAATCAAATATTTATAAGCATCTTCCAGAATATTTGTAGGTGTATTCATCCAAATTAGAATCTTACGACACAACAAACAGGTCATCACCGTAGTAATCACTGCCAGAACCACCACCACCACTGCACCATTAAAGACATATCTGCGTAAATCAGAATTCTGCTTGGCACCAAAATACTGTGCCACCGGTATCGCAATTCCACTACAGGTTCCCGTTACAAAACCAATAATTAGAAAAGTAATAGATGTACTGGCACCTACTGATGCCAATGCATCTATTCCAATAAATTTGCCAACAATTACTGAATCAGCAATATTATACATTTGCTGAAAAAAATTACCAAAAAGTAATGGTATCATAAACCTCAAAATAAGCTTCATTGGTTTTCCACTAGTCATATCCCTAGTCATAAAATAACCTTCTTTCAAAAAATGACTATGCTTATTTTATACCACTTCTATAGGTTAGTAAATCTAAAATACTATTTATTTTATTAAAACTATATGCTCCCATCCACATGCATCCACACTCGCATCTGATTTAGTCCTCTATTTCCCCATGTATAATAGGGGACTGCTTTTAAAATCGTCTTATCTCTTGTTGGTGCTTCTTCATAATACAAATTATCATGATAACTAGTACGAATCCCTTCCATTTCTAATTTTACTATACCATTTAGCAAATCCGCTTCATACTCACCCACTTCAATCTTTCCTTCTTTCGGAATATGAAGTTCCTGAAGATTTTCTCCATTGTCTACTCCTTCAAAACAGTAAACAAATGGGCCTCTCATAAGTGCAACACAATTAATGTTTTCGCGTACCAATGTGTTTGTATAAATTTTTCTGACCGGCATATCAAACACTACTTCTACCTGATCACTTTTTATCCACTCTTTCTTTATATATGCATATCCCTCTTTCGTACACTTGCTAACATTTATTTTTTGGCCATTTAACATAATAATTTCTTTTTGGGCATATGAAGGTATTCTAATTGCCAAAGTAAAACATTCTCCATCTACTTTTGGATTTACTTCATATAAGACTT
>CAZAAC010000086.1:4978-7604 GCA_964483155.1 uncultured Lachnospiraceae bacterium | reverse complement strand
ATTTGTCATTGATTTCTATAGTTCAAAAATGACATTTGTCACATAATATTATATGGAATATAATATTAAAAACCAACAGACTATATATGGGTATTTTACGAATGAAAGGTTTGTGATAAACTAATAGCATAGGTAGAAATTTAATTGCTAAAATGTAGCATATCAG
This sequence comes from uncultured Lachnospiraceae bacterium, assembly GCA_964483155.1. Taxonomy (GTDB): domain Bacteria; phylum Bacillota; class Clostridia; order Lachnospirales; family Lachnospiraceae; genus JAAYYM01. The sequence continues at coordinate 7,438 of CAZAAC010000086.1, read as the reverse complement.
GGAGACCAATCATGGCGAAAAAAAAGCAGGAGCTGGAGTTTCGGTATTATGAGATTCCGCAGAATGAACCGTTGCTAGCGTTGACGGGTGAAAAGTGGGTACAGTGCTATGGAAGTTGTAACGGAAGAGATATTAAGAAACTGCATTTTCATAATCTGATGGAGATTGGGTTCTGTCACTTTGGAAGTGGGGAATTGATTATAGATGATGGACAGTGGCGCTTTGAGGGAGATATGTTCTCTATCATCCCAAAGAACCTGTCACATACGACGAATAGTGATGAAAATGTTTATGGCTTCTGGGAGTATCTGTTTGTAGATACGGACAGCATTATTCAAAGATGCTATCATGATGATCCTTTGTTCACGAAGGAGTTTATCGATCAGGTAAATCGTAAAGGGTTCTTCATGCATGCAGATGAAAGTCCGGAGGTTACAAAAATCATTCAATCCATATTCCGGGAAATGGAAGAGAAACGGGAGTTCTATGGAGATAGCGTGGAGGGTTTGCTGAAGACATTGATGATTCAGATCTTTCGCATGAATTCTACAGAGGTACATGGCATTAAGGCAGTTTCCTCCAAGGGTGCGATGATCGCACAGGCATTGGATTATATTAGCAAGCATTATAAAGAGGAAATGAAAGTGGGGCTACTGGCGGATGTGTGCCATTTCAGTGAGACACATTTCAGGCGGATTTTTAAGGATAGTATGAATATGCCCGTGGTGGAATATATTAATCTGGTGCGTATACAGGCGGCCTGTGAGCTACTCAAGAAGACGAATGGTTCTATGGAGGATATTGCGCAGACAATCGGATTTGAAACAACATCGACCTTTAACCGTAATTTCAAGAGGATATTGGGAATATCACCTTATCAATGGAAGATACATCCTGATAATTACGAGGGAAAACTATTAAATTACAAGATATCTGCGCTAAAAGGGTGGTAGAATCTTCCATATTTAAGCAATCATACATGAAAACACGCAAACTCGCTCAATGGTCGAAATTGCGTGTTTTATAATTGAATATGAAAACACAGGTAGATATAGCATGCTATAATGTGTTTAATCAAGTCAGTAAAATGTTTTGATTGATATACCGAGATAGGTAGGAGAAGTGTACATAATCCCAAAATTGTCCTGTGGCCACAGGGTTGATTTCGCGCTAAAAGAGATGCGAAAATTTGACACATATCAACTGAATCAGGAGGGTAAAAAGCATGAAAAAGAAAGTGATGGTATTATTATTAACAGCAGCCATGGTAGTTTCAACCATTGGTTGTGGAAGCAATGCAGCAGCACCGGCAGCGGATGCGACAGCACCTGCAGCAGAAGCAGAGGCAGCGGATACAGCAGAAGCAGCAACGACGGATACAGCGGCAGCAGGTGATGAAAACACATTGACAGTATGGTGCTGGGATCCGGCATTCAATATTTATGCAATGCAAGAAGCTGAAAAGGAATATCAGAAGACGAATCCTGACTTTAAATTGAACGTCGTTGAGACTCCTTGGGAGGATGTTCAGACTAAGGTTACAACAGCAGCTTCATCAGGAGATTTAAGCACATTACCTGACATCGTATTGATGCAGGATAATGCATTTCAAAAGAATGTAATCTCATTTCCAGATGCATTTACGGATTTGACAGGCTCAGGAATTGATTATTCACAGTTTGGTGCTTCCAAGGTTGCATATTCAGTAGTAGATGGCAAGAATTATGGTGTTCCATTTGATAATGGCGCAGTCATCGCATGCTACAGAACAGATGTATTGGAAGAGGCAGGCTATACAGTAGCAGATTTCACAGACATTACATGGGCAGACTATATCGAAAAAGGCAAGGATGTACTTGCAAAGACTGGCAAGCCATTGCTTTCATGTCAGGCAGGCGAAACAGATGTTATCATGATGATGCTTCAGTCAGCAGGCTCATCTCTCTTTGATGCTGAAGGTAATCCAAGTATGGTAGAAAATGATGTATTGAAAGAGGTTATGCAGACATATGCGGAACTGGTTACGTCAGGCGTATTGATTGAAGTAAATGACTGGGATCAGTATGTTGGTTCCATAACCAATTCTACAGTAGCAGGTACCATAAATGGTTGCTGGATTATGGCATCTATCCAGACAGCGGCAGATCAGTCAGGAAAATGGGCGATTACTAATATGCCTAAGTTAGATAAAGCAACAGGTGCAACTAATTACTCCAACAATGGTGGTTCCAGTTGGGCAGTTACATCAAATTGTAAAAACACAGATCTCGCATATGATTTCTTTGCAAAAACATTTGCAGGCAGTTTAGCATTTTATGAGACAATTCTTCCAAGTTCAGGTGCTCTTGCAACATACCTACCAGCAGCAGACAGTACAGTATATGCTGAGCCACAGGAATTCTTCGGTGGAGAGCCTGTATTTGCACAGATTACTGAGTTTGCAGGCAAAATTCCAAGTAA
>CAZAAC010000086.1:0-4968 GCA_964483155.1 uncultured Lachnospiraceae bacterium | reverse complement strand
GTATATTACTATGAAGCAAGAGATGCGGTCGCTGTTGCAATCACGAATGTAGTAGCAGGCGCTGAAATTGATGCAGAATTAAAGACTGCAGAGGATACAGTTAACTTTGCAATGGGTAAATAATTTGTTATAGGCAATACGGAATGGTTTAATAGAGGGGAACTTCTTGGAGACAGGACGTTCCCCGATATTGTATCAGTATTAAGAAGGAGGTATTTTCGTGAGTCAGCCCAAGAGTAAATTTACGCTGAATAAAAAGCACAATCTAGTAGGATGGATCTTTTTGACACCAGCTACCCTATTGATTGTAGCAATGAGCTTTTTCCCTATGTTCAAGGCTCTTTTGCTTTCGTTCAAAACGGGCATCGGAGTTAGTATGCAATGGACGGGAATCACCAATTATGTTCGCATGTTCCAGGATAGTGTATTTATTCAGGCATTAGAGAACACTTTTTTGTATTTGGTCATTCAGGTACCGATTATGCTCATATTGGCATTAATATTGGCATCTATGCTGAATGACAGGAATCTGAAGTGCAAGGGGCTGTTTCGTACTGCAATTTTTCTCCCCTGTGCAACATCACTTGTATCGTACTCCATTATATTTAGATCATTATTTGCGGTAGATGGATTTGTGAATGCTGTATTAATCAAGTTTGGGATTTTGAGTACAGGTTACAACTTTTTATCACATTCAAATAGCGCAAGGGCAATCGTTATTATTGCATTGATATGGAGATGGACGGGATATAATATGGTCTTCTATTTGTCAGGATTACAGAATATAGAATATTCTGTATTTGAAGCAGCTAAAATAGATGGGGCATCTTCTTTTCAGGCATTCCGCAAGATTACAGTACCACTGCTGAAGCCTACGATTCTATTGACAGCAATTATGTCCACAAATGGAACATTGCAGTTGTTTGATGAGTCAATGAATCTTACAAACGGTGGGCCTGCGAATGCAACTGTTACAATGTCGCATTATATTTATAATATGTCATTTAAATATGTTCCAAACTTCGGATATGCGGCAGCTATGTCATATCTGATATTGATTCTGGTTGCAGTTCTCGCATTTGCACAGATGAAAGTAGGTGATAAGCGTGACTAAAGCTCGTTCAATTGGTAAATATATATTTTTAATTATTGCCTCTGCCATATCGGTATTTCCTTTGATATGGATGGCAATTTCAGCAACCAACACAAGTGCAGAGGTCGTTGCTGGAAGAATGGTACCCGGTACTTATCTGGTGCAGAATTTTAAGAACCTGCTTGCAAATCAGGATGTTTCAGGTGCAATGATTAATTCCTTTAAATACTCCATTGTTTTGACATTGCTATCTCTGTTAATCTGCTCTCTGGCAGGTTATGGATTTGAGATATTTCATGACAGAGCGAAGGACGCGGCTATGTCAATCCTGTTGCTTGCAATGATGGTTCCCTTTGCAGCGACGATGATTCCGTTGTTTCAGATGTTCTCAAAAGCACAGCTGCTCAATACAACGGCCGGATTTATTTTACCGACGATTTCTACACCGTTTCTGATTATGCTGTTTCGTCAAAGCGCTCGTTCCTTCCCACATGATATTATTGAGGCATCTAGAATAGAGGGACTAGGCGAAGCAGGAATCTTCTTTAAAATGTTTTTCCCGACCATGCGCTCTACCTATGCAGCTGCCATGACCATTACATTTATGAATGCTTGGAATTCATATCTGTGGCCAAAGGTAATCATGCAGGATAATGAGAGCATTACAATGCCTATGCTAGTTGCCAACCTGAAAGAAGGATATGTTACAGATTACGGTATGCTGATGGTGGCAGTATTACTATGTACGATACCGACCATTATTATTTTCTTCTTATTACAGAAAAGCTTTGCAGAGGGTATTACTGGTGCTGTGAAGTAGGAGGATATTTATGAACACATTTGATTACAATAAAGTAAAGGATCCGGAATACTATTCCGATGGATGTCTGGTGCCTCATTCGAATCATCAGTATTATGCTTCCATGCAGGAATTTGAGACTGGACAGACACAGATGAAAGAGAGTCTGAATGGTAGATGGAGATTCTCGTATGCCGAGAATTATGAAAAGGCAGTAAAGGGCTTTGAAGCAGTAGACTATGATTGTAAGAATTGGGTCGAAATCAAAGTGCCCGCACATATACAGATGGAGGGCTACGGTGTTCCTACTTATGTAAATATGCAATATCCATGGGATGGTCATGAGAATATCTTACCTGGCGAGATTCCATCATATTTTAATCCTACAGCATCTTATGTGAAGTATTTTACAGTACCAGATGCTATGAGGGGAAAACCAGTTTGTATTTCATTTCAAGGAGTGGAAAGTGCAATCGCATTATGGTGTAATGGCAGGTTCATAGGCTATAGTGAGGATTCCTTTACACCGGCAGAGTTTGAACTGACAGATGCATTGCAGGAGGGTGAAAATAAGCTTGCGGCACAGGTGTTTCAATGGTCCTCGGGCAGCTGGATGGAGGATCAGGATTTTTATCGTTTTTCAGGTATTTTCAGGGATGTATATTTGTATACGACACCGACTATTCATGTCTATGATTTGAAGGTGGTTTCGGGTTTGGATGAACAGATGGAAGAGGGAACGATACAGGCATGTCTACAGTTAAGTACACCGCCGATTGGGAGAGCGGTACTAACACTGCTTGATCATGGAAAGGAAATAACGCGCGTCGAAAAAGTGCTAAGCAGACAGAAAGAGGAAGTGATACTGCGCGTATCAAAGCCAAAGCTGTGGAGTGCGGAATGTCCTGCCTTGTATCAGTTTTTGATACAGATATACGATGACAAGGATTGCTTGTATGAAGTGATCGAACAGAATGTTGGATTCAGGCGATTTGAATTGAAGGATGGACTGATGTGTATCAATGGAAAGAGAATCGTTTTTCATGGTACGAATCGACATGAATTCTGCTGTGATTCCGGCAGGGTCATTTCCAGAGAATTAATAGAGCAGGATATCATCATCATGAAGCAGAATCATATCAATGCGCTTAGAACCAGTCATTATCCGAATGAGCCATATCTATATGATTTATGTGATCAATATGGAATCTATGTAATTGACGAGACAAATATGGAAACACATGGATTATGGGACGCCTTTCTGAGTGGAAGAATCACATTGAATGAAATGGTTCCCGGGGACAGGCCAGAATGGCGTGGGGCGGCAATTGCACGTGCAAATGCGATGTATCAGCGTGATAAGAATCATCCGTCAATTCTCATGTGGTCCTGCGGTAATGAGTCTCTCGGAGGTAGTAATTTCTATGAAATGTCGAAGTTCTTCCATGAGCAGGATACTGCCAGACTGGTGCATTATGAGGGAGTCAAATCTGATAGGCGGTACAATGATACCAGTGATATAGAGAGCCAGATGTATATACCAGTGACTGAGATTGAAGAATTTTTGAAAGTCAACAGGTCAAAACCCTTTATATGCTGTGAATATATGCATTCTATGGGTAATTCTAATGGTGCGGTTCATAAATATATAGAGCTGACAGAAAGAGAACCCTTATTCCAAGGAGGTTTTATCTGGGATTTTGTCGATCAGACAATCCGGAGAAAAGATCGATATGGGCAGGACGAGTTTACCTATGGCGGAGACTTTGATGAGCATCCCTGCGATTACAATTTTTGCGGTAACGGAATCGTATATGGCGATAGAAGATTATCTCCAAAGATGCAGGAAATCAAGTACATATATCAGAATCTTGTGATACAGGTGGATGGAGAACAGATTACCATCAAGAATAAGAATTTATTTACTTCATCGTCAGATTATTATTGTGTGGTTTCTCTTCATAGAAATGGGGTACTAATCAGAAGCAATAGCATAGATACGGACGTTGCACCCCTGACAAAGGAAACCTATCCGGTGCCGTTCAATATGGAAACAGAAGCGGGCGAATATGTGATTACAGCTTCGTTTTTATTGAAGGAAGATACTTTATGGGCAAAGAAGGGATATGAAATTGCCTTTGGTCAGGGTGTTTATGAAGTGGCAGGGGCACAAAAGAGTAGAACAGGCGCATTTGAGGTTATAAACGGCGTCAGCAATATCGGTATCAGAGGAGAATGCTTCGAGGTACTCTTTGATAAACGAAAGTATGGATTAGTTTCTTATCGATATAAAGGAAAGGAGATGCTCAAGTCATCTCCACAGCCGAACTTCTGGAGAGCACCGGTGGATGATGATATTGGTAATCTAATGCCGATCCGGTATGCACAGTGGAAGGCTGCCTCTGTATATATCAGCTGTTTCTCACCTGACCATGTCAGGGAATCAGATAATCCGAAGCTGGAAGTCAAGGAAGACAGTGCTGTCATCCAGTACACTTACTATATGCCAACCAATCCACGGAGTTGGTGTAATCTGACCTACACGGTGTATGGAGACGGAACGGTAGTGACGAAACTTTCCTATCAACCTGTGCAGGAGTTGGGTGATATGCCGGAATTTGGAATCATGTTAAAGATGTCAGCTGATTATGACAATCTGGAATGGTACGGCAATGGGCCAGAGGAAACTTATTGTGACAGAGAAAAAGGAGCCAAACTGGGCATTTATCATAATAAGGTCAAGGATAATATGGCCGACTATCTGATGCCACAGGAATGTGGTAATAAGACAGAAGTCAGGTATGCCAAGGTGACAGATTCTGCAGGTTGTGGATTGCTTTTTAAAGGTAGCCGCATGAACTTTTCGGCGCTTCCCTATACGCCACATGAACTGGAAAATGCGATGCATCCCAATGAACTTCCACAGATACACTACACAGTCATCAGAGCATCCCTGAAGCAGATGGGAGTTGCAGGAGATGATGCATGGGGTGCCAGAACACATGATGAATATCTGCTGGATATCAGCAGTTCTTTAGAATTTGAATGCAGCTTCCGTGGAATTGATTGCTAAAGC
>CAZAAC010000085.1:0-7625 GCA_964483155.1 uncultured Lachnospiraceae bacterium | reverse complement strand
TTAAAACGGTCGAGAATGACGGATACAATGCTGTTCAGGTTGGTTTTGTTGATAAGAAAAACAAAATTACGAACAAGGATAAAAGTGGCAAGAAGGATGTAATTCACAGACATGGTGTAACAAAAGCTGAAAAAGGTCACTTTGACAAAGCGGGTGTTTCATCAAAAAGATTTGTAAGAGAATTCAAATTTGATAATGCAGAGGAATATACATTGGCACAGGAAATCAAAGCTGATATATTCGCAGCTGGTGATAAAGTTGATGCAACAGCAATTTCAAAGGGTAAAGGATTCCAAGGCGCAATTAAGAGACACGGGCAATCAAGAGGACCAATGAAGCATGGTAGTAAATTTCATCGTCATGCAGGTTCTAATGGTGCTTGCTCAAGCCCAAGCAAGGTTTTCAAAGGAAAGCATATGCCTGGACATATGGGAGCAAAGAGGATTACGATTCAGAATCTTGAGATTGTGAGAGTCGACGTAGAGAACAACTTACTCTTAATAAAAGGTGCGGTACCAGGCCCCAAGAAATCACTGGTAACAATAAAAGAAACAGTAAAAGCAGTTTGATGCTTTTATATGGAAAGGAGGAAGTAAGATGGCTAACGTAGCTGTTTATGATATGGAAGGCAAAGAAGTAGGAAAGATGGACTTAGACGATGCTGTGTTTGGTGTTAAGGTAAATGAGCATTTAGTGCACATGGCAGTCATTCAGCAACTGGCAAATAATCGTCAGGGTACACAGAAAGCAAAAACACGTGCAGAAGTTTCTGGTGGTGGAAGAAAACCATGGAGACAGAAGGGCACGGGTCATGCAAGACAGGGCTCAACCAGATCTCCACAGTGGAAAGGTGGCGGAGTTGTATTTGCACCCGTACCAAGAGACTACTCATTTAAATTGAACAAAAAAGAAAAGAGAATTGCTCTTAAATCCGCTTTGACTTCTAGAGTACTGGAAAATAAATTTATTGTTTTAGATGAATTGAAATTTGACGAGATTAAGACAAAGAAATTTCAGGAGGTGCTTGATAACCTGAAAGTTTACAAAGCACTTGTAGTATTAAATGATAATGATAAGAATGTAGTAATGTCTGCAAAAAATATTCCAAATATTAGGACATCACTAACAAATACCATTAATGTATATGATATTATGAAATATAATACGGTGATTGTTACAAAAGATGCCGTAACAAAGATTGAGGAGGTGTATGCATAATGGCAAATGTACAATATTATGATGTCATCCTCAAACCAATCATTACTGAAAAAAGTATGGCAGGCATGGGTGAAAAGAAATACACTTTCTTAGTTCATACAGAGGCAAACAAAACACAAATCAAAGAGGCTGTTGAGAAAATGTTTGCAGGAGCAAAGGTAAAGAGTGTTAATACTATGAATTTAGATGGCAAGAAGAAGCGCCGTGGCGCAGCTGTTGGTAAAACAGCAAAGTCAAAAAAAGCCATAGTTCAGTTAACAGCAGACAGCAAAGATATCGAGATGTTTGAAGGTCTGTAAGAGATATGACTATGCGCAGCAAAGCGCGATATGAAAACATGTAGTTTGAAAGGAGAAACAACAATGGGAATTAAAACCTATAACCCATATACACCTTCCAGAAGGCAGATGACAGGTTCTGATTTTTCTGAAATAACAAAGACAGAGCCAGAGAAGTCACTTTGCACATCACTTTCTAAAAGTGCGGGTCGTAATAATCAGGGTAAAATCACTGTAAGACATCGTGGAGGCGGCTCTAGAAGAAAATATAGAATTATTGATTTTAAAAGGAAAAAAGATGGTATTTTAGCTACTGTTATAGGAATCGAATATGATCCTAACAGAACAGCAAATATCGCATTGATTTGTTATGAAGATGGCGAAAAAGCATATATTCTTGCGCCAGACGGATTAGTAGATGGAATGAAAATCATGAATGGACCTGAAGCAGAAGTAAGAGTAGGCAATTGCTTACCTCTTTCAGAAATTCCAGTTGGTACACAGGTACACAACATTGAACTATATCCAGGCAAGGGTGGACAATTAGTCCGTTCAGCTGGAAACAGTGCACAGCTTATGGCCAAAGAAGGAAAATATGCAACACTCAGATTACCATCAGGTGAAATGAGAATGGTTCCAATTGCAGCAAGAGCATCTATTGGTGTTGTCGGCAATGGAGATCACAGCCTTATCAATATTGGTAAAGCAGGACGTAAACGCCATATGGGATTCAGACCTACGGTTCGTGGTTCAGTTATGAATCCAAATGACCATCCTCATGGTGGTGGTGAAGGTAAGACAGGAATCGGTCGTCCGGGTCCATCGACACCTTGGGGTAAACCTGCACTTGGCTTGAAGACAAGAAAGAAACACAAAGCATCCAATAAAATGATTGTACGCCGTCGTGACGGTAAGTTGATCAAGTAGATAAGGGAGGTAAAACAATGTCAAGATCACTAAAAAAGGGACCATTTGCAGATAAAAGTCTTTTGAAAAAAGTCGATGCGATGAGCGCAGAAGGCAGCAAATCAGTTATAAAGACTTGGTCACGTCGTTCCACGATTTTTCCACAGTTTGTGGGATTTACAATCGCTGTGCACGACGGAAGAAAGCACGTTCCCGTATATGTTACAGAAGATATGGTAGGACACAAGCTCGGCGAGTTTGTAGCAACCAGAACTTATAGAGGACATGGTAAAGACGAGAAGAAATCCAGAGTAAAATAAAGGATAATTTTGAAAGGAGGTTTCATCCATGGCAAAAGGACATAGATCCCAAATAAAAAGAGAGAGAAATGCGAACAAGGATACAAGACCCTCAGCAAAGTTATCTTATGCAAGGGTTTCAGTTCAAAAAGCATGTTTCGTATTAGATGCAATCAGAGAAAAAGATGTAGCATCAGCATTAGCACTTATGACATACAATCCTAGATATGCATCAAGCATTATTAAAAAATTACTAGAATCAGCAATTGCAAATGCTGAGAATAATAATGGAATGAATGTTGAAAACCTTTATGTAGCAGAGTGTTACGCTAATAAAGGGCCTACAATGAAAAGAGTAAGACCAAGAGCACAGGGTAGAGCTTACAGAATCGAAAAAAGAATGAGCCATATTACTGTAGTGCTTGATGAAAGATAAGGAGGCAAATAATGGGACAAAAAGTTAATCCTCACGGCTTAAGAGTCGGTATTATCAAGGATTGGGATTCTAAATGGTATGCGGAAGGCGACTTTGCAGATTTCTTGGTAGAAGACTACAAAATCAGAAAATACCTAAAGAAGAAACTGTACAGTGCAGGTATTTCCAAGATAGAAATCGAAAGAGCATCAGACAGAATCAAAGTAATTATTTTTACTGCTAAGCCTGGTATTATTATCGGTAAGGGTGGTCAGGAAATAGAAATAACTAAGAAAGAACTTCAAAATTTTACAGATAAGAAATTAGTAGTAGATATTAAAGAAATCAAAAGACCAGACAGAGAAGCACAGCTTGTGGCAGAAAATATTGCACAGCAGCTTGAGAATCGTGTTTCTTTTAGAAGAGCCATGAAATCAACAATGTCAAGAACTATGAAATCAGGGGTTTTGGGTATCAAAACAGCCGTTGCAGGTCGTCTTGGTGGAGCTGATATGGCGCGCTCAGAGTTTTATAGTGAGGGAACAATTCCTCTTCAAACACTGAGAGCAGATATTGATTATGGATTTGCCGAAGCAGATACAACCTATGGCAAGTTAGGTATAAAGGTATGGATCTATAAAGGTGAAATCCTTCCAACCAAAGCATCAAAGGAAGGGAGCGATAAATAATGTTAATGCCAAAAAGAGTTAAACGTCGTAAACAATTTCGTGGCAGCATGAAGGGAAAAGCGTTAAGAGGTAATACAATTACTTATGGTGATTACGGCATTATCGCTACAGAACCATGTTGGATTAAATCAAACCAGATTGAAGCAGCCCGTGTTGCTATGACTCGTTATATCAAACGTGGTGGTCAAGTATGGATTAAGATTTTCCCTGACAAACCAGTAACTACTAAGCCGGCTGAAACCCGTATGGGTTCAGGTAAAGGAACACTTGAGTATTGGGTAGCTGTTGTAAAGCCAGGCCGTGTTATGTTTGAAATCGCAGGAGTAACTGAAGAAACAGCACGTGAAGCACTGCGCCTTGCAATACACAAGCTTCCATGCAAATGTAAGATTGTTTCTAAGGCAGACTTGGAAGGCGGTGTAGCAAATGAAAACTAATAAATTTGTAGGAGATTTAAAGGCAAAATCAGAAGCAGAATTATCGCAGGATCTAGTAGCTGCAAAAAAAGAACTTTTCAATTTGAGATTCCAGAACGCTACAAATCAGTTGGATAATACAAGCAGAATCAAAGAAGTCAGAAAGAATATTGCACGAATTCAGACTGTTATCACTGAAAAAGCAAAAGCTGAAGCGTAATAATTGAGCGAGAAAGGAGAATATCAAATGGAAAGAAATCTTAGAAAAACCCGTATCGGCAAGGTACTCAGCAATAAAATGGATAAAACAATCGTTGTGGGGATTGAAACTCGCGTTAAACACCCTCTATATAAAAAAATTGTGAGAAAAACATATAAGTTAAAAGCACATGATGAGAACAACGAATGTAATATTGGCGATACAGTAGAAGTTATGGAGACAAAACCAATCTCTAAAGATAAGAGATGGAGACTTGTTGAAATTGTAGAAAAGGTTAAATAATCTTATCATTTCATTTTAAGTAAAGGAGAATTAGCATGATACAGCAAGAAAGCAGACTTAGAGTCGCTGATAACACAGGTGCAAAAGAATTACTTTGCATTAGAGTTATGGGTGGTTCTACAAGAAGATATGCAAACATTGGTGATATTATCGTTGCTGCCGTTAAGGATGCAACACCCGGTGGTGTTGTTAAAAAAGGTGATGTAGTCAAAGCCGTGGTTGTACGTACTGTTAAAGGTGCTCGTCGTAAAGACGGTTCTTATATCAGATTCGATGAAAACGCAGCCGTTATTATCAAAGATGACAAGACTCCGAGAGGAACCCGTATTTTTGGACCGGTCGCAAGAGAGCTTCGTGATAAGCAATTTATGAAAATTGTTTCACTCGCTCCGGAAGTATTATAAGGAGGTGCCAGGAGAATATGTCGACAATGAAAATTAAAAAAGGTGATACTGTGAAAGTAATCGCCGGTAAAGACAAAGACAAAGAAGGAAAAGTTGTTCTTGTAAATAAGAAGGACGGCAAGTTATTGGTTGAAGGCGTGAATATGATTACAAAGCATACAAAGCCTTCCGTAGCAAACCAGAATGGTGGAATCGTTCAGAAGGAAGCATTTATTGATGCTTCAAATGTAATGTATGTTCACAAGGGAAAAGCTACAAGAGTCGGTTTCAAGACAGTCAAAGACAAAAAGGTTCGTTTCGCTAAATCAACAGGCGATGTGATTGATTAATTCTAAGAGAGGAGGTCGCAGACGTTGAGTAGACTGAAAGACATGTATAAAGACGAGATTGTAGCTAATATGATCAAAAAGTTTGAGTATAAAAACGTTATGGAAGTGCCAAAGCTTGAAAAGGTTGTTATTAACATGGGTGTTGGTGAGGCAAAGGATAATGCAAAATTGTTGGAATCAGCAGTCAAAGATCTTGAAAAGATTGCAGGACAGAAAGCAGTTTTAACAAAAGCAAAAAATTCTGTTGCAAACTTTAAAATCAGAGAAGGAATGGCAATTGGATGTAAAGTTACGCTTCGCGGTAATAAAATGTATGAATTTGTTGATCGTTTGATTAACCTTGCATTACCCCGTGTACGTGATTTTAGAGGTGTAAATCCGAATGCATTTGATGGCAGAGGAAATTATGCACTTGGTATTAAAGAGCAGATTATTTTTCCGGAAATCGAGTATGACAAAATTGATAAAGTAAGAGGTATGGATGTCATATTTGTTACAACGGCCAAGACAGACGAAGAAGCACGTGAATTATTAACACAGTTTAACATGAAATTTGCAAAGAATTAGGAGGTAAATCATGGCTAAAACAGCAATGAAATTAAAACAGCAACGCAAGCCTAAATTCTCTTCGAGAGAGTATAATCGTTGTAGAATCTGTGGTCGTCCACATGCATATTTGAGAAAATATGGTATTTGCAGGATTTGCTTCCGTGAATTAGCATACAAAGGACAAATTCCAGGCGTACGCAAAGCGAGTTGGTAAATCAAAGCAGTGACAATAAGAAAAAGGAGGCAACTTTAAATGACAATGAGTGATCCCATTGCAGATATGCTTACAAGAATTCGTAATGCAAATACTGCAAAGCATGATACAGTAGATGTACCTATGTCAAAGGTGAAAGTGGCAATCGCTAGCATTCTTTTGAATGAAGGATACATTAAGAAATACGATATCGTCGAGGACGGTAGCTTAAAAACAATCCGTATCGCTTTAAAATATGGCGAGGATAAAAATGAGAAGATTATTACAGGTCTTAAGAGAATCTCGAAACCAGGTCTTCGTGTATATGCACGTAAGGAAGAATTGCCTAAGGTTCTCGGTGGACTTGGTATTGCTATTATTTCTACAAATAATGGCCTAGTAACCGATAAAGAAGCAAGAAAATTAAATGTAGGCGGCGAAGTACTAGCATTTGTTTGGTAGTAGACGAATGTAACTTTTAAGTATATAGCCACTATAAACAAATTACAAATAGGAGGTACGGGCATGTCACGTATAGGAAGAATGCCAATCGTGATACCTGCAGGAGTAACTGTAGATATTGCAGAAAATAATAAAGTGACTGTAAAGGGTCCCAAAGGTACACTCGAGAGAGTGATTGTACCAGAGATGGTACTGAAGATGGAAGATGGGACTTTAACTGTAGTAAGACCAAATGACTTAAAGAGAAATAAATCATTACACGGATTAACGAGAACTTTGCTTAACAATATGGTAATTGGTGTAACTGATGGCTACGAAAAAGTGCTTGAAGTAAATGGTGTTGGTTATAGAGCAGCAAAAGCAGGAAGTAAATTAACACTTTCACTCGGGTATTCTCATCCAGTTGAGATGGAAGATCCTGAAGGGCTTGAAGCAATAGTAGAAGGACAGAATAAAATTATAATTAAAGGTATTGATAAAGAAAAAGTAGGCCAATACGCAGCTGAAATCAGAGATAAGAGAAGACCAGAGCCATATAAGGGCAAGGGTATCAAATATGCTGATGAACACATTAGACGTAAAGTTGGTAAGACTGGTAAAAAATAAATAAGGAGGGTATAAGAATGATTAACAAAAAAATTAAATCAGAAGTTCGCATTAATAAGCATAGAAAACTGCGTAACCGTTTCAGCGGAACAGCTGAAAGACCCCGCTTAGCTGTGTTTAGAAGCAATAATCATATGTATGCTCAAATTATTGACGATACAGTTGGAAAAACTTTAGTAGCAGCTTCTACGCTTGATCAAGATGTAAAGGCGGAGTTAAAGAAAACTGACAACGTTGATGCAGCAGCATATTTAGGGAAAGTCATTGCCAAAAAGGCAGTTGACAAAGGTATAAAGACTGTAGTCTTTGATAGAGGCGGCTTTATATATCAAGGTAAAGTAAAAGCATTAGCAGACTCG
>CAZAAC010000084.1:0-7669 GCA_964483155.1 uncultured Lachnospiraceae bacterium | reverse complement strand
CATTAGCATACAATACATTTCAGTCTGAAATGGCACAGCACAAGTCAATGGGCGTTATCTTTTCAGGGGTGTTCCTTCTGATTGCTGTACTCGGAATTATCACAACGATGACCCGACTGACTTCAAATCAGAGAATTCAGATTGGAACATTAAAAGCATTAGGATTTTCAAAGAAGGTCATTACGCGACATTATGTATCTTATGGATTTTTATTGAGTTTGCTAGGTTCTGTCACTGGCATGTATACTGGAGCAATGACTCTTCCACGCATTATTTATCCAGCATTTGAAGGTGGTTATGAACTGCCCGCGCTAAAGGGACAACTTTCCATGGGCCCTTATATAGCAGTTTTAATATCTGTTACAGTATCTTCTATCGTCAGTTTCCTATCATGCCGTAAGGAATTGTCTGACCCACCAGCTGTAACACTGAAACCTGCGGCACCAAAAAAGATTAAACATTCTACATTTGAAAAAAGTAAGATGTGGCTGTCGATGAGCTTCTCCTCACAGTGGAATGTACGTGATATCCTTCGAAATAAGGCACGTTCTGTCATGGGTATCATCGGCGTCAGTGGTTGTACGATGCTGATGGTCTGTGCTTACGGTTGCAGCGATTCTATATATGCCTTAGTGGACTGGATGTATGGAGGGCTGTTGACTTCGGAGTATAAAATCACACTATCTGAAGAAGCTGATTATGGAACAGCCGTCGATTATGCCAATCAGTATAAGGGACAGTTGTTACAGGAGTCACCCCTGGAAATATTTGCAGGCGATGTACGAAAGACAGGTGCTCTGACTGTTTTGGATACAGGAAATTACATGCATTATCAGGATGCTTCATTAAATAAGGTCTCATTAAATGAGACAGGTGTGGCATTGTCTTATAAAATGGCACAGGGTCTAGGTATTTCAAAGGGAGATTTTATAAAGTGGCATATTGTGGGCGACGACGAGTGGGCGACGACCCGGGTCGTGCAGGTCTACAGAGAACCAATGACACCAGGAATCACGATGACCAGAAAAGTGTTCGAAGATTTAGACCATTCATTTACACCAACAGCAATCCTGACAAATGTGAAAGTTGCTGACAATCTGACAGATGATGAGAATGTCATGGCTGTACTAAATGTGGCACAGATGAAAGCTGACTTTCGCAAAAATATGGAAGGTATGAATATGATGATTACCATGATGGTCACATCAGCTATTATATTGGGAATTGTAGTGCTGTATAATCTAGGTGTACTGTCATTTGTTGAGAAAATGCGTGAAATTGCCACATTGAAGGTTTTGGGATTTCAGACTGGAAAGATTCGTGGTATCCTGCAGGCACAGAATATATGGATTACTGCAATGGGCGTATTGGCTGGACTGCCATTTGGTTATGGATTACTAATTGCAATGTGCCAAACAATGTCGGCTGATATGGATCTGGTACCTGTCGTTGGTATGAAATCCTACCTGATTTCAATCGGCGGAACCTTTCTCGTGTCTATCGTTGTGAACTTCCTGTTATCAGGAAAAGTAAAGACGATTGATATGGTAGATGCATTGAAGAGCGCAGAATAAAGGTTGACATAATTTAAGTGGTTGTTGCATTCGTTACTTAATGCGACAACCACTTGCTTATTAATTTATAAAAAAATACTTCTTATTACTTTTTTTCTAGAGAGTCATAAAATCGTTTCAAGTTGTCAGGAAGCACATAATGATTCGTCATTGCTTCTTCTGAAAAACCGATTTTATGTTCTGCATAAACTTCTTTTAAAATAGCATTGATAATTAATTCCTTTGGTGGAGCAGTATATTCCTCTCCTTCATAGTTCCATACTCTACAATCAACATCATCACCACAGAGATCGCCACAGTCTTTACAAGAAGATTCCTTTACCTCTATCGCTATATCTTTTCCATTGATTCGTATGGTAGGTGAACTAACAAATTTGTATGCAAAAGCTAATTCTCTATTAATGATATTCACTTTATTCACTTGAATATCAAACCCCGCCGCCTCTAAAACAGTTGAGACATCTTTGATTGCCACATCTAGATTTGATTCTGTACCCTGACATCTCTCGCATACACTTAAATCAAGATACAAAAAATCAATCTTTATTTCCTTTTTTAAACTTTCGCTACAGCAACAGCTATTATCTTGACAACAGGAAGATTGATCTGCCATACATTCACCACCTTTCATAGTATACATTTATAATAACCAAATCATTTCAAGAGCATTAACATTATGCTCTGATTTTTTGCAACAATTTTACAGCTTCTTCGACCTTTAATACTTTTCCGTAGGATACAACTTTTCCATCTACTACCAATGCTGGAGTCGTCATAACACCATAAGCAGCAATCACATTAAAATCCGTTACATGCTCGATTGCTGTATCCATGCCAAGTTGTTCCAAGGCAGCTTTTACATTTTTTTCAAGTTCATTACATTTTGCGCAGCCCGAACCTAAAACTTTCACTGCTTCACCTGTATTTAGATTATCTGCAGCCTTTTCTACAGCTTCTGGCGTGCATCCTCCTCCACAACAACAGCTTGATGAGGCATCTTTATCTTCTTTTTTCTTACCTAATCCAAATAATCCCATACTCAATTCTCCTTTTCTGAATCAATTAAAATCCTAAATAAAACATATAAAAAGCAATTAGTAAAATTGCAAAACCCATACATATCTTAAGAATGGTACTGAACCGTCCGTATTTTTCATTCTTTGATAGTTTCTGCACAAAACCGATACTGGTTCCCGCTATAATTGCCAATACTGCATGACCAGCTGCATATAATAACAGTAATAGGATTCCCCAAACAACGCTTCCCTTACCTGCCACGATTGCCAGTAATGCAATCAACACCGGTGTGGAACAGGGTGATGAAAAAATTCCACCAAGTATTCCTGCAATCAATGCTCCAAAATATCCCTTTTTTGTATTTTTTGAAATCAAATAGGTGGAAGGAATAAAATGAAAAATCTCCCATGTTTGGAGCGCCATCATAACCATAAGAATCCCCAATGCGATATACCACCATTTTGCTGATGTTCCTATCAGATTACCCGCCAGAGATGCTACCGCGCCTAAAACAGTAAAGGTAATTGCTGTTCCAAGTGCAAATGTAAGAGATAACCGAAATGCCTGTTTTGTATCCTTTTGACCGGTACCTCCTACCACACCAATTACGAGTGGAATAGTTGATAGTGAACATGGAGTGACAGAAGTCAAAAGACCAGCAAGCAAAGCCATAACTGGAGCCAACCAAAAGCTCTCCCTTATCATCACTGACAGAGATTCCAGAATCTCATTCATCACTCAACCCCCATCTCTGCAAAGATTTTTCTCATCTGGTCTTCTGTGACGCCTCCTTGATGAACTGTAAAAAGATGTTCGTTCGTTTCTTTTGAACCATACATCATAAATTCCATTTCTTTCAGGAGTTCATCGCTTGGTACAAAAGGTGTTCCATCTGCATTATAAAAAACTTGTGTTGGAATAACCGAAACGGGAAAGTCAATGGCAGCTGTTTGGTTCTTCCATACATCTACAAAGTGTACAATAGCTTTCCCTTGAAATTCTTCGTGCAAGGTTTCAAGCACAGGAGCCATTTCTTTACAGGGAATACAGGAATCCGAACCAAAGTCAATGACAAACGGTACCCCATATGATTTTATTTCCTCTAAATCCACGGATGATATTTCTAAAGAAACACTATCCTCTACGGTTTCCTCTGTTTGCACAGCAGCGCTCATTTTACTATCTTCAGCTCTTTTAAAAATATAAATTCCTATTACCACAATTATTATAATGACCAGCACTGCTATCTTAATAAGTAATTCTTTACTTATTTTCTTTTTTTCCTCTGTCACAGACACACCTCTTCCTTCCAGCTTCAACTTCTTCCTGCATTTTTGCATATGCAAACCTACTATTATGGAATGAAACAAATAATGACTGATTATGGCTTAATCTTAGTATAAATCTCATTGAGTTTTTCGTCATAAAATCCCTTTATAGTCTCTTCATACTCCCCGATTGGTTTTACAGGCACCAGATCCATAACCTCTTCCATAGACAAATTCGAAAAAAACAGAGTATTCATTGTTCCATTCAGCATATCCTTTAGTAACAGCCTTGCCTCCTCTTGTTCTAATCCAAATTGTTTCCCCAAATCCTCAAGGTGCTGCAATTGAAACCAAAAATATGTTGACCCCATGGCACAAATCACCGCATAAGCTTCAATCTTTGCTTCATCTACAATAAAAGTCTTCCCTGTCTCTCCAAATAATTCCATGATGTATTCCTGCTCCTCAGCATGCATGTTATTCGCAAATGCAACTGGATTCACACCTTGATTAACTATGTTTGGAGCACTTGGATTCACTCGAACAATTGATTTTACATTGGGTAAAAGCATTTGTATCTTTTCAATTGTGATTTTGGGTGCAAGTGAAACAATAATCGTTTTTTCATTCACATAGGGTTTGATTTTATCAATAGTTTCCATAACCATCGGTGGGTGCACTGCTATGAAAACAACCTCTAATGATGCTATTCTTTCTAATGCCTCACTTGTTATTTCTAGTTCAGGAAATTTCTTCTTCAAATTCATCAGGTTTTCATTATTTGGATCAAATACAGCCATTTCATTCAATTCCACATTAGCATTTTTAAATCCTTCCAGAATTATTTTTGTAATTCTTCCTCCACCTATAAAACCGATTGTTCTCTTTTCCATTTTAACTTTCCTCCCTTTTCATATATCGATATTTATCAATCTTTTATCATTATATTTCTCATATCGTTAAATGTCAATATGTTTTTGTAAATGGGAGGTGTTACTTTCGCAGACACTATTGCATTTTATGTTTAAAATCCTGAATCGTCTCATCACACCAGCGAAGAGAACCTTCCAAAGATATGATGCCTCTATGCAGCGTCGCGCGCAAGTATAATTCTCGCTCAGACGACACTTCTTTGATTTCCCGATTCAATTCCTCAAGCATTCTTTTATTTTTCAATAAATTTCTATTCTGCTCCTCTCTGTAATTGGCAAGCATCTGAAGTACCTTATCCTTGTTCAGATTACTGGAAAACAAAAATTTGAGCATAAATTCAGAACGAACTGGCTGACTTATCGTCTCTTCCTCTAGCCAATTTATCAATTCTCTTTGTCCTGCCTCTGTAATTGCATACTTGTTTTTTCGTTCCATTTCATTCCTTGGAAGTTGCATGATTACACCTTCCTCTTCCAAAGACTTTAGCATCGGGTAGATATGCCCATAATTTTCATTCCATATATTTGAAATCACAGTGTCACAATACTTTTTAATATCATAGCCCGATCCTGGCGCAATATTTAAAATGCCCAGTATTGCATATCTTGATTTGCTCTTAATTGCCATGCTCTCACCGTCTCTCAGCTAATTTTTCAATGCGTTCGATTGCTACTTTGTTATCAGAAGCCTGCTGCATCGATTGCGATATTCTTTTACATTCAAAGTGCATATTCTCATTTAAAATAACCTCATTTACCATAGCATAGAGGCTATCTTCTGTTACTTCTTCCATCTTTAGTCTTACACCGACACCTAAGTCAACCAATCGTTTTGCAACCATATGCTGGTCATTAACCATTGGTATTGCAATGATAGGCACTCCATGATATAAAGCTTCATTTGCACTATTAAAACCTGCATGACTGATAAAAACAGATGCATATTTTAAAACTTCAAGTTGCGGTATTTGCTGCTTAACAACGAAATTATCCGGAATTTCGCTAAGATCCCCAGCTTTACATTTTTTCCCCAAGGACATGATGACTGTATACTTCGTATTCACAAATGCATTGATACATAGTTTGAAAAAAGCAAGAAAGTCTGTATTAATAGTCCCCAGGGATATGTAAATAATCTTCTTACCATCAAGTTCCATATCTAACTTTTCTGTCTCTTTACGTACATGTGTGTAAGACCTGGTATATAAATATTTTTCATCTTCGAGGTCATCATTTCCATTGAACTCTTTTGTCGTATAAACAAGATTAAGTTCTCCTTTACTGATAAATATCTCATCCAGACCGGGTTCCTCGATTTTATACAGAGAACATATTCTCTTCAGAACACGATAGCATTCATCTAACTGAGGATGAATGCCCGCAACAAGCATTTGGGGTGGGACAGGTGCACTATTCATAGCAAAGGACGAATGGGAACAAACAACTGGGATATTCAGTATTTGTTTTAAAAAATACCCAGCTCCAAATATCGAATCACACAAAATGATATCATAATTTTTTTCTCTGATATGTGCCAGTAATTCTGGAAGTAATACTTCAACATATTTTAGCATATACTCCATAAGCATATAAAAAGGGTGCCGGTCTGTAGGTCTGTACTGCTCTAAAAAGGACTCCTGTTTCTTTCCATAATCAATAAACTCCGCCCCTAAAGAGCGTATCTCTTCTTCGAATTGCTTTGCACAGAAATAGCAAACATGGTTCCCATTGTTTACTAATTCTTCCGTTATTGATAAGGTCGGATTGATGTGCCCATACAAATTTGAATTTACAAATAATATTTCTGCCATTTTTCCCCTCCATTTATATCACTCTGATATAGTACATAATATATCAGAGTATATAAATGGCAATACTTTTTTTTAAATATATAACACTTTCTCTATAGTATTTAGCCTCCTGAAAAGGTACTATTTATAGAATATAGATAACGCCTAGCGAGATTTTTGTTATAAAGTTTTGCTCCCAACATATCCTCTTTGCATTTTTGTTCATACAAATCCCTATTACCTTCCTCCTCAAATGCTTTTTTATACTTTTGTAGCACTCTTAAAGAATTTTCATATAATAAGCACTCGTTTTCACTATAGTCAATCGTTTCAAAGGAAATCCCATTTTTATTAAGAATTTCAGCAATTTTAGTATTATTGCTAGAAAGAATACTCTTATCATCTGTAACTTCATGGAATAAATATTGTGAATAGAACAAGTACATTTTGTTATTCTCTATATTTTTTAATTGCTTCACCAAACTGTCCAAATCATTGCTGAAGTAGAGACTATCGATGGATAATGTGATTGTAGGTTTCACATTATAATCGGATATGTTATCAATATCCCCGTTAATATATGAAAATGTGTTATCGTTTCTTCTTACAATATCAACGTCTAATTGATCAATGCCAATTCCTTTACATCCATATTTTGCAACTAAAAGATTGAGAATGCTCCCTAAACCGCAGCCCAAATCTAAAAGTGTATCTTCTGTTGATATCGGAATAGAACTTAAAACAAAATCAATTTGCTGTTGATCCATCATGTTGAAGAGATACACTCTGTATCCATATACCTCTTCACAATAGTCTAAATAAGCGCTGCTTCTCATCAATCGTGCAATTTTATTATTAAATTCTTCTTTTATCATAGCTTTATCTATTGTGACATCCTTAGTTACATTTCGTCCTGACAAGTACATTCCCCCCATAAACAATATTTAATGAAGATTATTCTCTAATCCAAGAGAAAACGTATTCCACATTTTCTGGTAATGCGATATTGGGTTTGCACTCTGTATTAAAGTGACCTTGCATCTTCTTCTCTTTTACAGCAAAGTCAAAGTGTGCTGCTGCTATTCCCA
>CAZAAC010000083.1:0-7682 GCA_964483155.1 uncultured Lachnospiraceae bacterium | reverse complement strand
TATTCTTAATTACCAGATGGCATGGTATGTGGGATTATATATTTCTCTTATGTTACTGGTCCCATTTTTGAATATTATGTGGCATGCGCTTGACTTAAAGCAGAAGCAGGTATTAATGATATCGCTGCTTTTCATATCTACACTATATCCTCTGATTAAAGTGATCGCACCTTCGTATTGGCAGATGCTATACCCTCTCGTTTATTATTTCATGGGTGCCTATATAAAAGAGAAGCAGCCAAAGATTAAGAAAGGGTTAGCAATACTAATCCTGCTCGTGATCGTAATGGCGGAGACGATTGGCGTTTATTATTATTCAAAGGGAGTTTCCTTTAAATGGGATTTTCTTGGCTCGGTAGATAACGGATATAATGCACTACCAGTTGTTGCGTGTACAGTAATTGTATTTCTATGTCTATATGATATTAAGATCAAAACCAGGTTTGTTGCTTGGATTTTTGAAAAAATATCGTCGGTGTCATTTGAAATTTATCTTTTTGCTGGAATATTTGATGCTTATTTATATTTCTACGCAAAACGCTATATCATGGACGCACCATCATTTTTACCTTATTTCCTGCCACTTGTACTATTGTCGTTCGTTGGAGCAGCAATTGCCTCATTTTTATATCAGTGGGTGTATCGTAAGGTTGAGAAGAAAATCGTGAAATGCAATGAAAAAAGATTAATGAAGAAGCATAACAGTGAACTATTAAATAAATAGACTAATCAAAAAAGAAGCATCCTATTCGATGCTTCTTTTACTTTACTGCGGGAGATGGGACTTGAACCCACACTCGAATACTCGAACTAGATCCTTAGTCTAGCCTGTCTGCCAGTTCCAGCACTCCCGCAAGTACATTGATATTATGTAATTCACACAATATCAGCGACTAAAATATAATACCATTTTATGATATAAAAATCAATCATTAAATTTTTAAAAATGAAAAAAATGAAGGATGAAAGATTTATAATTTTTTTTAATAGCCCTTCGCAAAATCAGCATTGTATTTTAGCATCTTGTGTTCTTTATAAAGCTGCATGTTTTCATAGATTATTTCAAAGACTCTTTCTTGATAAAGATCCGAATACAAAGCAGTATGAGGAGTAATAATCACATTGTCAAAATCCCACAGGGGACTGCTTGCTGGTAAGGGTTCCGTTTCAAATACATCTAGTGCAACACCGCGAAAAAATCCTTGCTTGAGGCGTGCAATCAAATCCTGTTCATGGATGATGTCACCACGTGAAATATTGATTAATGACACAGTTGGCTTCATTTTCGAGAATGCTTTTTCATTTAATAGATGATAAGTTTTAGTTGTACTGGGTAAAGTGGATATATCCGAGTCTCCAACCAGTCATTGCATAGGTTTTAGAAAAACTATTTACGACAAGAACACGGTTTTCCATCCCAGGTACCTGGGCAATACTGTAATGGGTATGATTGTCAAACAGGATACTTTCATATACCTCGTCTGATATCACATACAAGTCATGTTTCATAATAACTTTTGCAAGCTTTTCGGCATCTGCTTTTTCAAGAATAGCACCCACAGGATTTGTGGGATAATTCAGAATAATAGCTTTTGTTTTAGGCGTGATCGCGGCCTCAAGTGCGTCGGGTTGGAGGCGAAAATGAAATTCTTCTTTGAGCGGAACACGTTTAACAATGCCACCGAGCAGTTTAATCTGTCCTTCATAACAGGTATAAGCTGGATTCGGTAAAATTACTTCATCACCTGGATTGATTATCGCCATCAAAGACATCATTATTCCCTCAACGCCACCGGCGGATATCATGACATTTTGTTTTGAGAATGGGCGGTTAAATTGTTTGGTATATTTCTCGGCAATTGCATGCTTCAATTCAGGAAGTCCACTTTCCTGACCATATTTTGTGTCTTTATGATTTAGTGATGCAATTGCTTTGTCAACAATTGTTTGCGGGGTATCAAAATTAGGTTCCCCATTACAAAGATTAATCACATCAGAATACTGCGCAGCAAGTGTAAACATTTTGCGGATTCCAGATTCCGGATACGATAATGCAAGTTCAGATATTATTTTCTTCATATTCTTCTCTCCATTTGCTTAAAACATGTATGTTGTATTACAAGTTAATTATAACAGAATCTTATCATAAATCAATATCATAAAAAAAGCAAGATGTCATAATATACAGTAAACATGCGTGTTTTCACAAAAAACAATGTAATACATGCACAAAAAAAGATAAAAATAGATTGAGAAATTTGTGATAATAATCAAAAAATGTATTGACACATAAAAATCGATATGCTATTATGTGGTAAATCGACAATGAGGACGAAAACAGAAATGAGTGATTCAGGAGAGTTCATCAAGTTACAAAATAAAGAAATTCGTGAGCAGGTTTTCGAACAGCTGTTGATGAAGATAACAATGGGAGAGTGGAAACCAGGTACGAAGATTCCATCTGAAAATGAGTTGTCAAATGCTATGGGGGTCAGTAGAATTTCGGTACGTGAGGCGATACAGAAATTAGTTGCAATCAATTTGGTTGAAACCTTTCGCGGTAAAGGAACTTATGTAAAGAGTTTTTCTGCTAATAATTACTTAAAAGCAATGACACCAATGCTTTTTTTGAGCAGAGATGATATTAAGTCAGTTGTAGAGTATAGAAAGATTTTGGAAATAGGGATTATTGATATTTTTATGAAGCATGTTGAAAAACGTGATATTGATGCCTTAAAGAAAATTCTTCAAAAAATGGAATATTTCTATGAAAAGAGAAATTTGAGTAAATATAAAGAATATGATGTCTCCTTTCATATGAAACTATACGAAATGACAGATAATCCATTTATTATTAAGATTAGCAGCATTGTGAGAGATGTTATTAATTCTGCAATTGCTGGAGCGCTTACCGAAGAAGGCGCGCGAGAAGGCATAGAATTTCATTCTCAGATTTTGAAGTTTATTGAAGAAAATAATACAGTGCAATTAAAGAAAATAACAAATGAGCTTTTTGAAAAGGTTGAAGAGGAGATAGAAAGAATTGAAGTTTAAATATTATGTCAATTTTTATAACCGACATAATTTTTTTAAAACTAACTTGTATTACAACATACAAGTAAAAACACACAATGGAGGAAGAGATTATGGGTAAAAAGAAGAAAGTGAGTTTTATGGAAGGAATCAAAAGTCAGTTTCAACAAAGTCACTTGTATTGATACCAATTGCAGTGGGTATTAACTTAATCGGTGGCACACTATGTTCAGCTTTAAAATTACCGTTGTTCTTAGACATGATCGGTACAATTGTAATCGCATGTTTGTCAGGTCCTTGGGTAGCGGCGCTTTGTGGTCTGTTAACTAACATTTTCCTTGCATTAGTAGCAAATCCAGTATATTTACCTTATGCAGCGGTTAGTGTTCTTTGCGGTTTGGTAACTGGATATATGGTAAGAGCAGGATTGTTCAAAAAAATCTGGGGTGTTATACTTACCTGGTTGGCATGTACGTTGACAAACGTAATATCTGCATCTACGATTACAATTTTGGTTTTTGGTGGAGCTACAGGAGTGACAGGATCATCTGTATTAACTGCAACACTAATTGCGGCAACAAAGGACATTGTGACATCTGTACTTTCTTCCTCTATGATTGAGAATTTAGTAGATAAAGGTATTGCATTTGCCATTGCTTATGTCTTGGTTAAAAAAATACCAAAGAGATCTATGAGCCAGTATACATCAAGCGCTATTGATGATATTGAAGATGAAGATGAAGTATAAGAAGAATAGTTTGTAAAAGCAGCAAGGTAGTGAGCAACAGTCAATCATTTGTTGCTCATTACTATTGACAGGAGGTTATCATGGCAAAGGTATCAAATACGTTTATTCCTAAAAATACAGTAATAGAAGCGTTGAATCCAATGGTAAAAATTTTAGCAGTGTTCTCTTTGGGAATTAGTGCTTTGATTTTCCCTAATTCCTATTTAGGTTTTGGAATTGTAGTAGTCATGTTTGTAGTAGCAGGAATTGCAAAGATGCTTAAGCCATTTTCGAAAATAATATTTGGCTTTGGAATCCCTATTACAGTTATGCTGATGTTTATTTAGGGGTGCTACAGTCCTAAAAATATAACAATAATTGCAGATTTTGGTTTTGTGCAGATTGGACTCGAAGGGGTGCTTTACGCACTTAAAATAATCAGTGCATTACTCGTTTTTCTAAGTACATTTTATATTATGAATAAAACAACATATACGGGAAAGCTGGTAGCGGCACTAACAAATAGTGGTTTGCCACCAAAAGCAGGTTATTTAGTTCTTGCAAGTTTGAATGTTGTCCCACAAATGCAACGAAGAATGGGAATTATTCAAGAAGCGCAAAGTGCGCGAGGAGTAGAAACCGGAGGGGGACTAATCGCACGTATGAAGGCATACATTCCGCTTCTTGGACCGGTGGTCATGTCATCGTTAACGGATGCGCAAGAGAGAGGAATGACCTTAGAGACTAGGGGCTTTGGAATCACAGGAATTAAGCAGACAAGCTTTGTAGAAGTAACATCAACAAAATTGGATAAGATAATAAAAGGTAGTTTAATTGCATTTTTTGTTATTGTATTGATTTTATCAATTTTAATGAGACTTCACATTATTTAGAAGGGAAGTATAGATCATGGGAAAAGTTGTTTTAGAAGTAAAGGATTTCTGCTTTCGATACAGACAGACAAAGCGAAAAGCATTAAATAAATTGAATTTCAAAGTGGAAGAAGGCAGTTTTTTCTGTATCATTGGTGCGAATGGATCCGGGAAGTCTACACTTTGCAATGCATTGGTTGGTTTGATTCCACACTATTTTGTTGGAAAGATGTCTGGTGAAATTTATGTAGAGGGACTAAAAGTGGAAGATAGTACGATAGCAGAACTATCAAGTCAGATTGGACTTGTTTTTCAGAACCCATTTAACCAATTGTCTTATACGGCAGGGACTGTTGAAGAGGAACTGGCATATGGACTGGGCAACAGGGGTATGGCAAGAGAAGAAATGATATCCCGGTCATTCGCAGAAAGAAAAAAGTCAATTGTCTGAAAAGATTAGGGATGATGTTATCGAAGTTCTTGGAGTTGATGAGAAATTTGTATCAGTAAGTACAAGGGAAGTAGAAGCGCGCGATTGGCGAAATACTATTTATGATAGGGAAATATATTCCGAAAATGTGGAGTTATTTGTAAAACCTGAATATAGATAAGTGAGAAAGGATTTGGAGATGAAGATATTAAATTTTGGATCATTAAATTTAGATTACACCTATCATCTGGAACATATTGTGAAAGAAGGAGAAACCATTACTTCTACTGGATTATCTTTATATCCTGGAGGAAAAGGGTTAAATCAGTCAGTTGCATTGGGAAAAGCAGGAGCAGATGTTTTCCATGCGGGTATGATAGGGCCGGATGGTGATTTGCTTAGAAAGATATGCAAAGACAGCAATGTTCATACAAATTATCTTGAAACAGTAAATTTTGAAACAGGAAAAGCAATTATACAGTTAGATAAAAATGGTCAGAATTCGATCATATTGTATTCTGGTGCAAATAGAAAAATCACTGAAAAATTTGTGGATGAGGTACTAGCAAATTTCGAAAAAGATGATATTCTTTTGATTCAAAATGAAATTAATTGTATCAGATATATTATAAACAGTGCATATGAAATGGGTATGAAAATAGTAATGAATCCATCCCCCTATAGTGATGAAATAGAAACTTATGATTTAGAAAAGGTGACGTTGTTTATACTCAATGAAATTGAGGGAGAACAGATTACAAAAGAGAAAGAACCTGATCATATGATAGCAGTCTTGAAGAAGAGGTTCCCCAATTCGAACTTTGTATTAACATTAGGTGAAAAGGGGGCAATTTTTGCTGATGCGAAACAAAAATTCTGGCAGGAAATTGTTAAAACAAAAGTAGTTGATACTACGGGTGCGGGTGATACCTTCACGGGGTACTTTGTTTATGAATTCTTTTTGGAGAATAATCCGCAGAATGCATTGAAAATAGCGACAATGGCAGCTGCAATATCAGTATCACGAGAAGGGGCTGCAATTTCAATACCTACGATGATTGAGGTCAAGCAGCATTTCGCTGATTATCAATGAAGAATTTATGAAATTTCAGATAAAAATCCACTGTAAAGATTGAAGCAGTGGATTTTTTGCGTATATTTGTTTACATTTAGTGAAAAAGCTAGTTTGATGAAAGAATATTTTGTGGTACAATCTTAAATAATATAAAAGATCTGATATGCAAATAAAAAATTAGTATAGAGAGAAGATGATAGGCATGAAGACTTTGGAAATGAATGACTGGATGATACTGAACAGTATCATCTATAGAATTTATACCACAGAAAATTCTAATTTGATGAGGCGGCAACTACTAGAGCAGTTGAAAATGGTATTTGATTTTGATAGTGCTGATTTTTTCCTTGCAGCCAGAGACGGCAGTAATCATTTAATAGAACCAACGATGTATAACTGTGACGAGGATTTATCATCCGTGTGTGACGAATTGGATTATAGCAGGGGTATTATGTATAGTAGTGGAAAAAGTCTGGTCTATCGTGAAACGGATATTATATCTGATGAAAGCAGAATGCAGACGGATTACTATAAAAAAGTTTATAAACCCAATAATTGGCATTTTTCGCTACAGTTAATTTTAGGTCGAAATAAAGAGTTTCTTGGTGTCATTACGTTTTATAGGACAATAGGAAAAGATAATTTTCAATATGATGATATATTTCTTCTTGATATGTTAAAAGATCACTTGGCATACAGACTTTATAGAGATAGACAGGAAATGGGTGGCGCAGAAGAAAAAATGACAGTCTCAGAGGCTGTGGGAAAGTATGATTTAACGAAAAGAGAACATACAATTCTGCTTAAGCTTATGGAAGGAAAAGACACAAATGAACTGAGCGATGAATTATCCATTAGTGTGAATACGTTAAAAAAGCATATTCTGAATATTTATCGTAAATTAGGAGTTAAGAGTCGTGTGCAGCTATTTAAAATGATAAAAGAGAGAGAATATACTACTTAATAAGTATGAAAATGGTAAAATCGTGGGTTTGAATTAAAAAAATGAATAGAGTATACTTTTAGCAAGCAAAGGGGCAGCCTTATCAAAGGTCAGCCCCTATTTTTTTTGTAAAATTATGTGATTAGGAGGATGCGATTATGAAAGAGTTAGTCATGATTATCAGACCGGAAAAACTGGAAGATGTAAAAGGAATCATTGATGAGATTAACTGTGGTGGCATGACCATATCATCAGTAATGGGATGTGGAGCCCAAAAAGGTGTTGTTGCAGGCGTAAATGAAATTAAAGGATTTAAGACAAATATTAATCTCCTTCCCAAAATTCGCGTAGAAGTAGTTGTGGATGATAAGGATGTAGAACCCATTATTATTGCCGTGCGTGAAAAGCTTGCAACGAATCATGTTGGTGATGGTAAAATTTTTATTCGTAATGTTGAGGAAGCAATCCGTATCAGGACAGGTGAGAGAGGAACAAAGGCATTATAGAAAGTGTATTAAAACCGTAAATGATAAGGCATGAATAGACGAATGGAGACAATATGAAGTGACCTCACAATTGTAGATTCGTGGATTTACCTGTAA
>CAZAAC010000082.1:2106-7867 GCA_964483155.1 uncultured Lachnospiraceae bacterium | reverse complement strand
CCCCCAGGTAAGGCATCCGTTCCTACATCAATGTTCCATGGATACATATCAACATAACTGTCAAACATTAAAAACTGATTTCCATCAATTGCTACTGTCGGTATGATACGTAGGTGCTGTGGTATGCTATCATACCATTTTTTAGTATAATACCGTAAATTCAGATCAGATGTGATACTCGTAACCATCATGCCAGAAGTCACAGGCAATGTATATTTGTTCCAGGAATTATCCTGATAAAACGCAACTGTTGTTCCATTATTATAGACGTTACAGATATTCTCTCCCTCTTTATATACAACACTCATTTGTTGGAAAATCTCATCACTTCCACCCACGCCAAACTTACGAGGAATATAGGTTGCCCGCTCACTCCCGTTATAATAAACCTTCACCCGATGCAATTTTTCTGTAAAATTTCCACCAACGGCAACCGCATCGGCAATGTTATACTCATTACTAATGGTAGTTCCATACATCGTACTATTACCCTTATGCCAGCTTTGTTTTGGTGCCATCACATAACACTTCATATCAAATATATATTCAGCATTTGGATTATAGGTTTTTGGAATCGTCAATTTCAAATTTGTCTCACCCCAGGTATTATATAAAAGACCCACATTGGCAGCACCTTCTTTAACCGTCTGCGTCACAGTCCCATCCTTCGCATACAGTATTTCTGTCACTGTCAGATAATAAATAAAGAAGTAATCTGTCCTGTTATACCCTAATGCACTCCACCCATCTGATATCGCTATGACTGGTTGTCCGCCTCTATAGAGTCTGTCTCCCTTAATATCAAAATCAAACGCCTTTTTA
Organism: uncultured Lachnospiraceae bacterium; assembly: GCA_964483155.1. Taxonomy (GTDB): domain Bacteria; phylum Bacillota; class Clostridia; order Lachnospirales; family Lachnospiraceae; genus JAAYYM01. The sequence goes on along the minus strand of CAZAAC010000082.1, from coordinate 7,045 downwards.
TAAGTCACGCCATTCCAGTCGCCATACACCGGGTCCAAATTACCTGCGTTATTTTTGTACGGATACCCAGAATCAATAGAACGTCGCGATGTTGCGCGAATTACAATTTTCTTATCCCCTTCCATATCCGATGCTGTCTTCATCTTAAAAGTTCCAATATACACGCCTGCAGTGCCACTACCTGCATAGCTAATCTTCTCAACATAACCGCTTCCTGTTGCAATACTAATATCTGTGTCGTATATGGAAGTATCTCCATTTGCATAGGCTTCATCAATATGCGTCCCTGTCACCGAAACTCTAAGACGAAATGTTTCCTCAGCTGCAAGATCATCAAAAAACAAACCATCACTGTCCTCATCTTTCGTCTCGCCGCTTCCCGTATTGGGCTCAAAAACAAAATCGATTGCTGTAACTCTCACGACATGTATGGTAATTGGGGCATATTTCGTCCCATCACGTGTCACTACCCTGACATGGAAATTTCCATCAGAATCCCCCATCTCAGCAGCAGATACGCTCAGCTCTCCTGTACGTAAATCAATCCCTGTCGCTGTCGAGGATGCTGGACTAGAAGAGTCCATATACCATCTAACCTCTTGACTTACAACACCGCCGCCTGATCCCGCCACAACCGGATGACATTCCGTCATAAGATCATAATTTCTGCCAGGCTCCACCCAAATTTCAAAGTTACCAGAGATTCCATCTGGTGTTGCTAAAATTGGGGTAAAGGTAGCGAGCTCGCCATTTACAATCACTTTGTTGCGAATTGTAATATTATGGCTTGACGCATATGTTTTCCCTGCTTTTTCAAATCCCATGTCCACTCGAACAATGCTTTTTGATTCCAGTCGTGATAAATCCACTTCAAAAGAAGTGATATAATCCGCCATACGATTCATCGCATTCCCACTAATAGTGCCTTGTGTCAGATTTCCACTTACATCTGTTATGGTCTGATACTCTTCGTAAAACAGTCTGGAGCTTGCCCTCTCCCATATGACTACATAAATAATATCAGAATTATACATATAGAGTTTCTTTTGAACTGCATCTATAGGAATTTCGCTGTCACTTAATACTTTTATTTCACCAGAACCACTTGCAGGAACGTAGGCATATGTCACACCAAGGGCAGTATCAATAATCAAATCCTGTAGCTGGTTAAATGCAAGCTGCGATTCAGACTGCAGGTTTACTTCAGAACTGGTCGAGGAAAACGATCTCGCACCAACTACCATAAATCCACCGACCGTAACAGTCACAATCGCTGCAATTGCGATTGCCACTAAAAGTTCTACGATAGTAAAGCCTTTCTGATCATGCCTCATAGGTATCCCTCCTTCACTACATAAATATCTTTCCCGTAACTGGAACAATATTTATAGTATATGTTCTACTTCCACTGGACACATCGATTCTGTTACACTTTACACTGGCATAAGTAATGCCACCGACATTCATAGTAACTGTATCAATCTCTGCGCCTGAGCTTCTATCAAATGCAATAATCAACTCCGTACTCCCATCGATTACATATGCAGTCGAATCACCATCTATATAATACTGCATTTCTATTGTTGATTTCCCAATCTGTTCTGGTGGCTCGGCTGTAGCCCCATCTATTAAAACCTGTTTATAATATGCATGATCTACAGCATCCTGATAAATACGCAGAATTGTTTCCTGCTCCCCCATCGTCGTAATTCTGGTCCTGCCGATCGCTGTGGTAAGCTCATTTGCACATGCTCTTGCATGTGTTCCAAACAGATAGTTGATTCCCATAACTCCGAATGTTGTCACGATTGCCAAAATGGCTATTACAATAATCATTTCCACAAGAGAAAATCCATGATTGTCTTTCACTCTTGACCCTCCACTATTTCTTGATCCAGTTTTCATATCTTACCAGCTTCGTAAGATCTATATTATGTATTACATCAGAATCATCCGTTGCAACCGATGTTCCATCCAGGACATAGCTACTGCCATTCACAAACAAATCTATTGGCCTGATGTCTGGTGTCAGACCCGAGCCATATGCGCATTGCAATAACTGCGCCATATTTTCTTTCTCATTTGCATTTAGAATACTATTTACCGTAACATCATGTTCCACAGTAATTGTTCCATTTGCAATGACCAGTCCCGTGAAATCTTTCTCCAGAATAACGTCTCCTGTTGATACAATCAGCCTGGTCTTTGATACGGGGTCCGTCAGATTGCTATACTGATATGTTGCTGCGTTTGTAAACACTGCATTTATTCCATTTGAGGACACCGCAAAAGTTGGATTTCCACCATTATTTGCAATAAAATCTACTGTCTCATCGTGTTTTATAATATTTCTAAACACACTATTATTCCGCTCTGCCTCTGTTATCTTAAAATAATTAGTTATAAGCTTTGTTTTCAATGCCGAAAAAATATCTGCATATTGTGCACTTTCACCCGATAAAGAAATCGCATTTCCAGATATAGCTTCATTTAAAGAAACCGACTCTGTTGCTCCCGTCGTCACTGAAGTCATCCAGTTTCCCTGTATGTTTATACGGGTGAAAGAATCTGTGTGAATACCACCCTTCGCATAAATATTAAAATATCGGTCTAGTTTGTCTTTATAATGACCATAATAATCCCTAAAATATTGATTGGCATTCTTCTCATTCATGACAAGATAATAATATACTAGCGTTTCTCCATTACTTGGGCAAAAAATCGTCTTAAATTCTGTAGAGTATGCACTTAAAGAAGTGGTACCACTCAGCATGGAAAGTGGTTTCACAAAGCTTACCTCATCAAACGAACCGGGGTTACTTGCCTTTAATGCCAGTAATTGCGTATATTCTGCACCAGACATTGGATTCCTGCCAATTACCACATCCCCATCTAAAATCCCAATGCATTCGTCTGGTACCAGATATGCAATCTGGTCTCCTTTTATAGCAATGGACTCTCCCATCAGAATATCGCGGTTATCATTTTGATTGCTCACATATGTCGTATCGACAAGCGGAATTGTATCCGCACTTACTGCATTGGAGGTTCCTATATAGGAATGTCCTGCTAAAAGCATCTTATCGAGTCCACTTAAATCAATCGAATTATTAATACCATTAATCGTAATCGCACTACTCTTTGATGCATCCGTTATTGAATTCCCATATCCATAATATTCCTGTCTCAAATTAAGTGCTGCACTATTTCCAGATATGGTGATATCATCTGCGACATATGTTTTACTGTACAAATCAACAGTACCGCCGCCTACGGCTATATTTTCTGCCCACACCGAAGGAATATCTGTATCATCCGCATGCCCGGTATCCTCATCGCCATGTCCGATATCAAATACTGCATTTGCGTTCATTAATGTAATATCTGCATCTGTTACTATTTTATCCGCATTTTTTATTTTCATGCGATGGTACACATGAATGCCGTTCTCTCCCCCATAGATGCTTCCATTTATCGTAACTGGACCATTTATGGTATTTTCTAAGCTTTCATTTGCAATCAGGCAAAAATCAAATATATCTGGCATAGGTGCTGACTGCGTAAAATCGTTTTCCGGTATACTGATCATAATATCCGTACTTATAATTGTTAAAAATCCATTATCATTTTCAAATTGTAATTCTAAATCCTTTAAAATCACATAAGTAGCATTCGTCGGCGCAAGCAGTTCACAGCTGCCACCGTTTAGTTCCCGGACTCTCGTGCCACCAAGGGTATCTAACAGTTCTGGTTTTACATAACTTTTTAAAATATTCAAATCATAATGTCCCGGAGATGCACTTGAAATTGCATTTTTCAAAGCGTTCAGATACTCTACCTGAAATTCGTGATTACGATTTGACTCATCCAACGTAGAATATCTTTGCATAACATTGCTATATGCGGTATCTGTCGCTACAGATGCCTCTTCCTGCAATCCCGCTATGATTTGCTCAAATACAGTTTCAGCAGAGTAAAAGCTTGCTTTATGCTTAGCATCGGTTGCCTTCATCATATAATTATTAAAAGACATCCAAAGTATCGTTGCACCCAGGATACCTACAAAAGCAATCGCTACGATTACAATAACGATAGAAGAACCACTATTTTGTTTGAAAAAGGCATGCATTGCTTGTCGCATTTGTTTTTTCAACTTTTTCCTCCACCTGTACTTATCCCGTCAGTTCTTGCTTCCCGTAATCGTTGTAAGCTTATTTTCTATCGGAAAACCTGATGCAGCCGAACCTTGCTCATATATATCAATTGTAATATCAAATATCCGGTCCTTTACTACTTCACCAGATAATGGCTCAATGAAAAAATCTGCTTTATTGACAAGAATCCCATTATAGAAATAAGATGCCTGCGTGTCTGCCGGAAGACTACTCCCATATGCCTGGCATAAATTTGTATCCAAATTCGTTCTAAACGCTGTCACAGAATCAGCCCTGTCTATAATACCCGGCTCGCTGATTCTTACATTACAACGATAGGCTGCCTCACGGGTATTTAAATAAGCAATATCTAAACTCAATGGCTCTTGCTTTGCAATATAAAAAGTTGCAGGAACCAGATCTGGATTATTATATATGATTTCATCTGGTGCCACTCCGTCATATAGCGGGAAATAGAACAGATACACATTTCTTAGTTCTGTCCCCGTAGCATAATTACTAAAAATATTATAATCCTTTGCATAAACATAGGGGGTTGCCCCTGTCGTTTTATAAGTATAGTTTATCTTTGCCTTGGTTAAATCATTACCTGATACCGAAATCACATTACTGACATCTATTGTTATCGTTAGTGATAAATCATCTGCTGTAATGACCGGCGTTGGGTTATAGGTAGCATTCAATTCCTGTAGCACATTTGATATCATATCTGCATTCTGGACATAAAAAGCATCCTGTCGCGTATTCATTCCCGAAATATCTAC
>CAZAAC010000082.1:0-2006 GCA_964483155.1 uncultured Lachnospiraceae bacterium | reverse complement strand
ACAGCACGAATTTCATTGATTCCACTCAAAACTAATTCTTTTTTTATAATATGAAATTCATTTTCAGAAATAATATTGGGATTCGATGCATGTGAAACATCGGGATAATTGAACTGGTATGCCAACTCTTCAATAGCATCTGCCTTCAGTCCCTCCATAATATCCTGTGCTGCCGTCGTTACCCTTAAACGTTCTCGTGCTTTTTTATTTGTATTTGCTGAGGATACAAATGTATGCAAGAGAGGAACCACAACGATGGCTAGTAGTACAATTGCAACTAATAACTCTACAAGCGTCATTCCACGATTGTCAGTTCGTTGCTGTCTGCACATATTCATCTCGGTTTCCTCCCTCGTTTTTATTGACGCTAATAATAAACTCTAATCTTCGTCTGCCTCTTCCGCATCAGTATCTTCTTCCCCATCCTCGTTGACCAGAGAAATGGTTCCAAATATATTATCAGTACCCTGCATTACATATGGAATAGAGGGTGCGACGTATTCTTTGTCAGTTCCTGTCAAATAATACATATTAATCGTAGTTGCAACTGCTAGAATCCCTGTATTAGAATCATAGGTGGCTGTCACTTTATCTATAGTCCTTCTATCTGTGGAAGTCAAAACCTGCGCCAGTCCCGTCAGGAACCCATTATAATCCGTCTGATAGGATATTCCTGCTGGCCTCGTATATAATATCTTAGCTGGTTCACTTGTAACAGGCACTGCTGGTGCTGCCGTTGCTTCTGTAGCAGTCACTGCTGCTGGATCGGTCGTAGCTGCATCAGTTGCTGCTGTATCCGTGGTCGCAGTAGATGCTGTCGCTGCTGCCGTCGCTGCTTCTGCTGCTGCAGCTTCTGCCGCCGCCTGTCCCATCACATAACGTTCTTCAGCACCTCCTAGTGAGACTGTAGAAACTGATTCCCATGGAGACGTATTCTGCATATTAACAACCATCATGATAATATCTTCATCTCGCACATCTGCGGGAAAGGGCTTAAATGATGTCTCAATTTCTGTATGAAATCTTTCTATTTCTGTAAGATAGAATTCCTTTTGATTCGCCATTTCCTGCAGATGATTTACTCTTTCCTGCAGTACCTGGCTTTCCACTTCTATGGCATCAGCCTTTTCCATATATGACATATAGATAAACTTATAAGCGCAAACTGCTAGCAATATGCCCGCCAAAGCAATCAGCAACGCAGCATCTCTTTTTGAAATCTTCATATCCATCCTACTGTCCCTCCTGCTCTGTCTGCACGACGTCCTCTGCATACACAATCGGTGCATAGGTACAGGTCGCTGTAAAGTTTACTACAGAATAACCCGTCTCATCCGTCTGCTCACTGATTGCCGTAACTGATACGCTTTCGAGACTATCAAAATTTCGCAACTCCTGTATTGTCTGTGCCACAGCCTCTTTACTGTCCATATTCATATTCAGTGTCACTTCGGTACTTGTTGCTGCAAATGAAAGCACATTTACACTAGAAGGCAATTTATTTTGTAACTCGTTAATAAAGCTGAGCAGTCCTTCATTGTTTGTACCCGTGACACGATACATCTGCAACGCATCCGCTGCAAGCGCCTGTGCCGATGTATATTCCGCATAGGTAATCTCTATTGGTGCCAGTTCTGCTTCACGCTGCACCAGATATTCATGATTATCCTTCTCGGCACTGTATCTGATGAGTGCTACTGCTGACAGGATCCCCCCTACAAGAACACACCCAATCAATACGATAACAGCAATTCGAGTATAGTCATTGCTTGAAGTGCCACTATTACCTTTCCCACTTTTCGCAATCGTCTGCACTTTTTTCTTTTTCTTCTCATTATGTTCATCAGGGATAAAATCAAGAGGCGCAATGACTGCACCGATACAAGCGATAAACTCACCGCTATTCTGCATTGCCTTATCAATCACGATTCCCTCTAAATCAGATAGTCGACTAACTTTTGAACCCATTTCCGCTGACATAAAATCTGATAATCCCACAAAATTTT
>CAZAAC010000081.1:0-7948 GCA_964483155.1 uncultured Lachnospiraceae bacterium | reverse complement strand
ACCGATTTCTCTTTGGTCAATTGGGAGAGTGATGTCTGGGTCCACTTTTTCAAGAGGATTATAAGGAATGCCACTATCGATAAATGTCAGGATAAGTTGCAGAGGATTTTCTTTAATCTCAGAAATCAAAGTAACGTCTCCATCATGAGGTTGATATGCATAATTGGAAATGTTGACAAAGATTTCTTCAACGGCGATGGCAATTTGTGCTTGTATTTTTATTGGACAGTCTAAGGTTTCAAGTTCATGCTTGACAAAATCCAATATGACGTTTAATTGTTCCAAATGGGCAGGAACGGTAATGTTTTTCATTAAAAATCTCCTTAGGCCCCAAGGCAAATAGTAATATAGTAAAATCGCGAAAAGTATAATAATAATTATACTTTTCGTTCTTTTTCGTTAAATTTCCAATAAAAAATATTATGGATATAGAAGATTAATTAAACTATTGTCAGGATATCTGTAAATCCAGTAATTTCAAAAACTTCCATAACAGAGTCATTTACATTTTCAAGAACAAGAGAACCTTTTTTACTCATTTGTTTTTGTGCAGATAAAATAACACGTAAACCGGCACTTGATAAATACTCAATATCGGAAAAATCAAGAACAAGTTCGGTAATCCCAGCCAAGCTATTATTGAGTTCTGCCTCTAATTCAGGAGCTGTGTTTGTGTCAAGAGAACCCTCCAGTGTAAGAGTCAACTTATTTCCTGATAGTGTTTTGGTGATTTTCATTTAGTATTCCTCCTTGTATATCTTAAAGTAAAAATATATAAAATAATTATAACGGGTTCGTGTCTATTTTGCAAGCTAAACACACATGTGCATGCATTGTTGACTCTGTGTATGGTGCAGAGTATAATAGTTCCAGCATAGGATATAAAAATGAGAGGAAAAGTTATGAGAAAAAAAATAATAAATTGGATTCTCGGAGTGGGTATCATGCTTTGTTTAGCAGGTTGTAATACCAATAGAAATTATATTGTAACAATCGTGCCAATTGAAAACAAAGAATTTTTTGAAAATGAGAAAAAAGAAGCAGTATTAATATGGAATTATCAATATCCTCAGGTAGAAATAGAAATAAATAAAGTAGCAGAAGCGGCAATAAATCTTGTGTATAATGAGCTACATGGGAAAGAACAAAGTCTGGTTGAACAGTATGTGGAGGAAGCAAAAACAGAAGGTGTAGTGTCACATTTTGCACCGTGGGAGTATACGACTACTTTTGAACAAGGTTGTAACAATGGCCATATATTGAGTTTTTTAATATCACATTATCAGTTCAAAGGGGGAACAAATGGCATTGAGACGGTGGAGGGTTTTACCTTTGATCTAGATGAGGGTAAGCAGATAGCACTTTCTGATGTAATGAAAAATAGTTTAGTATTTGAACAATATGCAACTAGTGAGATAAAGAAACAGATAAGCATGGATACAGATATACAGGATGTATTGTTTTCGGACTGGGAGGATACAGTTGATAGAACCTTTGCAGCAGGCGAAGTAGCCACATGGTATATCCAGGAGGACGGGATTCATGTTATATATAATGAAATTACTGTAGCAGCACATTTCATGGGGACACTGGAATATATATTACCGATGAAAGACTGCTATCAATATATGAACAGCAATTATAATGAAAAATTTAGATGAATATGTTGAAAATATAGCTAGTAGCAATTATAATCAATTAGTAAATAGAGAAAGGGTTTACAACAGATTTAAAATTTGTACTAAAAAAAGAAGGATGAGGGAGATAATCTATGTGGTTTTTATTTGCACTTGCAACAGCACTATTTTGGGGTGCAGCTGATTTGTTTTATAAAAAAGGTTCAGTTGCAGAAGATAAGATGTCCCATATACAGATTACAATAATGGTTGGTTTTGTTATGGGGTTACATGCCTTTGGTCTATTGTTTTACATGGGTGGAACTTTTCAAGTATTTGAAATGATAAAGTACCTGCCAGTTTCAGCGCTTTATATTATCTCAATGATGATAGGTTATTTTGGATTACGCTATATTGAATTATCAATTGCATCTCCAGTACAGAATACGTCAGGTGCACTTGCATCACTGCTTTGTTTTATTTTTTTCACACAGGTATTAAGTGGGCTGACAATAACAGGGATGATAATTGTTACATTTGGTGTAGTAATGTTGGCGGTGCTTGAGAGCAAAGAAGAGAGAAGAGTCAGGATTCCATTTGGAAGGTATAAGAAAAAAGGCGTATTGGTTTTGATTTTTCCATTGTTGTATTGCTTGTTTGATGCACTTGGAACCTTTGCAGATGCAGTATATCTTGATGAGCTGGAATTGATCGGAGAGACAGATGCACTTTTGGCATACGAATTCACTTTTTTTGTGGTTGCCATCGTATTACTAATTTACATGACTTGCATTAAAAAGCAGAAGTTTGAGATTAGAAAGCAAGGAAATCGTGGAATAGCAGCAATCATGGAAACGGCTGGGCAGTTTTTTTATGTATATGCTATGTCTGGAAATGCAGTTGTGGCAGCACCACTAATTGCCACCTATAGTATTTTTTCAGTGATTCTTCTGAGAATTTTTTGCAAAGAAAAACTGACATTTGCGAAGTATTGTATGGTTGTGATTGTGCTTGTTGGAATTGCAGTCCTTGGTATTGCAGAAGCGTAGAAGAGATATTAAGACAATCAAAAAGGCAGAACTAAGGTTCTGCCTTCATGTTTAGTTCAGCTTTTTTGTTTGCAGACTATACTAAACAAACATTAACTGCTTTGAGTTTTCTGCTGTCTTTCGGATCTGTCTCTGTACCGAAAGTTACTTTCTGACCTTCTTCGAGACTCTTGAATCCGTCAGAAACGATAGCTGAAAAATGTACAAAAACATCTTCTCCGCCGTTGTCGTTTGTAATAAATCCAAATCCTTTTTGAGCATTAAACCATTTTACTGTACCTGTATTCATACCGGGCACCTCCATTTTTGATGTGTATAGATATTCTCAATCCATACGTTATAATATGTTCTCGCATCAATATACAAAAAAATGACCAAACGCTTGTAAATCATTAAATATGACTTACAACACAGGTCAATTTAAAAATTCATATTGAGTACTAAATAACTCTATCACATTCATGAAATAAAGTAAAGTACTTTTAAAAAAATTATTTACTATTTTTAAAAAAATTATTTACTATTTTATTAATCTTTTTATAATTTATTTATTAAAGAAGTCATGATATACTATAAAAAGTGAGAAATCATAAATAGGAGGGTAATAATGTTTGATGTATTATTAGATACAATGATTGACTGTCTCAAATTAATGCCATTTTTATTAATTACTTATTTAATTATGGAATATATCGAACATAAAACAAGTGCAAAATTGAAACAGGCAGTTGAGAAGTCTGGTCGTTATGGACCGATTTTAGGTGGCCTGGTTGGTGCCTTTCCGCAATGTGGCTTTGCAGCAGCCGCAGCTAATCTGTATGCGGGCAGAGTGATTTCGATGGGAACGTTAATTGCTGTATTTCTTTCTACTTCTGATGAGATGCTTCCTATTTTTATTTCAGAAGCAGTATCGCCTATTATAATAATGAAAATACTGGGTCTCAAGGTAATAATTGGTATCAGTGCAGGGTATATAATCGATAAGCTCTGGCGCGTAAAGCATGTAAAAGAATCTATGAATATTAAAAAATTTTGTGAGCATGAGAATTGTAATTGCGAAAATGGTATTTTTAAATCAGCGATTAAGCATACGGTACAAATCACAATTTTTATTTTTGTTATTTCTATCATTCTTAATATGGGAATAGAATTATTTGGAGAAGATATTTTTTCGAATTTGTTATTGAACAGACCAATCCTCGGTGAAATGATTGCGGGTCTATTTGGGCTGATTCCAAATTGTGCAGCATCTGTTATTATTACACAATTGTACCTGCAAGGGGTTATCGGAAGCGGAGCAATGATGTCAGGACTTTTAATCAGCGCAGGTACGGGTATTTTGATTTTGTTCAAAGTAAATACCAGCGTAAAAGAAAGCTTTAAGATTATGGGACTATTATATGTAATTGGCGTGACTGTTGGAATCATTATAGAACTGCTGGGAGTTCATATAGGATAAAAGTGGGAGGACACAGAATGAATATAGGTAAAATGAGAAAAACATTATTATCCTTTTTTGTGATAATAGGGCTACTGGGTGTCGTTATTTTCTTTTGCTTACAAAGTTTTTCTAATACAGAAGATCACTATAAGCAGAGATTACAAGAAACAGGAAGGCAGATGTCAGCAGGGATAGAGCTGCATATGGAGTCCTCCGTTTCATTTGTGAATGCAATGGCTGAAGTTTTTTCGGAATATGATGATATTCATTCTGCAGAAGCAATGAGTACCTTAAAAAGGGTTAGCGATAACAGTGATTTCACGAGAATGTGGTTAACCAAAGCAAACGGGGATGCCATGTCTTCTAAGGGTGTAACTTCAAACGCCACAGGACGGGCATATCTTGAAAGTGGTCTACGTGGGGAGAGTGGTATATCAGAAGTACAGACTTCTAATGTAAATGGTGAACGTAATGTCGTAATATACGCACCAATTTATCACGACAATACAATTATTGGTTTGGTAATAGGGATATACAAGTTAGATGATTTGTCAAAGATTATTAACATTGAGTGCTTTGATGGAGAAGGGTTTTGCGACATTTTCAAGCAAGATGGAGAGATTATTGTTTTTTCCAGAAATACAAAAGATGAAAATCGAAAGAATTTATTATTGAGTTGGGAAAATTCTCATCTCAAGAACAATAATACGGCAGAGCAGATTAAAAGCGATTTAGAGCAGCGGCAGGATGGGTTTGTAATATCGCAATCAAATAAGTATTATGATTATAGCTATTTTTGTCCTGTTGGCATTAATGACTGGTTTGTTTTTGTGACACTTCCAAATGATGTAATTGCCAAGGACTATAGAAACAATCTGATTTCCGTATTATTTGTTTGTGCAAATTTTATGGCAGTTTTAACAATTCTATTAGTGAGAAGCTTTCGGTCAAAGAGCAAAGTGCTGCAGCGACTGGCAAGGACAGACGCCATGACAGATTTGCTTAACCGCCGTGCGATTGAGCAATCAATTGATTTTATTCTTAAAGAAAACCCAAACGAACAATGTATTTTAATGTTATTTGATATTGATAAATTTAAAAAGGTGAATGATACAATGGGCCATGTATGCGGAGATCAGCTTTTGAAGAAAATAGCGGAGCTGATGAATATGGAATTTCGTAAGATTGATATTTTAGGCCGCATTGGTGGGGATGAATTTATTATTTTCATTAGAGACATCCAGAATGAAGGGATTATTATTAATAAGGCAATGGAATTCCTTAGTAAATTGCGTGAGATAAAAATAGAAGATTATCCAGAAGTAGAGGTATCTGGTAGCATGGGAATTGCAATAACCCCAAAAGACGGAGTGAGCTTTGCAGAGTTATATGAGCATGCTGACGAATTAATGTATAAAGCCAAAGAAAGTGGTGGAGATTGTGTCATTGTTTATTGATAACAGAGAATAACATTACGACTCTATTTTCGAAGCTTTTGCTGATTGAATTTTAAATGAAAATGTCTATCTGTAGCAATATATATAGCAGGCAGATAAAAAGAATACCATTTTTTCAGGTAACGAATATACAAATAAATAGTAGATACTTTTTTAAAATAGTGATAGAATATCGTGAAAGGTCTTTGCCATATGAATTGAAATAAGGGATAATGAATAAAATGAAACAGGTGGAGGAAAGAGCATGACAGTATTAGTGACAGGTGGCGCGGGTTTTATAGGAAGTCATACTTGCGTTGAACTTCTAAACGCTGGATATGAGGTAATAATTGTAGACAATTTGATTAATTCAAGTAAAGAAGCTGTTCATAGAATTGAAAAAATTTCAGGTAAGAGGGTAAAATTTTATGAGGCAGATATATTAGACAGAAGTATGCTAGAACAGATATTCAGTGAGTCTACTATTGAGGCGGTAATCCATTTTGCAGGCTTGAAGGCAGTGGGAGAATCAGTGCAAAAACCGCTTGAGTATTATTATAATAATATTACAGGTACATTAATTCTATGTGATGTGATGAGAGAGCATGGATGTAAGAATATAGTATTTAGTTCTTCAGCAACAGTTTACGGAAACCCTGCCTTTGTTCCCATTACAGAGGAATGCCCTATAGGAGATATTACAAATCCATACGGAAAAACAAAAAGCATGTTGGAGCAGATACTGCAAGATTTGTGCGTACCTGATCCTGCTTGGAGGGTTATTTTATTGCGTTACTTTAATCCGATTGGTGCGCATGAATCAGGTTTAATTGGTGAAAATCCAAAGGGAATACCAAATAACTTATTACCTTATATTTCTCAAGTAGCAGTTGGTAAGCTAAAATGTTTAGGTGTTTTTGGAAGTGATTATGATACGCCAGATGGAACAGGTGTCCGTGATTATATTCATGTTGTGGATTTAGCTGAAGGACATGTGAAAGCGATTGAAAAAATTAAAGAAATGAAAAATGTAGGAGAAGCTGGGACAAAAATATATAATCTTGGAACAGGAATAGGGTTTAGTGTACTTGATATTATTCATAATTTTGAAAAGGCAAGTGGAGTTAAAATCAATTATGAAATGAAACCACGCCGTGCTGGAGATATTGCGACTTGCTATGCCGATCCTAAAAAAGCAAAAGAGGAACTTGGCTGGGTTGCTAAGCGTGGGATTGAAAAGATGTGTGAAGATACATGGAGATGGCAATCACAGAATCCAGAAGGACTTTCTGATTAACCACATAAGTATTATGTATGAAGGGAAATGAATGTCTGATGAAAGAAGAGAATAAGGCTGTTGAAGAGCAGACACGAATTGAACTAGTCTTTGATGATGGAAGAATAGAGGCTATGGATGAGTTTTTGAGTCCTGAAGATTTGTATGAGGACCTTATTATTCACGTGCAGAAATATCACCCATCGGCAGATATTTCTATGATTCAAAAGGCATATAATACTGCTTATAATGCACATAAAGACCAGGTGAGAAAATCAGGCGAACCGTATATTATTCATCCTTTATGTGTTGCAATTATTCTGGCAGATCTAGAACTTGACAAAGAGTCTATTGCGGCAGGTTTATTGCATGATGTAGTAGAAGATACCATTATGACAGAAGCAGAAATCAAAGCAGAATTTGGACCTGATGTCGCATTGATTGTAGATGGTGTGACAAAACTGGGGCAATTGACTTATAATGGTGATAAGCTTGAAATGCAGGCAGAGAACTTACGTAAGATGTTTTTGGCAATGGCTAAAGACATCCGTGTCATAATGGTCAAGTTGGCTGACCGATTACATAATATGCGGACATTGAAGCATATGCTCCCTGAAAAACAGATTGAAATTGCAAGAGAAACACTTGATATATATGCACCAATAGCACAGCGACTTGGTATTTCAAAGTTAAAAGTGGAATTGGATGACCTGTCACTGAAATATCTTGAACCAGATGTATATTATGATTTGGTCGATAAGATTGCCGTACGCAAGAACATACGTGAAAAATATGTGCAGAATATTGTGGATGAGGTGGACGCACATATTAAGGAGGCAGGAATTGAGGCAGAACTAGACGGACGTGTAAAGCACTTCTTTAGTATCTATAAAAAAATGGTGAATCAGGATAAAACACTGGATCAGATATATGATTTGTTTGCTGTGCGTATTATTGTGGGGTCTGTAAAGGATTGTTATGCAGCACTTGGGGTAATTCATGAAATATACAAACCAATACCGGGTCGTTTTAAAGATTATATTGCAATGCCAAAGCCTAATATGTACCAATCCCTACATACAACATTGATTGGTCCGACAGGGCAACCTTTTGAGATACAAATACGTACT
>CAZAAC010000080.1:0-8433 GCA_964483155.1 uncultured Lachnospiraceae bacterium | reverse complement strand
GGGAGACCTGATTTATTCTGAGTTTGAGAATAAAAGACTTCGTGCAGCTATGACAGATGGAGAATTAAATCAAGCTGTCAAATCATTATATCGTTCTGCAAAAACGACATTAGAAGAAACAGGAGTAAATACTCTTTATATCGCACTAGGCATTATCAAATGGTTCGAAAAAACAAAAAGTTCAACTCCCAGATTTGCTCCGATTGTATTGTTACCAATAGAGCTTATTAGAAAATCTGCCACACAAGGTTATACAATTCGTATGAGGGATGAAGACCCTCAAATGAATATTACAATTCTTGAGAAGCTGAAACAAGATAATGGAATAGATATAAAGGGACTTGATCCTTTGCCGTCAGATGGACACGGAGTTGACATGCGACGAGTTTTCTCAATTATTCGACAAGCTATAATGGGGCAAAGCAGATGGGATGTACTTGAATCTTCATATATTGGGCCATTCTCCTTTTCGCAATTTGTAATGTGGAACGATATCAGAAACAGGACAGAAAATCTTGAAAAAAATAAAATAGTAAAAAGTCTCATAGAAGGAAGACTTGTGTGGGATGCCCATGACATGGAGATAGGAGAACGGGTATCAGAAGATGACATGTTGCTTCCAATTTCGGCAGATTCATCTCAATTATTTGCAATAAAAGAAGCGTGTAAGAATAAAAGCTTCGTTCTTCATGGTCCTCCCGGAACAGGAAAATCGCAGACAATTACGGCTTTGATGGCTAATGCTATGGCACAGGGAAAGACGGTGTTATTTGTTGCTGAAAAAATGGCTGCATTATCAGTAGTACAGAAGCGATTGGATAAGATTGGACTGGCTCCTTTTTGCCTTGAATTACATTCGAATAAATCAAAGAAAAAGGAAGTATTAGAACAATTACGAATAGCCACAGAAGTAACAAAAACAATTTCATCAGCAGAGTATTTAAATAGAGCTGAAAAAATTAAAGGACTGCGTGATGAATTGAATACATATGCGAATCAGTTGCATTGTAAACAACCGTGTGGAATCTCAGCTTTTACACTTATTAATAAGTATGAGAAATATAGGGATGCGCCGGAACTGGATGACTTTGATCATGAAGATATTATATCCATAACAAGTCAGAAACTTGATGATCAGCAATTATTGGTTGAACAATTGATTGCAGCTGCAAAAGCAGTAGGGCACCCTCATAATAGTGCTTTGGAGTTTGTTGAATGTACGCAATACTCGCAACAGATGAAAACTCAATTGCAACTTTCAGTAAAAAGATATAAAGAGGGGCTACAAAAGATACTTCCACAGTGTGAAAAAATATGCAATGTGATTAATATAACTATGCCACAAAGTATAGATGAACTTGCACATGTTGTTACCATACGATATACGCTAGAAAAATGGAATCAATATCCAAAGGCATGGACAAGACAGACAAGAATTAAGAGATACTTGGTTGACGTAAAAGATATGGCGCAGCATTTTATAAATAAGGCGAAAATAGAGAGAGAGTTATTGTCTATTTTTAATCAGAGCTTCTTTCATGAAAGTGGAGAAGAGTTATTAACTGAGCTCAAAGAAATAAATGAGGATTTAATTGGATTCACACAGATTAATTATAATAAATTGAAGAAGCGTATTGCGGTTCACTTAAGGGAAAGAAAAACAAGTATTACAAAAGAATTTATTGTTTTCCATGCAACACAGCTTATTAATTATAATGAAGAATCTTCATATGCTTCAGAAATGTTTAAGGTATATGGAGATGAGCTTGAAGACTTATATA
This sequence comes from uncultured Lachnospiraceae bacterium, assembly GCA_964483155.1. Classification (GTDB taxonomy): domain Bacteria; phylum Bacillota; class Clostridia; order Lachnospirales; family Lachnospiraceae; genus JAAYYM01. The sequence goes on along the minus strand of CAZAAC010000080.1, from coordinate 6,652 downwards.
ATGGTATTTGTACTGAATGGATTGAAATTGTTAAGGCGGTAGACGGCGCTTTGCTGGTTGAACAACAGTTGGAAGAATTGTTTGGAGGCCGTGAGTTGGGAACTAAAATATTTAGTATTACTGATTTTTTAGGAGAATCCTCTGATTTTTTCTTGACATGGAAATTGATACTACAATCGAGAGAAGAGGTGTTTAGAATTCTTGGGGCTACAGACAATACGGATGCGGATTCGAAATGGTTTGAGCATCAAATTGCATTATGTGATGGAGTCATGAACCATTCGGACGATCTCAAAGAATGGATTATGTGGAAAGCAATTTCAAGGAAAGCTAATGAATACGGGCTGAAAGTGGTTGTAAATGCATATCAGGCGGGGCTGGAACATGAGAGAGTAATGTCTGCATACAAGAAGGCGATATATAGAGCATTAGTATTATATGCAATAGATACTAATCCAGCGTTAAATACTTTCTCCGGGAAATTGTTTGATGAGAAAATAAAGCAATTAAAGCGTATTGATAATGAGTTGATGAAACTGACCGAAAAGGAGATATTTTGTAGACTTGCAGCAAATGTTCCTAATTTAACAAGTGAGGCAACAAAAAATATGGAGCTTGCAATTCTGAGTCGCGCTATAAAGAGTGGTGGACGAGGTGTAAGTATTCGCATTTTATTTGATCAAATTAATACTGTATTGAGAAGGTTATGCCCATGTATGCTCATGAGTCCATTATCAGTAGCACAGTATCTTGACCCTAATGGAAAACCGTTTGATATTGTTGTTTTTGACGAGGCATCGCAACTTCCAACTAGTAAAGCTATTGGTGCGTTGGCGAGGGCAAATAATGCCATAATAGTTGGGGATCCCAAACAAATGCCTCCCACATCATTTTTTATGACTAATTCAGTAGATGAGGAAAACTATGATGTTGAGGATCTTGAGAGTATATTGGATGATTGCCTCGCATTAAACATGCCACAGACACATCTTTTGTGGCATTACAGGAGTAAGCATGAAAGCCTCATTGCATTCAGTAATGCGGAATTTTATGAGAATAAACTTTACACGTTCCCATCTGTTAATGATAGAGAATCGCGTGTATCATTTGTACAGGTTGATGGATATTTTGACAGAGGAAAGACACGACAGAACAGAGCGGAGGCTGAAAAAATTATTGATGAAGTTGTTCAAAGATACAATGCTAAAGAGTTAAAAAATCAGAGTATTGGAATTGTAACCTTTAATTCATCTCAGCAAAACTTGATTGATGATTTGTTCCAAGAAAAATGCAAAAAGAATACATTGTTAGAGGAATGGGCCAATAGTGGCGACGAACCATTATTTATCAAAAATCTAGAGAATGTACAGGGAGACGAACGAGATGTGATTTTTTTCTCTGTAGGGTACGGACCGGATCAGGATGGAAAAGTATATATGAATTTTGGACCTCTTAATAGGGAAGGTGGATGGAGACGTTTAAATGTTGCAGTTTCTCGTGCGAGAATGGAGATGATTGTATTTTCATCTTTGACACCAGATCAGATTAATTTGAACAAAACTAGTGCAAGAGGAGTGAAAGCTCTTAAAGGGTTTTTAGAATTTGCAGATGGACGTAGTCTGTTGAGTCATATTGTATCGTCAAATGAAAAGAAAGTAGAAGTAGCAGGAATAGCTGCTTCAATATCTGAATACCTTAAAGAACAAGGGTATAATACTGATAGAAATATAGGTCATTCTGAGTACAGAATTGATGTCGGCATTATAGATCCAATTCACAATGAAAGATATTTACTGGGAATTCTTCTCGATGGAAATAATTACAAACAAGCAAAAACAACTCGGGATAGAGAAGTTTCACAAGTCTCGGTTCTTGCTAGTTTGGGATGGAATACTATTCGTATATGGTCAATGGATTGGTGGGACAGTAGAGACAAGGAGCTGAATAGAATCTTGGAGGCTCTAAGGGCAATGGAGATAAAGCCGGCAGAGTGTATATGCGAAGAAGGTGGGAAAACGGATATCTATATCAAAACGATAGAGGATAAGAGCGAGATGGGGAGAACTATAGAAAGACTGAATACTCCACATATTGAGGCTGATATAAAATCGGAAATTGAAAGAAATTCTAACGAGAAATGTGATGGCGTCTTAATAGTAGAATCATCTCTCAAGATTGCATCAAGGCCGCAACTACAAGAGAGAACAGAGAATGAAACAGAAAATGAAACAGAAAATGAAGCAAAAATGGCACAATTTGTTAGCGAAGGAAAAAAGGAGTCTTATATATATCAAATAGCTCAATTGAAGCAAGAAACGGTTTCTATCTCCGATTTTCTGACACCAAAGTATAATTTGTCAATCAATGGTAAATTGATTGAGGTTTTAGACATCGAAGCTCCAATTAGCGAAGAACTTCTTGTAAGAAGAGTAGCTCAAAGTTATGGGATTGGAAAAGCAGGTAGCAGAATAAAGGAGAGTATTCTAAAACAATGTGGTCAACTAAAGACGAGAACTACGATACAAAACGGGAGTAAGTTTTATTGGAAGAATAGTCAAGATCCGGTACTCTACAATATCTTTAGAATTAGCGGTAATGATGAAGAAAATAGGTTGATTTGTGATGTTCCAGTTCACGAAATATCGAATGCTATTTGTGCAACACTAGGAGAGTATGGTTCTATGCCACTTGAGGATGTTTTGAAAATGGGATCAAGAATGCTTGGATACACTCGTATGGGAAGTAATGTTATTACATGTATGAAAGACGGTTATAAATGGGCGCTAAGGACTGGAAAAGTGGAAGAGGACAAGGAGACCCTTACTATAGTATTGAAATGTAATCTAAAGTAAGTGACATACTAGCTGAAAGGGACTACTAAGAATTAGTATCTTATAATTACTAATTTCTGAAAACGTTTTTGAGAATTGGGAGAAAGAACTATAGCTTGAATAATGAAAAGTCTTGAGAATATTGTGTTTATGATAATCTTGGGACTTTTTTGTATGAGCATGAAACCTTTAATGAATACAACAATCGGGAAATTTTTTGAAATAGGCTAAGTATATTTATAACTCAAACCTGTGGATAAAACTACGGAAACTCAAGTAGACAATATATTGACTAATTCAAAAATACATGATACCATTAGATGGACAATGCATTGTCTATATTTCGAGAGGACAATTATGGGAATTGAGAAGGAACTAAACGAATTATTTTTAATGCAGCAGGTTTATTCAACCTTGTTTTCTGTCTATAACAAAGTACAAACCGAGAGTGCTAAGTGTTTTATGAAACTCTCTTCCAGACAGTATATGACTATGTTGGCTATTCATCATTTACCAGAAAATGATGCAACAATAAATAGTGTTGCCAGGAAATTAGGAACTACAAAGCAAAACGCTAAGCAGTTGATCACTATTTTGGAAAAGAATGGATATATTGTAACTGAATTGAGCAATACGGACCGACGTAAGGGTAATATAATCATAACACAGTCCGGGATCAATGAAATGCTTAAGTCTAGTGAAATCGGAATTATGTTCTTAGCCGATGTATTTAATGAGTTTACCGGTGATGAAATGCAGATATTATGGGAGCTACTCAAAAAAATGTACCGTTTTGATGGTAAAGAACAAGATGGCTTTGAGGAGGACCCTAATGAGAATAAAATGATTGATCAAGCTTCACAAGAGGTACAAATAAAGGCACTTCAAGCCTTTGTTGAAAAAAGAAAAAAAAGAGAGGGAAATATCCATGAATGATAATATTAAGCAGCTTACTACAATGCAAATTTTACTACTGCATTTGCTTCCAGGCTTACCTATCCTTTTTGTGGCTTTTGCTCTATCAAATCCTTATTGGGGGATAGGTCTGCCGTTTATACTTTCTATATACTTGGCAATTGCTTTTGGGCTTATACCAACAGAATTGCTTATTTTGCTGTTTGTTGCAAAACATTCCGGCAAGAAGTTTAAGGAAATAATCACTTTTACTGATAAAACCTCCTTACTCAAAACGGTTTTGTGGGTATTACCGTTATTTACTATATTAGGGCTCGTTTTTTCTATTGTACCTGAAATCGAAAAACCTCTCTGGACTATGTTCAATTGGGTACCTGACTGGTTCCGTATCAATGTAGATATAATAAAACAAACCCCATCGTTAATATGGCCGACAATCATAGTCGCATTTGTTTTTAACGGACTTTTGGGGCCAATGGTAGAGGAGCTTTATTTTAGAGGATTTCTTCTGCCTCGTATGAATAAGCTAGGGAAAAAAGCACCTTTAATTAATGTGGTTTTGTTCTCTGCATATCATTTTTTTACCCCGTGGGAAAATATTACGCGCATTTTAGCATTGTTACCTTATGTTTATGCAGTATGGTATAAAAGAAATATACGTATCGGAGTAATCGTACACTGCCTGGGTAACTTGACCGGAATTGTACTAACGACTCTATATTTGTTATCAAAATAAAACTTCACAGGATATAACAGCATCATTATTATCACCTCGAGCCATGTGGATATCATTGTTATACAATTACCTGATCCAATGATAAAATATAATAATGAGATACATAATGATTATAATATAAAAACATACATGTTTTCACAGGCTATTACGCCTGACTACTCTATTTGTTGTTTTCATAGTGACATTTCATATCCAGAATTTGCTCAAACATTAAGTGATACATTGTAAAGCTGAGGATAGGAATTTACTGATGGGAGCGATGATAAGAGGAACGGCGTTGAATGAAATCCGAAGTTGGGGGAGTAATTATACGGAATTTAGTTTTTCACTTTATGATATTAATATTAATAATGATAAGATTAGAAGCAAACTGTGGTTTGCTTCTTTTTTAGTTCACAATATGGGAACTTATTAGTTCCATAATAAGTCATTTAGAAAAGCCACAAACACGTTTAGAATATGGGTATAAGTAATTCCCTAGAAAGGGGCGTAGATATTTTGAGAGCTGATGATATATATGACAGTATTGAGAAGTGGTGTAAAAAGAGAGGACGTACTCCTTATAGTTTGATTAAAAATGGAAACATATCTAAGAGTACACTCTACAACATGAAGAATCATAATCATAAACCACAGATTGATTCTATTCAGGCAATCTGTGATACCCTAAATATTACGCTTGGACAGTTTTTTTCGGATGATGATGCACTAATAGAAATGACGGATAGAGATAAAACACTTCTTGAAATGTCAAAATCTTTAAATGAAAAGCAATTTCTTCGATTGATTACCTATTTAGATAAAATAAAAACAATGGATTGAGAATCATACATATGGATTGGAATCATAAGGGGGAGATATGATTAAGATTGCGGTATGCAGAAAGGCACAAGTAAGGGAAGAATGGATTAATAAATCGTTAGAGGAGGTAATCGGAGAGGAGAGCGGGTTTGAATCATTTTGGAGTGCAGATGACCTCACAAGATATATTGATACCTACGGGTATGAATTTAAAGCATATTTTTTTGATAATAAAGTGTCTGGAATCAATTTCGTAGAATTAGCATTACACATCCGCGAAAAAGATCCCATGGCTTTTTTTGTTTTTGTCGATTATGATATTCCTAAAACAGCAATCATAAGTAGAATTGCACCATATTACAGCTTCAAACGTCCCTTCGATTTAGAATACCTAAAAGTTTTATATCAATGGGTCCTGAATTTTCAAGACATCACAAAGAATGATTTTCTTGTGGAATTTAAAGGTGTAACACATCGCCTCTTGAAAGAAGATATTTTGTATTTTGAAAAAGAAAAAAGATATGCTTATGTGCATACTACAGACCATAATGAACATGAGATGATTATGTCTCGATATGAGATTATGGATCGAGTTAATTCCAATATGTTTGCAGAAATCAGTGTTTCTTATATCGTCAATTTAATGTATGTAAAGTGCATTGAAAAGAATGCTGTCATTATGATAGATGGAACAAAAATAAATGTAGCAAGGAGAAGAAAAAAGGATTTAATACAAAAAGTGACATTGTATGACCAGTTTTTACATCAAAGCGACCAACTTTTACAAGTTTTGGAACATGACTGAAATAATATGATATAATTTCAATCGCTTAGGATAACACAGGGAGAATCTATCATTATTGTGTAATGGAGGAACTATATGAAATGGAAAGCAACAGAAGTAGAAGAAAAAGTAAGTACGTTGCAACTTGCCCCTTATGTGGATACCCATTGCTCAAAAGTTTTTCTGGAGTAGTGGAACTTAAGTGTAGCAGATGCAAAAATATGATTGTAGTAGTGATACAGGATGGTGTGGTTGCATCCCAAAAGTCAAGAAGAAGTATGGAACGTACCGGACTAGAATCTGCAGTCAATAATTAAAACAGCTGGTGAGAGCAGTTGACAATTAAATAGAATGAGTCATTCGTATAAGCACTGTATCCGGCATGGAACCGGAAAGAGAGCATCGGGTGGCAAGAGTTTGTCAACGAGCTGAATTTGGCTAGAACCATTAAGAGTCGGGCAGAACAGAAACAATATCCTTAAAGTAAGGAGTATTTGTATTTGTTTTGTCTGACTCTTTTTTTGCGCCCGTTTTTATATGGGATGTTGTTTCTGTTTCTCAATAAACTGCCCCGAAAGGGTACAA
>CAZAAC010000079.1:0-8754 GCA_964483155.1 uncultured Lachnospiraceae bacterium | reverse complement strand
TAACAAACAGGGAGGCATTGTCATGAATTTACAAGAAAAAATCAATGAGCGATGGCGTACTAATTTATTCAACATATGTATCTTATTTGCTGCAATTGGTTCTATAGCTGAAATTGTTATTTATATAATTGATTCCAATACACGCACACTTTTTCTCCCTAATAATATATATCGATGGCGTTTTATATATATACCATCACTGCTCAATCTGATTGTTATTATTATAACTTATTACTGCATCAAATCTGCTCGATTTTCAAATAACTTCAAAAATATATGGTCCTGTATTTTGATTTATTTTTTGTGTGCCAATACTCAATTTATCCATTATGTATATGGTCCCCTGTTAATGCTACCCTGTATCGCTATTTTTATGTCTATTCTATTTGCAAATAACAAACTAACTTTAGGACTGACTATATGTTCTATCTTGTCACTAGGTTGCGCGACCATAGTTGCTTCTCATGAGCTTCGTCGCGATGATCCACAACTAATCATGGATACTGTACTTGCCATTCTTATTATCATTATTTCCTATATTGGTACAACACTTATGACCAAATATGTAAATGAACAGCTGGACTATATCATTCGTAGCAATGTCCGTGAAAAGGAATTAATTGAAGAACTGCATCTTGACTCACTCATGGGTATTTATAATAGAAAAGCTTTACATGAAAAAGCCAAGTCTTGTTTCATTGGTTGCCCGAAAAATGGAGAGTGTCACATGTTGCTACTTGACATTGATGATTTCAAAAAAATAAATGATTCCTATGGGCACTTAAATGGCGATGAAGTTCTAATCAGCCTGTCAAAGCTCCTAAAACAGGTTTCTACCAGAAATGTAATAGCATACCGCTACGGTGGGGAAGAGATTGTACTCATCATACAACACAAAACAATTGATGAAGCATACCTGCTTGCTGAGCAAATCCGTAATTCATTTTCTGAATGCCGCTATTCATTTGCTCCACAACTATCTGTTACCTTCAGTGGTGGAATTGCCACGCTACAGTTAGGGCAAAGTGTCGAAGAATGGTTTCATGATGCCGATAGTGCTCTTTATAAAGCAAAAAAACTTGGCAAAAATCAACTGGTGGTCAAATAATTAAAGACCTTCCATAATATGAACTTTCATTACTTTTTTTTCTATATCCACGTCTAAGATGCATTGTTTGATAGCCGGTAGTAATATTTCTTTATGATTTGGCATACTAACAATATACACATCGTTAGCACCTGTTTCCATGACCTCTGATAGTATTCCGATATCATTATTTTCTTCATCCACAACTGCTATTCCTATTAAATCAGCGATAAAATACTCATCCTTCATTAACCGCACAGCATTTGTACGTGTTACAAATAAACCTTTCCCTTTATACTTCTCGCTCTCTTCGATGTGATCAATTCCTTTAAATTTCAGTATCGCAAATTGTTTAAAAAACTTCACGCCTTCGATTTCCAACGTCATTTTTTCTTTGTCCGTATCAAGTATTATTTCCTTTAGAACTTTAAATCGTTTCACATCATCTGTTGTCGGAAACACTTTTACTTCGCCTCTTAATCCATGTGTTGACGATATGATTCCGACTTGCAATAATTCTTCCATATTTTCTCCTTAATAAAAGTCAAAAAACCCTGTAACCGTGCATGCACGTATCTGGGTTCTTTGTTTTCATTCAGTATGCCGATTAACTATTACTGTACAATATCCACAACAACTTTCTTGTTTTCCTTTGTTGATGCTGCCTTAACAACGGAACGAATTGCTTTTGCTATACGTCCTTGCTTGCCGATAACTTTACCCATATCAGACTGTGCAACACGTAACTCAATCATGATTGTTCTGTCATTTTCAGTTTCTGTCACAACAACTTCATCAGGATTTTCTACAAGAGATTTTGCGATTATTTCCACAAGCTCTTTCATACATCCACCTCCAAGTAGAAATTTATTTTTCGATTCCTGCTAATTTAAAAATCTTACCTACGACTTCTGTAGGCTGAGCACCTGTTGCAAGCCATTTCTTAGCTTTTTCCTCATCAATCTTAAATGTACTAGGATCTGTCTTTGGGTCATATGTTCCTATTTCTTCGATACATCTGCCATCTCTAGGAGAACGTGAGTCTGCTACCACGATTCTATAAAAAGGTGCTTTCTTCTGTCCCATTCTTCTTAACCTAATCTTAACTGCCATTATAATAACCTCCACAATTTATAATTTCTACCCTGTTATAACAAGGCACTGATACATCATACATGAAAGGCATTATGGTGTCAAGTGTTTTTTCTTGACACCATGTTTGATAATTATTTCGTGGAAAATTTAATTGGTTCAGTCTCGTCAATTGTAATGAAATTTTCATCAATAATCTTAAAAGCCAATTCAATATCGTCGATACTCGAAATCCCATTTTGTTCAAGTTCGGATGACATAAGCGTAATATCACTTATTGACATCTTTCCATCATACAATTCAGTCGAAAAATACGGAGTCATCATAAATCCATTAATTGATAAATTATCAACACTTATATATACATTCTTTCCACTTTTATTTTCTAAATAAAATAGAACTGCTGCACCCCAGAAGCTATTCTCATCAACAAACTTACCTACAATACGAATACCGTTCTCATTATATAATTCCTGCCCGACATCAGCAGGTGTAATATCAATATTTGTATATTCGGATGTCTGGATTGTCACGCAATCACAATCATACAATGTTTCAAACGAGTCCGAATCAAAGACATAAAAATATAATTCTATCTGACCTACATTTTCAATACCTGCTGCTCTTAATTCACTACTTGACAAAAATAATGTCTCATAGTCCTTTTTCCCGGCTGCAATATTAGTTGAAAAAAGATCGGAAATCATATAGTCATTTACAATTAATGCTTTACAACTAACCCCCAGGTTCTGTGTGGAATTATTTTCAAAAAAAAGCTCGATTCCATCGCCCCAAATCGAATCTGTCACATATTCTGTGGCCGTAACCCTTAGTCCATCTTTTTCAAACATTACCTGCTCGCTAATTGTAATACCAGATTTTTCAGATGAAGCAACTGTATCCGCTGTTTTAGTAGATTCTCCCGTATTAACAACAATCTCCTTTTTATCATCCACACTAGCGTCTGAACCGCTACCTAAAACCATAATTCCAAATAGCATAAGTACTACCATTAATTCAAAACTTTTTAAATATCTTCTCATAATTTAATACCCCTCCTTAAATAGTCATGTATAATAATAGTTGCAATAATACTAGCGAAAATCTCGATAACTATATCCCAAATATCAAATGTACCTTTAATCAAAGAAATCTTTTGCAATAATTCTATAAATATCTCAAATGCGACTACTATTACAAATGCTTTTCTCAATTCACTATTTTTTTTACCATAAACACAAATTGTAGCAAACATCAAAGCATATGCCCATAAGAAATCGCAAGCATAGTTCCTTATCAACAACATCATATTGTTGCTCAATATACTCTCAGAACTATATACTCTTAAATTAAGAAATCTAAAAATCATTCTTGAAACATATGTTTCCTTTCCCAATAATAAATATATTGCAACCCCGCAAATAATTGGAGTCAATATATTGAGAATCCAAAAGCAAATTTTTTTATTCATCAGATAATTCCCAAAATAAAATAGACAAACGCTACTATTGTACCTATAATTAATTCCTTTTTTGTTCTTAATGACGCAAATAGGTACACGCAACCAAATACAAATGCTATGAATCCCCATACACGCAAATCTTTGTAATTCCCTGATCCTACTCTTGAAAAAAAGAATACTATCCAAAAAAATACACATGCCACAATCGTTCCACTTTTCTTTTGAAAATTTCTAGTAACAACACCTACAATTCCTGCAACAAGTAAACATATTGCAGACATAAATCCAAATGTTCCACTAATTTCACCATTCGCTTCAAGTGCATTGCTAATACCTGCCGCACATGACTGAAATAATACTATCAGACAAAAAAAAATTGCTACAATACCTATAACTAATCTTGCTGTTGACCATTTTCCTTTCACTTCACCTGTGCTCATATAAATTCTCCTTTCACAATAATATGACTGTTCACATATTTATATGTCATAAACTTTCATGTAAACAGCAATAGTAATACTATTGCTGCAATAATTAATGCAAATATAGATCCTATATGTCGATATTCCTTCTCTGCTTTGCACAAGTCAATTAATGCAATAATTCCTGCCGCGATAACAAGGGGAATTGCCAAAATCGCTGGAAGAGAAAATATGACTACCACCCCAGAAAATACACATGCAATAATACTCAACATGGAATCTTTTTTTGATGTGCTAGATTTTTTGGTAACAACTATTTGCGTCTCAATCATTTGAGAGGTAAGTTGTTCTTCTGCTTTGCTTCTTTTTTCGAAATAATCCATAATTGCGAAACCGCATTCTGGACATATGGGAGCAGTATCACTAACACGCTCTCTTCCACATTCTGGGCAATTAATCAATGCCATTCAAACTATCCTCCTCTTCCTTTTCGAAATGTAACTATGCATAAAACAACTTGTGTCACGATTGTTTCACAGAATATACCATCCTATATAAGTACCATCACTCAGAAAAGTACTCCTATTAATTCTATAATTGTATAGCTGCGAACTGCAGTCTCATTTACAGTTACCTAAAACACATCCGTCTTTCTCAAAAATAACTCACATAAACACAAATCTGCTATCCTTACAGATTATTCCTGTGCTTATATGAGTTTCACATTTTTAATAATATATTGCCTATGCTTTATTATAGGTTACTATTGTAAATATAAACTTAATCTATATTGATAATTCACTGTAAGCATTACCTCTAGAAATATTTTAATTAAAAAATCGCGCCTCCAGTTTTCAACAGTTATTATGGCATTTACATTTTAGCATTAATGGAATTACTTGTAAACCAATTCCTACAATTGTCACTCCTGCAGATTATATGATATAAATCTCCACTCTCACTTGCTTCTACTTGACTTTATTACATAATATACTAATAATAAATATATCACATAAATTATTCTTATCCGTATAGGGGGCTCCCATGTTAATCAAAAATGGATTTATTTTTACCGAAGATAATCGTTTTGAAAAATTAGACTTACAGATACAAGGAAATCATTTTCTAGACCTTTCCTCACAAATTATGCATGATTGCATCTGTGCCGATGATATGTGTATCGATGCGAGTGGGCTCTATGTGATTCCCGGATTAATCGATCTTCATGTTCATGGATGCATGGGTAACGATTTCTGCGATTGTACTCTAGATACACTCTCCTCGATGTTGCACTATGAACTAATCCATGGTATTACGACTGTTTGCCCTACCACTCTGACTGTTCCTGTTCAGCAGTTGGAATCTGCCTGTCGTATGATATCTGCATATGCATCTGTCCCTCATGCTTCAGAAGCGACAATATGTGGAATACACTTGGAAGGGCCTTTTATTTCTCATGAAAAACGGGGTGCACAAAACGCCTCCTACATTCTCCCTGCTGATATAAACTTATTTGAACACTTAAATGCAATCAGTAATGATATGATAAAAATAATTTCTCTGGCACCAGAAGCAAATGATAATCTGACATTTATACCAAAGGTCAGTCAGCAGGTGAGAGTATCGTTAGCGCATTCTACATCTGATTACAAAACAGCCGCAACTGCTTTTTCATTAGGTGCTTCCCAAGTCACTCACGCTTATAATGCCATGAACCCTTTTACACACAGAGAGCCCGGCATAATAGGTGCCGCATTTGATAATTCAGATGTTTCTATTGAATTAATCTGTGATGGCATACATGTTCATCCCTCCACAATCCGTGCCACTTTTAAAATGTTTACTGATAAACGCATCCTCCTGATCAGCGACTCTATGTCAGCCACAGGAATGCCTTCTGGCACTTATTCCTTGGGCGGACAAACTGTCTATGTTTCCAAATCAAAAGCAACTCTCTCAGATGGCACAATTGCAAGTTCTGTCAGTAATTTAATGGATTGTGTACGTTATTTGGTGAAAGAGGCATCTATTCCCCTCGAAAGTGCTATCCTATGTTCTACTATCAATCCAGCGAAATCCCTTGGCATAGACACCCAATATGGCTCCATCGCTACTGATAAAATCGCAGATTTGGTACTTCTTGATTCAGATTTAAATATAAAATATGTGGTAAAAAATGGTGTCCTACTTACTGCATTTTAAAATGGAAATCTTGACTTTCCACGTTTACCCATGCTACCCATCATTCCAGGCAGTTGCTTCATCATTTTTTTTGATTGTTCAAATTGTTTGATTAAACGGTTTACCTCTGCGATATCTACACCTGCGCCTTTCGCTATTCTATGCTTTCGACTTGGATTTAGGATCTCCGGATTCTGGCGTTCAGTTTTTGTCATTGATAAAATCATAGCTTCAATTCTGTTGATTTTCTTATCATCCATCATCGATTCAAGTCCTGCCGCATTAACGCCTTTCCCACCAAGGCCACCCATCATGCTCATCACACTTGACAATCCGCCCATGTTTTTCATTTGTGTCATGCTCATCAGATAGTCATCAAAATCAAATTTACCCTTTTTGAGCTTTTCGCTCATTTTCTTTTCATCTATTTCATCTATTTTAAGATTCTCCTGTGCTTTTTCAATCAACGTTAGCACATCACCCATCCCCAGAATTCGACTTGCCATTCTGTCGGGATAAAACTGCTCTAGCTCGGATAATTTTTCACCCATACCAACAAATAAAATCGGTTTTCCTGTCACAGCTTTAACCGATAACGCTGCACCACCTCTGGCATCTCCATCCATTTTAGATAGCACGATACCATCTACTCCGATTTTCTCGTTAAAATCTTTTGAAACATTTACAGCTTCCTGCCCTGTCATAGCGTCTACAACAAGCAATGTCTGATGAACTTCTATCGCTTTTTTGATATCTTGCAGTTCCTGCATCATATCCTCATCAATCTGAAGACGACCCGCTGTATCTATCATTACAACATTATGACCATTTTTCTCGGCATATTTTAGTGCGGCTTCTGCAATCACTACCGGTTTTTTTTCATCCACAATTGCAAATACATCAACTTCTTGTTTTTCACCATTTATCTGCAGCTGCTTAATCGCTGCCGGCCTATATACATCACAAGCTACAAGAAGACATTTCTTCCCCTTTAGCTTAAGTTTGCCTGCTATCTTTGCGGTTGTGGTAGTTTTTCCGGCTCCCTGCAGACCACACATCATAATGACTGTAATTGCTTTACCTGGCTGCAATTGTATTTCAGTCGTTTCACTTCCCATAAGACTTACTAATTCTTCATTTACAATTTTTATTACCATCTGGCCCGGATTCAGCCCATTCATTACATCTTGTCCCGTGGCTCTCTCTTCAACAGCTTGAATAAACTGCTTCACAATTTTAAAATTGACATCTGCTTCCAAAAGTGCCATCTTAACTTCTTTAAGTGCTGCTTTTACGTCTTCCTCTGTCAAGCGCCCTTTGCTCCGTAGCTTTTTAAAAACATTCTGCAATTTATCTGTTAAACTCTCAAATGCCATTCTCTCAATTCTCACTTTCTAAAAAACATGCTCATTTTATAATTCACACAATATTTCTTCAGCCAATTTCTCTATCTGTTTAGATTGTACTGTACTCTGCTTACTATTTAGCTCCTTTGCACATAAATATATGCTATTGACATTTTCTTTTGTTTTTATAAACTTTTCTACTAGCTGCAATTTTTCTTCATACTCTGCCAATATTCTGTCACAACGTTTAATAAGATCATGAACACCCTGCCTACTAATTCCATAGACTTCTGCCAATTCACTAAGAGACAAATCTTCACTAATTGCATCTCCATAAATTTTTTTTTGATGATCTGTCAGCAATTCTCCGTAAAAATCAAATAATAAACCCTGCTCTACGATTTTTTCCATGCGTTCATCCTTATACTTAATCATTCATAAAAATTTCGTTTTCTAGTATCTGCTTCTACTTTTTTATGATAAAAATTAATATCGATTATCAAATACCCTCGTTGATTTTTTCTCACTTCTTGGAAGCTCCCCTATTTCAACTGCCTTTACAAGCGGCGTCATACCGATTTTAATTTTAAAAAGGCTTGCAAGTTCATGTGCCACTTCTTCTTTAGATGTATGCTTCTTAACTTCAATAAACAGCGTCAGAATGTCTTTTCCCTCAAGATGATCAATCATAATCTGATACTCACTCGAAGCACCTTCCACATCTTTAATGACGTCTTCTACCTGACTCGGGAATATATTACATCCTTTCACTTTGACCATATCATCCGTTCGTCCTACGAGCGTATCCAGTCTCGGATATTTAGAACCGCATGAACATGGCTCTGTTATAAATCTTGACAAATCATGGGTACGATAACGAATCAGTGGCGCGCCTTCCTTAACCAGCGTTGTAATAATAATTTCTCCGATTTCTCCATCTGGAACAGGTACTCCCGTCTTAGCATCTAGAATCTCGATATATAAATAATCATCCCAATAGTGCATAGAGGTACTCTTATCACAGTTTATTGCAATACCTGGACCATATATTTCTGTCAATCCATAAATATCATATAAATCAACGCCAAGCTCCCTTGCGATTCTTTTTCGCATTTTATCTCCCCAACGCTCGGAACCGATAACCCCTTTCTTAAGATGAATCTG
>CAZAAC010000078.1:0-9618 GCA_964483155.1 uncultured Lachnospiraceae bacterium | reverse complement strand
AGAGTCACTTTTCAAAATTTCTTTTAAAAGTGACTCTAATACTATGGAATCTCGTCTACACTATTTATTTTCCACAACACTGGTTATGTTTTCTTGTAACGCAGTGAATGTTTCCCTATTTTGCTCTCTATCTTTTGTTCGCTGATCGAATACCGTATCGCCCTGATGGAAAACTGTAATTGAGGTGATTTGACCCAGGCGATCACGGATGACAGCAATATCTACAGTACCTACATCTCTAGTTTGGACGCTGCCTAGCATTTCATCGGTATAGATACGTACTGGTTCGTCTTGAAACATATAAAAACCATTCTTATCTTTGATTATCCCGTACATCTCATATTCCTCTTGGAGTTCTTTTTCGTCAATGCTTAAATCAATGGCGAGTTTAAATGCACCTTCTTCCACGCCAAATTCCTTTGCTAATGCGGCAACAACCTGAGTACGAATCATATCGGGATCACCTGTTTTATCATTACCCATAGCATTTAAAATTGCTTTATCAGCACGCTCTCCTGCATTTTCACCTAAGGCAATATCTCTTGTGAGAAAAGCCTCCACAGCCCATTTGCTATTTGAGTGTCCACAATAACTACTAAAATCATTAGAAAACGGAGCCTGAACCCCTGTTGCGAAAGCTACTGTGCTACTAAATATGAAAATCATAGATAATGCTAAAACCAATGCCGATGCCTTTTTATAACGTAGAACGCTTCGAATTCTTCGTTCTACCTCTGATTTTGAAAAAGCACTATAAAGTAATGTTTGGCGATTTCCTGTAATTGCCATAGCAAGCAAACTGTTGGCATAATTTTGACGCTCATCAGTAGCGCAATCCTTTAACACAGCAGCATCGCATGCGTCCTCAATATCAGCAGATAGACACTTAGACATGAACCACACAAGTGGATTATACCAGTGCAAACAAATTGCCAGCAGCATGACAGCTTTGATAAAATTATCCTTGCGTCTGATATGCATGGTTTCATGGGTTAATATATGACGTAAAATCTGTATGTTTTTAAAATCCATTCCTGACGGCAGATAAATTCGTGGATTTATAATACCAGAAACCAATGGTGTAGCAATGTGGTCATTGGTAAAAACCAAAACATGACCCATATTCATACTCCGTAGAATTTGGTTAATCGTTTCGTTATGTTCAATTAATAAACTATTACGGAATTTTTGAAAATAACCCCATTTTTGATACAATAGAATGCCCGCTGTTGCAACAATTCCAATGTAAATAACCATCATCAAAGCAAACTGCCAGTTGAATGATGAAAACCCAGAATAATCATTACTATATTCCATTGTTTCCGAAGCGTTAGTAGTTGTTACATCCTCCACAACTTCTTCTGCGGCCCCACCTACAACGTTTGTTTTTACAATGTTTCGCTCAACGCAAACCGCCCCATCATCCGATGTTAAAATATCCAATTCTGGAACTGGCATACTAAGAGGGCTAGACAGAGAAAATGGAACCACTAAACGAATCAGAACTAATAGCCAAAGTAAGGGAAGAACAAATTTAGGTAACTTATTTTTCAAAAATACTCTTAAAAATATAACGAATAGAATCATGATACTTCCATATAACGCCATGAAATAAAATGGCATATCCATTCTAAAATGCAGCATCTTATTTTACCTCCCTAATCATTTTAGTGAGGCGTGTTACTTCATCCTCTGAAATTCCCTTGTTTTTAAGAAATGCAGAAAAAAATAGTTCGCTAGAACCACCGAACATCTTGTTGATTAATTGTTCCGTTTCGCTTTGCTGCACTTCGTCTTTCTCCACTAATGATTTGCATATAAAACCAGGCTCTTCGCGAAGAATTGCACCCTTTTCAATACATTTTTTTATAACTGTGTAGGTTGTGTTTTTATTCCAGCCAATCCGTTCAGCCAACACATCCACAATACTACGTGCAGAGATTTCTCCCCGTTCCCATATAACTTCCATAACCTTAAGTTCAGAATCAAAAAGCGTTATATCCATACCGTTCTCCTTTTTAGACTAGTGCAATAGTCTGTTCTTATATATGCAGACTACCACGATAGTCTATATGTGTCAATAGGGAATTTGGTAATGAAATAATCATAATACTTTTGCTTTAAGTTCACGAACCATAAATCGATAGATAAGGTACGTAATGGTTGTCGCAGTAATCTTTGATTTATTCACACTTTTAAATATTTTCTGAAGCTTATTAGGATTAGTCAATGCTCCGATTGCAGATGATAGAACGTCCAGAAAAGCTTCCATCTCACCAATATTTCTAATTTTGTTTCGTTTCACAATATCACTGATGTAGGTTTCTTTAAACAGATTATCTAAAAGTCTTATCTTCTGTTCTTCCGTTTCAGCCAATACTACAAGTGGACCTCATCACCTCTGCCTCCAAACTCAGTTGCTATATCTCTCGGTTAACCATCTAAGAAAGCGATTTCATCGTCGGGAATCATTTAAGTAACTGTTCAATTTCTTCTACTGTTGGCATAACTCTGAGTGCACCCCTTCTGGTTGTTATAATGGATGCTGCGGCATTGGCAAATACTAACATCTTTTCTAATTTTTCATGACTCAAATGTTTCATTCCATTCTCTAAAATAAAATGAAGAATACATCCCATAAATGTATCTCCCGCACCAGTGGTCTCGATTGTTTTTTTCTGTACGAATCCTTTCTGTTCAACAATAATACTATGTCCACTATCATCCAGGTAATAGGCTCTGCTACCTTTCTTGCCCATAGATAATAAAATAAGAGGAATTGAGTAGTCTTCTCTTATTTTATTTACACCATCTGTATAATTTTCTTCACCGGTAAGCCATTGTATTTCGTTATCCGAAAGCTTTAAGATATCACACTGGCATAGACCATACATTACTTGTTCTTTGGCCTCCTCCATGAAATTCCATAATGGCTCACGAATGTTCGGATCAAAAGAGATATAGGCTCCGTTTTTCTTTGCACTTTCCACTGCATACTTTGTAGCTTTTCGAACACCTTCGTGTGTCATAGATAATGTCCCAAAATGCATAATTCTCGTATTCGCAAGAAGTTTCTCATCAATATCCGATATTTGTAACATCATATCAGCCCCTGGATTTCGATAAAACGAAAAATCTCTGTCTCCACCTTCTAAAGTTTCCACAAAAGCCAATGTTGTGCGATACTCCTTGTCCATGCACAGATAATCACTATTAATGCCTACTTCTTCTAGCGTTCTTTTTAGCTGATGCCCAAAGATATCATCTCCCACTTTCCCAATAAAGCTAACAGAGTGTCCGAATCTAACAAGCATTGCCAACACATTGCAGGGTGCTCCACCTGGATTTGCTTCAAATAATGTATTTCTTTGTTCCGACATTCCATTATCTGTCATATCAATCAATAACTCTCCTAATGCTACCACATCATATTTCTTCATTTTTTGCTTCCCTTTCCATCCCAGCCTTTCAAAACTACTACTACAAATATTTATTGTTTTATACTCTGATAAAACTTTCTGACTCCATCTTCAAACTCTTTGCTACAATGCTGTTTTCTTTCATCTCATCGTTTACTTTTGCAATCGAGATAACGAGTTGTTCCAGATTTGAAGTTACATTATTTACGCCGCTTGCACTTTCATCGACAGCATCATTAATTCCGGTTATTGATTTCGTTATTTCTGTGATATTTTTGAGGATTTCCTCTGCGTCCTCCGCATATTTATTCATTGACAGATCAATATGTACTGCATCTTCTCTATACTGCCTCCCGCTTTGCGCAAATACTTCATAATCTCTTAAAACCGAATCATTAATATAATCCATAATATAATTTGATTCCTTGATTAATTCATTGACTGATTGAATAACCATTTGATTAACGGATTGAATATTATTTGCAGTCTCCTTGCTAGAATCTGCTAATTTTCTAATTTCATCCGCTACAACCGCAAATCCTTTTCCTACTGAGCCAGCTCTAGCGGCCTCAATAGATGCATTCAAAGCCAACAAATTTGTTTGATTCGAAATGCTTAAGATATCTTCTGTCAATTTAATTATCTTCTCGACGTTTCTGCTGTTTTTTACTGCAGACTCAAGTCTCTCCGTAATATCACTGACAACTTTATTTGTATTCTCAGTATTATCTCTTGCTACTTCTTCCAGATTTACTGCTCTTTCTCTCATAGCCTTTGCATATATGGAACCTTCTTGCGTGCTTTTTGTCATTTCTTTCACTTTATTTTCAGCTGATACTGTGTTTAATACAACAACATTTGAGTTTACAGCTACCTCCTCCATTGTTGCTGTAAGTTCTTGCATTATTGTAGAAATGTCATTTGCACTATCGTTTGACCTCGAAACACTCTCCGCAACATTACCAACAACATGATCCAATTTATCTACATTTGCAATGATTTTCGACATTATTTTCTGTAAGGTTTCAATAAACTTATTGATTCCTTTGGATGATTCTCCAATTTCATCATTGCTGAAAATACGCAGTCTTTTTGTTAAATCACCTTGTCCGATATCTATAGCATCAATGACCTCATTCAATTGCTTCTTTTGCTTTTTTAACGGTTTTACTACTAATTGAAAAGTGATTACTACCGTTACAATAAAGGTAAGAGCTATAACAAATATCATGATTAATATATATTTTGCATTGTTTCTATATACTTCACTTTGTTGATCTCTTAATTCATTTATTCTCTCTGTATTCTCTTTACACAATTTATTTATATGATTCATAATTACTTCTGACTTTAAACCTAAATTCCAATTTATTATATCCACAGAGGAAGATGCCCCTTCGCTGGCCACCTCCGTAATCCCATCAATAACAATTT
Source organism: uncultured Lachnospiraceae bacterium (assembly GCA_964483155.1). GTDB lineage: Bacteria > Bacillota > Clostridia > Lachnospirales > Lachnospiraceae > JAAYYM01. Next base: position 4,765 of record CAZAAC010000078.1, on the reverse strand, counting down.
CATATTCATTGATTTCCTTTACAACATCTTTATATGTAGCTTGCGCACTCTGAGAGAAACTTGTAATATGCTGTTCTAACTCTACACTGCTTTCTTTCATGCTGGAAAATGATTTCATCACTTTATCTTTGCATGTTTTTTTTGTATCCTGATCATTTGAAACACAATAAATTATTACCTGTTTCTGAATCGCTTCCAATTCTTTATTAATGCTATCCGTTAAAGTAATTGTAATCAATCCATCTTCTGTAATCTTTTCACTACTATTCTGATTAAGTCTTAATGCAGAATAACTAGAAATAATGCCTATGATTGATGCTATGCCCAAAACAAGCACCGGAACTATAATAATCAGTAAAATACTACTCTGACGTTTGTTTCTCTTTTTGTTTTCTTTTTTTATATGTTCTTTATCATGCTTTTTTCCTATCGTAGCCTTCATAATTCTCCCTCTGTTTTCATGGAATCCTTGTATATACTGATTTTAGAGTATCCAAAACGTATATTTCAAAAGGGCAGTGGAATGTTTCCCCTGCCCTCTCTCCAAATAATGTTTTAATTTATGAACATAGATAATAACTATTTCAAGAGTGCAAGACGATCAGGATCACCTGCGAATGCTTCTTTAGCATTTTCCTTTGTAACAACAACTGGTGGGAGTTCATAAACCATAACATCAATTTTTCCATTGTTTGTTAATACATCTGTTGCTGGCATTCCATCACCAACCTGAAGAGACTTAACAATCTCAACTGTCTTTGCAACAAGTGCATCTGTTGGTTTTGCAACTGTTGAATACTGTCTTCCTGACCATACCCATTCAACAGATTCGTTTTCAGCATCAAGTCCTGAAACAACAGGAATATCCTGTCCAGCATTCTCGCAAGAAGTTATAATTGCACGAGCAATGCCATCGTTTGGTGAAAGTACACCATGAATTTCTTTATCTGCATAAAATCCAGAGATAAGGGAATCCATACGAGCCTGCGCTTTAGAATTATCCCAATCTACAGTAGCACATTGCGTGAACTCCACTTGACCGGATACAACTGTAATTGTTCCATCATCAATTTTTGGCTGAAGTACTGTCATAGCGCCTTTAAAGAAGTTAGGTGCATTAGGATCAGCAGGGCCGCCGCCAAACAACTCAATATTGTAAGGGCCTTCGCCTTTTACTTTAGCTAAACCATCAAGTAATGCCTGTGCCTGTAATTCACCTGTCTTAACGCTACCAAACTGTACTACACCATCAACACCGGTTGTATTCTCAAGAAGACGATCATAACCAATTACATAAATACCAGCATCCTTTGCCTGTTCAAGAACTGCACCAAGCTGTGAACCATCAACTGGACCAACAATGATAACCTTAGCTCCGTTTTCAATCATTGATTCAATCTGCTGCTGCTGTTGTGGAACCTTCTGATCAGCTGCCTGAATAATTGCATTGAACCCTGCTGCTTCCAGCTGTTCCTTAAACATTGTCTCAGCCTCTTTCCAGTTCTGAGTACCAAGCCATGGTAAAGAAACACCAATTGTTGCACCTTCTTCAAATCCTGCAACTGCATCACTTGCTGCTGCTTCACTTGTTTCTGCATCGTCTGCTACTACATCCTCTGCAGAAGCTGCTTCATTTGCCACTTCCGTTGATTCTGCTGGCGCTTCAGAAGCTGCCTCTCTGTTGCTTGCTCCGCATCCTGATAACGCTACTACAGTCATTGCTGTTGCGATAACCAAAGATACCATCTTTCTCTTTCTCATTTTACTTCCTCCTTTTTTGGGGTCTTACGACCATGTTAGGCCCGGCTGCAATGTTTATCATTCATTACTAGCTGGCTTGCCTTCTTTTCATTAAGATTTCTCTTCAGAAACCTTTTTTTTGATCATGGAGCCATGTCCATGACGCTTATTATATACGTCAAATGCAACCGCCGCGAGTAATACAAAACCCTTAATTACCTGAGTACGATCAGCACCAACACCCATTAGCATAAGTCCATTATTAAGAACAGCCATTACCATACCACCAACAATAGTAGCAAGAATCGTTCCTACGCCTCCTGAGACAGATGCGCCTCCGATAAATACGGCTGCAATTGCATCCATTTCCCATGAATCACCATCTGCTGGTCCGGCTGCAGTAGACCTTCCCACGAATAGGATTCCAGCTACAGCTGCTAGAAAAGACATATTTACCATTGTAAGAAAATAAGTTCTACTAACATTAACACCAGATAGAGCCGCAGCACCTTTGTTTCCTCCAACCGCATATACATGACGGCCAAATCTGGTACGCTGTGTAATTGTATGATAAATAATAATCAAAATCAGAAGAACCAACCCTGGCACCGGAAATGAAGTACCCACACGTCCTGCTCCGAAAAGCCAAGTGAAATATCCAATCAGAGCACTCATGAATATAATTCTTACAATAACTGTCCAAAGTGAATCTTTTGTTCCTGTCGCATCCCCTGAATGTGCATATTTTCTTAATTGGACAAAAATGTAGATTGATATACCGATAATGCCTAACAACAAGGTTGAGTTATTTATACCCGTAAACAATGGACCCCATTCCGGCAGATATCCAGAGCCAAACCATTTGAGTTCAGGAGGGGCTGGTACAGATATAGACTGTGATATCCAAATGACTCCTCCACGGAAGATCATCATTCCACCCAATGTTGTAATAAATCCTGGAATACCCAATTTGGAAAGAAAGAATCCCTGCCAAGCTCCTGCCAGAAGACCGATTGTAATAGCTACTAGTACAGCAACTCCCCATGGCAGATTAAAGTCACGAGCTGTTATTGCCATAACCATGGCAGAAAACCCAGCCACTGATCCAACAGATAAATCAATCTGTCCAATAACAATTACCATTAACATTCCAAGTGCCAGTATTAGTACATACGCGTTGCCTGATATAAGGTTCTGGAAGTTAGAAGAAGTAATCATTCTTCCTTCCGACGTTATATTAAAAACTATAATTAGTAATACCAGAGCAAGTACCATTGTGTACTGACGAAGGTCATTACCCAATACTTTCTTTACATACTTCATGATATATTTCCATCCTCTCTTTTTTGGAATTGTGATTGCGAGGTAATTGTCATCTTTCTCATAAGCGACTCTTGATCAGCCTCGTTTTTATCCAACTCTCCCGTAATCTTTCCTTCAAATATTGTATAGATTCTATCTGCCATTCCCAATAACTCTGGTAATTCCGATGAAATAAAAATGATTGCTTTTCCTTGATCTGCAAATGTATGAATCAGACGGTATATATCATACTTGGCACCAACATCAATTCCTCGCGTCGGCTCATCAAGAATCAGAACATCTGGTTCCGTAAACATCCACTTTGCCAAAACTACTTTTTGCTGATTTCCACCGGATAATGTGTTTACTCCTACATCTGCATTTGTCGCCTTAATCTTCAGTGCCTCACAGTACTTACTAGCAGCTGTAAGTTCTTTCTCAGCATTTAGTAAACCTCCAGCCTCGATGGCTTCAAGATTTGCAGATACTATCGTTTTACGAATTGTATCAAGCAGATTGAGACCCAAATCTTTTCGATCTTCTGGCACATATGCAATTCCATGTTTGATAGCAGACTCTACAGAGGTAATGTGAACTTCTTTGCCTTTTATTCTAATGGTTCCACCTTTGTAGATTCCATAATTCCGTCCAAAGATGGAGCGCATAAGTTCTGTTCTTCCTGCACCCATAAGACCAGCGAATCCAACTATCTCACCTGCTCGAACATTAAAACTAGAATTCTCGCATACCATACGTCCCGGAATCTGAGGATTCTCAACACGCCAATCAGAAACTTCAAACACAATATCGCCAATATTCGCTTTATGCTCAGGATATCTATTTTCAATTGATCTTCCTACCATGGAACGAATGATTTTATTCTCATCAACATGTCCTGCTTCAACATCATAACTATCAACTGTACGACCATCACGAATTACGGTAACTGAGTCTGATATTTCTGCTATCTCATTGAGTTTATGAGATATCATAATGCACGTTATATCATTTGTTTTTAACTCTCTCATCAGATTAAGCAGATTTTCAGAGTCTGACTCATTTAGTGCAGATGTAGGTTCATCAAGAATCAGTAACTTAACATTTTTTGACAACGCTTTTGCTATTTCTACTAATTGTTGTTGCCCTACGCCTAAATCTTTAATATGCGTACTAGGATCTATTGATAGACCAACTCGTTCAAGCATTTCACTTGTGCGCTGTCTAGTAATATTCCAGTCAATCAAACCATGCCTAACAATTTCGTTCCCCATGAAAATATTTTCACTGATTGACAGCTCTGGAATCATTGTTAACTCTTGATGAATGATTACTATGCCAGCGTTCTCTGATTCCTTAATGTTTTTGAAGGTCATTTCCTTGCCCATGAAAAGAATTCGTCCTTCATAAGTACCACTGGGATATACACCTGATAAAACCTTCATTAGGGTTGATTTACCTGCTCCATTTTCTCCACAAATGGCATGGATAGAACCTCGACGTACTTCTAACGTAACATCATCCAGTGCACACACTCCTGGGAACACCTTTGTAATACCCTGCATCTGAAGAATAAAGGGATTCTGTTCCATAACTTCGTCCACCTTCCTTTATGCCTGCATTCATAAACAGACAAGATTTATTAACTATATTTCACTAGTATTGTCACCGCATAATAAGATATTATCTAATCTCTTGCAGCCAGAAATGCACTTGGCATTAGCAG
>CAZAAC010000077.1:0-9642 GCA_964483155.1 uncultured Lachnospiraceae bacterium | reverse complement strand
TAATCCAGGGCAAGATGAATCAGCCCTAGGGTCAGTATAAACACATTGAAACCGATAGGAATTTCATATGTGCGAAAGTCTATCACACTAAGTGCTAATAGTGCTGAGACTAAAAAGCAGTATATCACGCTGGTCCATGATATTCCAAAAACAAAAAACACAAGTACATAAAGCAATCCGTTCGCAGCTTCGATGATAGGGTACTGCACGGATATCTTCTTTTTACAGTTGCGACATTTTCCGCCGAGCAAGATATAGCTGAAGAATGGTACAAGATCGTACCACTTCAGCTGATATCCACAGCTCATGCAGTGAGAACGCTCTTTTGCTATACTCTCATGTAACGGTATCCTGTAAATACATACATTTAGGAAACTTCCAATCACAATGCCATATAGAGATACAATTATATAGATGATAACAATAGGGTCCATAATATATTTCCTTTTTTGATTAGAATGTTACCGGAGTGGCTGTATCACCTACGTTTCTGATAATAGCGGCATTTACAGAAACAGTTCCAGAAGTTGCATCCTTTGTAATCGTAATCACTGGAGCGGTAGTCGCGGCAGCATAAGTATTTGAAGTAAGAGCAACTGTATTGCCAACAACAGCAGCCACTTCATTATTTAATTCAGTTGGTGCAACTCCCAAAAATGTGTATAGTGATGCACTAGCTGTTCCTACAGTAGTTCCAGTTGCCACAGCTGTATTAATTGCATCATTTGCCATTGCCACTTTTGCTGCATTAGCAATTTCAGATATTGCTGTATTATCCTTCTGTAATCTTGATCTCTCAACATATCTTAAGAACTGTGGTGCCAGTACAGCAATCAATATTGCCATAATAGCGATAACGATAATTAATTCGACTAATGAAAAACCTTTGTTATTTAATTTCTTCATGTTTATTTCTCCTTATAGTTAGATTTTCTCACCGTTACCATATGGTTCGGTGGATATATCTTAATCACCTTCGCCCCTATTACGAAAGTGGTTAATTCATTTTAAAATTCTCTTCTTATATATTGTCAAGCCCCGAATACATTTGTGCCATCGGTGCCATAACCGCTCCTACCAGTGTGCCTACGATGCCGGCAAGTAAAATAATAATCATAGGCTCCAAAGCTGCCATCATGGACTGGGTCGCCATCTCTACCTCTTCTTCATAATAATCTGCCAGCTTTTCTAAAAGCCCTTCGAGATCTCCTGATTCTTCACCTATACGCGTCATATGATAGACCATGGGTGGAAATACGCCACATTGCTGCAACGGTGCTGATAATGGAACGCCTTGGATAATCTCTTCCCTGCACGCCTTTAAAGCATTTTTAATAACCTTATTATCCATAATATTTGCAGTGATATCCACGGCATCTACCAAAGAGATCCCGGCTGCCAGAAGCGTACTTGTCGTTCTCGCAAATCGTGCAGAAGCGGTCTTAACCGTAAGTTGTCCAAACAATGGTATTTTAAGCCCTATCTTAGCCAAAAGCAGTTCTCCAAAGGCTGTCTTCTTAAACCATTTTGCCAGCGCAGCAAATGCAACAATACCTATGATTACGACATACCATCTCGACACCATGAAATCACTCATTGCCATAACTGCTTTCGTGATTGCTGGTAGTTCCATATCCATATCCTCAAACATGGCGGTAAAGCTTGGTATAACAGTGGTTAACATAATGACAACAACAGCAACCGCTACGCAGCATACAATAATCGGATAAATAGCCGCTTTCTTGACCAGCGCTTTGACCTTGGCGTCTTTTTCAAAATGAGTTGCCATTCTTTCAAGTGCAATATCCAGACTACCAGAAGCCTCTCCTGCCTCTACCATACTGCATAAAAGAGAAGGGAGAAAGATCTGTTCCTTCATAGAATTCGTCAGCGACTCACCTTTTTCCACACTCGTCTGTATTGCCTTGATTGCTTTTGCGAGTTTTTTATTATCGGTCTGTTCTCCTAACATGTTTAAAGCATCTATCAATGTAACGCCCGCCTGCGTCATACTAACAAACTGCCGGCAGAATACACTGTAATCCCTGGCCTTTGGCTTACCACCGATATCAAACGTGATATCCTTCGTCAACAAACTTTGTTCCTCTAACTTCAATGGTATATAGCCTTCACTCTTTAATTGAAGAAGTGCTTTTTCCCTATTATCGGCATCGATACTACCCTTTTTGGCCTTTCCTGACTGATCTACTACCTCATATGAAAAACTGCTCACCTAAATACCTCCCATAATAGAGTCCTGATTCATCTGTACCTAATTTATCAATCTTAATTAATTTTTCTACTTAAATACACATAATCCTGCGCAAACGTCAATGCCGTATCTGCGTTGATTTTGCGTTCCACATATAAGTCATACAAAGCATCATCCATTGTAATCATACCCATTTTACGGTTCGTCTGCATCATAGACGGTATCTGAAATGTCTTTCCTTCACGGATCAGATTGCGGATAGCAGGATTTGCCAGCATAACTTCAAAAGCTGCACATCTGCCGCCCTCTACATCATCCCTTGGTAACAGTGATTGTGATACGACACATTCCAGTACCGTGGCCAACTGCACACGAATCTGCTCCTGCTGATGTGGCGGAAACACGTCAACAATACGATCTATCGTACTTGCAGCACCAATTGTATGTAACGTCGAAAATACAAGATGTCCCGTCTCTGCTGCCGTAACTGCTGTTGCTATTGTATCCAGATCTCTCATTTCACCCAGCAGAATAATGTCAGGATCTTGTCTAAGTGCTGCACGCAGTGCTGGTGCATATCCCATAGTATCAAGCCCTACTTCTCTTTGGTTTACGATTGCTTTTTTACTCTTATGCAAATATTCAATAGGGTCCTCTAGCGTAATAATATGACCCGCATATTTCTCATTTATAATATTAATCAAAGAAGCTAATGTCGTAGATTTTCCGCTTCCTGTAGGTCCGGTTACGAGTATCAGTCCTCTCTTCTTTGTTGTCATTTCCACAACTGCCTTAGGGATAGACAATTTTTCTGGTGACGGTATCCCAAATGGTAAAAGTCTGAGCGCCGCTGCATAAGTACCACGTTGGCGAAAAACGTTCAGTCTGAATCGTCCGACCCCCGCCAGCGAGTATGCAAAATCAAGTTCACCTGTCTGATCCAGTGTCAGATGCTGTGCTTCGTTCAACAAAGGAAGCATAGCTGCCGCCACATCCTCCGGCCTCAGAACATCCTCGTTTAGTGGAAGCAATGTACCATCCAGACGAATCATAATCGGTCTGCCGACAGAAAAATGAACGTCTGATGCGCCTCGCTTCATGGCCATTTCCAAAGCTGCTGATAATTCCATAGTTAGTCTCCTTACTCATTAGAATACAGTTTTTAAGTATCAAAGGATACCTTTGTCATCTCTCCGATGGAAGTGATTCCCTCCAATACATATTTTGTTGCACTCATGCGTAATGTATTCATTCCCTGACTAAGTGCCACTTTTTTTATCTCCTCAGCAGAAGCCTTATGTGAAATAAGGGGCCTTAATGCCGCTGTGATTTCCATGATTTCATATACACCGATACGTCCTTTAAAGCCAGTATTATCGCACTGTGTGCAGCCACATGGCTCATAAATATAGACTTCTTCCTGCTCCTCCATAAGCAGCAATTCCTTCTGCTCTAGATTTGCTGGTACTTTTTTCCTGCATGCCGGACACAGTCTACGAACAAGGCGTTGTGCCATTATACCAACGATAGAATCTGCTAACAGATAGGATTCTATTCCCATATCAATCAGACGCCCAATCGTTCCAGCCGCACTATTTGTATGTAGCGTACTTACAACTAAATGACCTGTTATAGATGCCTGCACTGCAATCGCTGCTGTCTCACCATCTCTGATCTCTCCAATCATTATAATATCAGGATCTTGACGCAAAATAGAACGAAGCGCAGACGCAAATGTCAGATTTGCCTTTTGATTCACATGTACCTGATTAATACCATCAATATTAGCTTCTACAGGATCCTCTACCGTAATAATATTAACGTCCTCCTGGTTCAGCTCACTGAGCGCAGTATATAGGGTAGTAGATTTACCACTACCTGTAGGTCCAGTCACTAATATAATTCCATGAGGGTTACGTAAAATATGATCAAATTGCTTTAGTTCTTCCTTACTGAATCCTAACTGGCTCTTTTCTCTTGTAAGTCCTGTCTTAGAAGTAAGTCGCATAACTGTTTTTTCGCCGTATACAGTAGGAAGGATAGATACACGAATATCATATTCCTGGCGATCCACTACCTGTGTGATACGCCCATCCTGTGGTTTCCGTTTTTCAGATATGTCCATTCCACCTATAATCTTAATTCTGGCAGAAATGGCAGCTAACAGCCGTGGACTATATGTCATCTTCTCATATAACGCGCCATCGATACGATAGCGGATACGAACTTGATTTTCCATCGGCTCTATGTGGATATCACTTGCCCTTTGCCTTACCCCCTGCTCTATCATGGTCTTTACCAGCTGTACAATAGGGGAGTTTGTAACGTCATCATTATAAATCTCTTCTTCATCTTCCTGAAACTGCAGTTCTTTCTCTCTTGCATACATATCAGCAGCATTTTTGACATCTGCTGTACTATAATATCTGTCAATATATAGAATAATTTGCCTCGGCGTTGCTACGACAGGCATTACTCGCATATTGGTTATGATCGTAAAATCATCAATCGCTGCCATATCCATAGGATCGCTCATAGCCACTTTTAAAACATTTGCATTTTCCGAATCATACATATAGGGGATTGCAGTATGCTTTTTGACAACTGTAGAGCTGACCAAATTAATAATCTCATCTGGTATCTGCATGCCTGCAAGGCTCACAAATTCGATGCCAAGCTGGTCACTTAAGGCATGGGCAATTGCCTCTTCCGTAGTAATGCCCTCATCCACCATTGTCTCACCTAATTTACGGCCATTCTCACGCTGTAACTTCAAAGCCATTAACAATTGATCCTCAGTGATAACCTTTTGTTTTACCAAAATGTCTCCCAGTCGCAATTTCTTTCTGCCTTGGTCAAATCTGTGATCCATTTATTAACCTTCCTCATCCTTATTCTGTATGTTATTTCACCAAAAAAACATCAAAATTATGCAAAATAATAACAAAATAATACAATCCTCACATTAATTATACACATATTATTCATTATTTCAATAGCACATTTTTAACATAAATTTTTACATTTTTTAGGTAAGTATTACAGTTTTGTTTCCTTTTTTTATAACTATTACACTATTATATTAGTACTGCATCAATAGAAGACCTTAGTAACTCTTTTGAAAAAGGCTTGGAAATAATTCCCTGTGCTCCTGCCTGTATACACTTTTGAACAGTCTCCTTATCAGCACGTGCAGTTAAAAACAATACCGGAATATGCATCCCATTTGGCTGAAATCTAATGCTTTGCAAAGTCTTTATCCCGTCTAACATTGGCATAAAATAATCTAAAATCAGCATATCAGTCTTATACTGGATGATATAATCAATTGCTTGTGAACCAGAATTGACCACTGTAACGTCATAATTATCCTGAAGATAATTTTTTATGGCCTTTCGTACAATAGCGTCATCATCTGCTACCAATATTTTCTTGAGAGGAACCTCTTGTCTTAACCTCTCCTCACGCCTTTTTTCTTTCTCAAGCAACATTGCCGCTATTGCCGCCTTTAATTCTTCCATTTTCCTTTCCCCGCGGGCCAGCGACTTTTTCAACTGTTGAAATTTGTAATTGTCCTCAACAGTCTGTGCCTGCTGAGGTCTGTCCTTGACATGTGTTGTATGGACAGTTGCCGCAAACGCATATGCCTTATTCATTGCCCTGGTCAATTCATTATCATCATCTCGCTGCATCTGTGCTTCCAAAGCTGCTCGTATGCTGGCAATTCCCTCTCCTGACATCACCCAGCCAGAAGGTTTTTCAAAAGAAAGTCTTTCTATATCTCTACTAATCTGCTCTCTAAATTCTCTGTCCTCTGCCTCCTGCAGCATCTGCGTCATGATAGAAAATATTGCAAATGGTTCTGGCTCGCCCTCATAAAATGTTGCCTCTCCTTCTTCCAGAAAATCAAGCGCACGATCCGAAAATTCATCCTGTATCATAAGTAGAATTGGGATATTGGCAAATTGTACATTTTGCTTGATCCAGCCAAACATATATAAGCTTTGTCCCCGACTGTCATCCGCATACATAATGATGAAATTAATTTCTCCCTCTCGTATGGCATTTTTTGCCATATCACCATATGTCACCGTTTTTACATTTGTATACAATGGCATAAAACTTCGCAGAAATTCCATACGCTCTTTATCTTCATCAATTATGAGAATATTTATCTTTTCGGTTGCCATATCACATCCTCCATCTGCGCGGCTGTCATATCGACGGCTTCTGTTGCTATGATCCATAAAGCAAAAACAGCCATACCCTATTTGAGCATCGGTATGTAAACTGAGATAAATATTCTCTTCGTTTCCGATTGTTCTTCCAGAATTCTGACTGCATCTATATTATGTAAATAAATATACATACCTTTTGTATAGCAAAATAATAAATAGCATAGCAGCTACGCCTCCGACAAGCTATATATGTAGTATGACACATTTTCTCATAAATAAAAAGTGTTATTTGTTCTCTTTTTCTATTTTTTCAGGCTCTTCCGTTGTTGGTGACTCTGCCTCTTTTTTATTCTCTTTTTTGGGATTTTCTAATGTTTTTTTCTGGATCTCCTCAAGCTTTTCTGGACTCTCACTATTTTTTGTCAATAATGATTGCTCCTTTTCTCCTGAAAGATTGCCTATTTCTGGAGCCTCAACCTCCCGCGTCATGATACTCATGCCTTGGAAAACAGCATCCTCATCAATCGTAAGTATCTTTGTCGTAATATCGCCGTGAATCTTGCCTGTTGATTCAATCCATGCTTTTTCCTTGATCCACATATCTCCTTCGACCGTTCCTGCGATAACAGCATTACTAGCCACAACATTGCCAGTAACGATACCAGAATTTGATAACATTACGATTCCATTTGCGGTAATTCCACCTATAAGTGTACCATCAATTCGAATAGAATTTTCTACGGTAATCGTTCCCGCGATTACTGTATCCTGCCCTATAATTGTTGTTACTGGTCTCTGCTCCGTTTTTACACTCTTTTTCATATTCTCTCCTTTACACTAACCCGCTATTTCCATCAGACTCATAGGGTCAATAAACGCACCATTTTGTTTGATCTGATATGCTAAAAGTTCATTTTCTGTTATCATGATACAAATGATATCACCTTTTGTAACCTCATCACCTTTTTTTACACGTACATTTGCAGAAGTATAATAAATGGTCTCATAGCCATTTTGATGATCTATTGTAATAACATGTCCATAATTTACATCATCGCTTACATAAGAAACAACTCCCGTGCCCGCTGCCATAACTGCAGTCCCGACTGTAGCCGTAAAAACAACTCTTTTTTCATCTTCTAATGCAGTTTCATTTCCCTGCACGGCTGCTTGATCCTGTATGAGCGAAGCCGATCCATCCAGTGGAAATCCCGTTGGAATAGCCTGTTCGCTACGTGTTACTTCCGCGAGCTGCTTTTCTTTATCTGCTTCGGCAAGTTCTTCATTCAATGAATTGACTGCTGATGACAATTCTGTATTTTCAGCTTTCAATTTTTCGTTTTCTGCCGTTGCTTCCTGTAGTTGTGCACCCGAATTGCCTATACTAATATGTACCCCATTCATTGCCTGTGTACAATATACGCTATAGGCAGACAAGACCGCAATAATTGCTACAACTGTTATAATAATACGTACAAATGCATTCGTTGAGAATTTGAACTGCTTGACTGCGCCACCATTATCAGGAACCATCATAACCGTATAACGCATCTTTTTTTTATTGATATGCTTCCTATTTTTCATTTGTAATACTGTACCCCCTTAATAGATCTCTCGTTTCGAAGTATACCACACATCACTATCATAATTCAATCTATACTTACATTAAATCTCCTCTCAAATATCTTTCTAAATCTCTTCTATATTTTAACATTTCTCTCATTTTATCGTTTACTTTTCAAACATTTTATGCTATTATGACTGTGTTGCGAATAGGCGCAACATTCACTATTATTTTTTTGGAGGATTACGGAATGAACAAAGGTACAGTAAAATGGTTTAACAACCAAAAGGGTTACGGTTTTATTTCTGATGAAGAGGGAAATGATGTATTCGTACATTACTCAGGACTTAACATGGACGGCTTCAAGTCTCTTGAAGAAGGCGCTGCTGTAGAGTTTGAAGTAGTTAATGGCGAAAAAGGACCTCAGGCAACAAACGTAACTAAACTTTAATCTATTCGTTTTATAGACGTGCCTTTTTCTCTAATATATAAAGTTCCACCAGCACTATATTAAGAAAAATAAGCAACAATTCATAAAACAGACTAGAAAGAATACCTATTCGAGTAATCGAATAGGTTTTTTTTGAAAGAGGGTATCCTATGGTAATTGATTTTCATACACATACTTTTCCTGACAAAATAGCAAAAAGAGCATTAAAGGGTTTAAGTAAAACTGCTGGAAATTTACTCCCACATACAAATGGAACAGAAGCATCCCTAAAAGCATCCATGCGTGAAAATAATATCACCTATTCTGTTGTTATGCCGGTGGCAACAAGTGCACATCAGATTATGGTCATCAATGATAATGCCATCGCTATAAATGGGAGCGATGGGTTGTTTTCCTTTGGTGCTATGCATTCTGATTATATTGATTTTAAAAAGGAATTGCGGAGAATTAAAGATGCTGGTCTAAAAGGAATTAAACTTCATCATCATTATATGAAGCTTTATTTTGATGATATCAAATCCATTTCCATCATGCAGGCAGCCTTTGCGCTGGATTTAATCGTAATGATTCATGCTGGAAGTGACCCTGTTTCAAAGGACATTCCTTATTGTACGCCTCTTCTCATTAAAAAAGTCCTACCACAATTGTCAGGCGGCAAATTAATTGCTTCCCATTATGGTGGACTTATGAATATCGAAGAAGTAGAAAAATACCTGCTTGGAGAAGAGATCTATATTGATACAAGTATGACGCATCATTATTATGGCTTGGAAAGGCTCAGAAGGATACTCGAAAATCATCCAGCTGACAAGATATTATTCGGCTCGGACAGTCCCTGGGAAAACCAAGGTACTTCACTGGCTCTGTTAAAAAGTATGAGTATGTCGGATGCCTTTATCCACAAAATTGCATGGGATAATCCCGCACAACTATTAGGGCTATGAGCCATTCGTTTCAAACCCTGCTAAGCATTGCCAAATTCTCCATCGAAATCTCATGAAATTCTTTGTGCACACGCTGAAACGACGCAACCACCTGTGGGTCAAACTGAATTCCTGACCCCTGGGTCATAATGTTATACGCCTGCTCATGTGAAAACGCCTTCTTGTATGTCCTCTCAGATACCAATGCATCATATACATCAGCTACCGTCAGAATACGTGCAAGTATCGGAATGTTCGTGCCTGATAGTCCATCCGGATAACCGCCACCCCCAAATTGCTCATGATGTGAACGT
>CAZAAC010000076.1:0-9900 GCA_964483155.1 uncultured Lachnospiraceae bacterium | reverse complement strand
AATGACAAACGTTAAAATTTATTTTTTGTTAAAGCTGGAGCGCTTTCTCAAAGTCGGATCCAATATTTTTTTGCGGATACGTAAACTGACAGGCGTTACTTCCAAAAGCTCATCCGTGTCAATAAATTCCAGTGCCTGCTCCAAACTCAAAATCTTTGGTGGTGATAATCTTAAAGCATCATCTGCACCAGAAGAACGCGTATTAGTCAACTGTTTCTTCTTACATACATTAATTTCCACATCTTCAGGCTTGCCACATTGTCCTATGACCATACCATAATAAACCTTTGTGCCAGCTTCAATAAACAGAATACCACGATCCTGGGCATTGTATAGACCATAAGTAATAGATTCACCTGTTTCAAAGGAAATGAGAGAACCCTGCTTACGATATTGAATTTCACCTTTGTAGGGTGCATATCCATCAAATATTGTATTTATAATGCCGTTTCCTTTTGTATCTGTTAAGAATTCGCCACGATAGCCAATTAGGCCTCTTGCCGGAATAGAAAACGTAAGTCTTGTATAATTACCAGTAATAGGGGCCATATTGATTAATTCCCCTCTTCTTTGGCCTAGTTTTTCGATAACACTTCCCGCAAATTCCTCGGGAACATCTATATATGCAGTCTCGATCGGCTCAGTCTTTCTTCCTTTAGAATCGATTTTGTACAGTACTTCTGCTTTGCTGACTGCAAATTCATAACCTTCACGACGCATATTCTCTATTAGTACTGACAGATGAAGTTCTCCACGACCTGATACTTTAAAGCATTCTGTTGTATCGGTTTCTTCAACGCGAAGACTGACATCTGTATTTAACTCTTTAAAAAGACGATCACGTAGATGTCTGCTTGTTATATATTTTCCTTCCTGACCAGCAAGAGGGGAGTCATTGACCATAAAATGCATGGCAATGGTAGGCTCTGAAATTTTCTGGAATGGAATCGGCTCAGGATTGTCAATAGAGCAAATTGTATCACCAATATGTAAATCTGCAATTCCTGAAATAGCAACAATAGAACCGATGCCCGCCTCGCGAACATTGACTTTATTTAGGCCCTCATATTCATACAAAGCACTTATTTTAACTTTTTTAGACTTCCCAGGTTCATGATGATTGACAATAAAGGCTTCCTGATTAACACATATAGAACCGTTATCTACTTTACCGACGCCTATACGACCAATATATTCATTATAGTCTATAGTACTTATGAGTACTTGTGTTCCAGCCTCTGGGTCGCCCTGTGGCGCAGGAATGTAATCAAGAATTGTTTCAAAGAGTGGAACCATGTTAACACCTGGGTTATTGTAATCAAGACTTGCTTGCCCAGTCTTTGCTGATGCAAAAACAAAAGGACAGTCCAACTGTTCATCTGAAGCATCCAAATCCATAAAAAGCTCTAACACCTCATCAACAACTTCCTCACATCTTGCTTCGGGCCGGTCAATTTTATTTACACATACAATAACAGGTAATTTTAACTCCATTGCTTTTTTAAGTACAAATTTAGTCTGAGGCATCGTTCCTTCAAATGCATCAACCACTAGAACAACACCATTTACCATTTTTAACACGCGCTCAACCTCGCCACCGAAGTCTGCATGTCCTGGAGTATCAATGATGTTAATTTTTATATCTTTATAGAAAACAGCAGTGTTTTTGGAGAGTATAGTAATACCTCGCTCGCGTTCGATATCATTAGAGTCCATAACACGTTCCTGTACCTCTTGATTTGCACGAAATGCGCCACTTTGTTTCAATAACTCATCAACCAAAGTTGTCTTGCCGTGATCGACATGTGCAATGATTGCGATATTTCTAATTTCTTTTCTTTCTTGAATCATAAAATCCTTCTTTCTTGCTTTTCGAGTTACATTTTTATAACTTTAGTAGTATACCATATTTGCGAGGGATTACAAGGCTTTTGTTGAAAACTGGGACATAGTATGGCAAAAGCGGTTTTTATGAAAAAATAATGTGGAATTCGTATAATATTATAATGAAAATGCAATCATAAATTGCGATGATAAAAAACGTTGTTACATAACGAGGTTACGAAACAATAATATATAACATTGATACATAACAACAATATATAACAATGAAGCATAACGATGATACATAACAAAGACGCACAACAATGTTACGCAACAATGTTACGCAACAATGTTACGCAACATAGTTACATAACGCAGATACGTAACAATAATACATAACAATAATACATAACAATAATACATAACATAGATACATAACAATAATGTATAACAATAATGCGTAACAATGATACATAACATAAGTATTTAAAAAAGAGATGATATAGTTTGTAACAAGTGAAAAAGTATATTGGCTCATAAGAAATATTGTTTATAGTATGTCATGGAAGAAATAAAAAAGAAATGATATAATAATAGGAAGATATAACCGAAAAAACTTGCAAGAGGATTTTGAAATGAATATAGGTGATATATATAAAAACTATTATCAGTATATATATAATTATTCCTTAAAATTGACCTGTCATCCAGAGGATGCGCTGGATGTAACGCAGGATACTTTTCTCAAAGCCATGGAGGGTTTGGATACACTGGAAAACGAGCGTGCGTTAGCGAGCTGGTTAAGGACCATATGCTTTCGTATCTTTATTGACAAAACAAAAAAAGATGCACATAAGTATCTGGTAGAACCAGAGGAATGGGAAAAGCTGGAAACGGAAGGGCGCCTCATAACGAATGATGTGCCACAGCCAGAAGAGGAAATTATTGTAGCAGAAGAGGTCAGGAGCTTACAAAATGGCTGCTTTTTGGCCATGGTAAGAAAGCTTACGCTACATCAGCGAATTGCATTTTCACTAGTAGATATGTACGGCTTTCCAATTGAACATGTTGCAGAAATACTGGATCTATCAAAGGGTGCGACAAAAGGATTATTATATCGTGCAAGGATGAATATTGATTCCTTTTTTGCCGATCATTGTAGTATTATCTATGAGAAAAATCCATGCGCTTGCAGTGCGTGGATGGAATTTTCACTAAACCGCTCGAACTTGCAGAACAAGGCAAAAAAATTAATCGAAAAACTAGATTTTGAACAAAAAAATTATATTTATGACGAAAATATCAGGAAAAAAGTAATGTATTTATATCGTCATATGCCTGAACAAAAGCCACCAGATGAATGGTATCAAAGGGTACTAACCATGTTGACCCCCAATAATTATGATTTTGTGAGTAAGTAATTTAAAAAAAACGTATCTTTGGGATTTAGATTTTGTCTTTATCTATGTAGCAGCTCAATAGAAGGGGCTATAAGAAAGGATGAAACGATAATGAAAAAGGTGACAAACGGTTTTGAAATGTTAATGAAAGAAACGGACGGGGTAGGACAGGCTTTTATGGCGGCAATTCATACGCTGTCAGAGAAAAGTGCATTAGATAAGAAAACGCATGAATTGGCTTATATCGCAGTACTAGTGGCGTCGGGGATGTATGGGGGGCTGCCTTTCCATATCGAACAGGCGCGCAAGCTTGGTGCGACGATGGATGAGATAAAAAGTGCCATGCTAGTGCCTATGCCAATCACAGGCATTCAGGTTGCAGAAGCATTGCCGTATTTAGCAGAGATTATGAAAGAAGAATAATGAAGGAGATGAGACCATGGGAGAGCTGGAAAAATTACCAAACATCGGGAAAGATACAGAAAAGCAATTGCATATGATCGGAGTCAATACATATGAAGAATTAAAAACTTTAGGCGCGCAACAGGCATGGCTAAAAATTCAGGAAATTGATGAATCAGCATGTATTAATAGGCTGCTGGGACTAGAAGGTGCCATACAAGGTGTCAAAAAAACGTTATTGCCAGATCAAAAAAAGAAAGAGCTTAAAGAATTTTATAACTGGCATAAAAAATAACATTATGTTACTTTTTTCGAGAAATATGTTTGACAATAGAGCATCATAGTGCTATTATTCATTTAATAACTTAATAAGTTCAGCAATCAGAGTTCCGAATGTTGAACAAAGATAGAGGTCGCGCTTACGAAGAGTACTTTTCCAGATGCCGCAGAGAGACAGGGTTTGAGTCGTTATGGCATGTGAAGGATAAGGAAAGGCAAAGGCGCCGAAAGAAAGTATTATTTTCTGCATATGCTTTCTTGGGCATACATCGAATAGGTGTATGACTGTCATTTTTGTAAGTCGTATGATTTTGTTCAGGACTTATGAGATGGGGGGCTATCATATGGAACAAGATTATTTTGTATTCTATGAGTCGACCTTCATCCGGTTGGCTTTTTTGATTATATATTGTCTGCTATGCAAAGGTACTATGCAAAGAAGCAGAAGTGTTTGAGGATGAAAGCCATACCGGGGATACATATTAACGAATTCACAGGAGGAAGAAATTATGGCAGTTTTTACAGGAGCAGGCGTGGCGATTGTCACACCATTTAGACAGGATGAAACAGTAAATTATGAGAAATTTGCAGAGCAAATTGAATTTCAGATTAAGAATGGAACGGATGCGATTATTGTATGCGGAACAACGGGCGAGGCATCTACCCTTAGCCACGAGGAGCACATCGAATGTATCAGGTTTGCAGTTGAAAAGGTAAATCATAGAATCCCTGTCATTGCAGGAACAGGTTCTAATTGTACAAAAACAGCTATATATTTGTCGACGGAGGCAGAAGCTGTAGGTGCGGATGCCTTACTTGTAGTGACACCATATTATAACAAAGCAACGCAAAAAGGATTGAAAGAGCACTTTGCAATGATTGCAAATAGTGTAAAAATTCCTATTATTCTCTATAATATACCTGGAAGAACTGGTGGCGTGAATATTCTCCCTGAGACATTGGTCGCTTTGTGCAAGGAAGTAGAAAATATCGTAGGTGTTAAGGATGCAACAGACAATTTTATACAAATTGCAAGATTGATGGCAATTGCAGATGGCGCTGTAGATTTGTATTCTGGTAATGATAATCAGATCACGCCAATGCTTGCACTTGGTGCAAAAGGTGTAATTTCTGTAATGTCAAACATTATACCACAGCAAACACATGATATCTGTGCTAAATTTAGTGAAGGAAAAATTGATGAAAGTATCAAGTTGCAGTTAGATACAATTGAATTAGTTGGAGCACTTTTCTGTGAAGTAAATCCTATTCCCATCAAGAAAGCAATGAATTTAATGGGTATGGAGGCAGGGACACTTCGTCGCCCGCTCACAGAGATGGAACCAGAAAATGCTGCGAAACTTGAGATAGCCATGAAAAATTATGGACTTTTATAATAGCAGTCATGGGAGAGAGGAATTAAAATGATAAGAGTAATGATGCATGGGTGTAATGGACGTATGGGCCAGATGATTACAAATCTGATTGCGGATGACCCTGAGATAGAAATAGCTGTAGGTGTGGATTTATCAAATCATATCGAAAATATATATCCTGTTGTAAAGAATATTGCGGAATGTCAGATAGAAGTAGATGCGGTAATAGATTTTGGGGCAGTAGATGCAGTTGACGAATTACTGGAGTATTGTATCAGGAAACAAATCCCATGTGTGCTTTGCACAACGGGACTTAGCGAAGAACAACTACAACATATTGAAGATGCCAGTAAAAAAGTTGCCATTTTTAAATCAGCTAATATGTCGATAGGTATCAACTTGCTGATGAAGGTGCTAAAAGAAGTGTCACCGATACTTGCAGAAGCAGGGTTTGATATTGAAATTGTCGAAAAACACCATAAGATGAAACTTGACGCGCCAAGCGGAACAGCACTTGCGCTCGCAGATTCGATTAATGAAGCTATGGAAAATGCCTATCATTATACATACGATAGAAGCCAAGAGAAACAGAAAAGAGAACAGATGGAAATTGGTATCTCTGCAGTAAGGGGAGGCACTATCGTTGGAGATCATGATGTCATATTTGCAGGAGCAGATGAGGTTATTACTTTTTCACATACTGCATACTCAAGGGCTATTTTTGGAAAAGGAGCCATTCAGGCAGCTAAGTTCTTAGCAGGTAAGCCTGCAGGTTATTATCACATGAGCGATGTCGTTAATATATAGTTGCTTTTTTACAATAGTCAAGCAGCCGGGAGTCTCTTTATAGAAACCGGCTGCTTAATTATTGTCTATACTTGCGAATTTAACTACTTCATACTATAATCAAAATGGTGGAGGAATTACTATGAAAAATGAGGAACTTAAATACTTAAAAAGTGTGGGAGAACAATATCCTACAATAGCAGCAGCTTCTACAGAGATTATTAATTTACAGTCGATTCTGAATCTGCCTAAAAGCACAGAGCATTTTATGACGGATATCCATGGGGAGCACGAACAGTTTATACATGTGCTCAGAAACGGTTCAGGATCAGTAAAACGTAAGATTGATGAGGAATTCGGAAACACGCTTAGCGAAAAGGATAAAAAGATACTTGCAACATTGATTTATTATCCAGAGGAGAAACTTGAGCTAATCAGGAAAAAAGAGGATAATATTGAGGATTGGTATAAGATTACACTACACCGTCTCGTACAGATTACAAAGCGTGTTGCTTCAAAATATACCAGATCTAAAGTGCGAAAAGCACTTCCAAAGGATTTTGCATATGTAATAGAAGAACTGATTACGGAAAAGGATGAAGTACAGGATAAAGAAGCATATTATAATGAAATTATACATACGATTATCAGGATTGGCAGAGCACCAGAATTTATCGTTGCACTTAGTAATTTAATACAAAGGCTTGTCATCGATCATTTGCATATTGTAGGTGATATATTTGATCGTGGGCCGGGGCCACATTTGATACTAGAAATGTTGCGTCATTATCACTCTATTGATATACAGTGGGGCAATCACGATATCGTATGGATGGGGGCAGCATCAGGACATTTAGCGTGTATCGCAAATGTTATCCGTATGTCAGCAAAGTATGGAAACCTGGACACACTAGAAGAGGGCTATGGCATTAATTTGATTCCACTGGCTACTTTTGCAATGGAGGTATATGCGGCTACTGATTGTAATGCATTTACCATTCACACGAATCATGAGTATCATACCAATGATTTAGAATTTGACACAAAAATGCACAAAGCGATTACAATAATTCAATTTAAGTTGGAAGGGCAAATTATTAAAAGCCAGCCGAGTTTTGAAATGGAAGACAGATTACTGCTCGAAAAGATTAATTACGAGCAGGGGACGATAGAAATCGATGGCATAGTATATAAACTAAGAGATATTGATTTTCCAACGATAGATCCACAAAATCCATATAAACTGACTTCTGAAGAAGAACAGGTCATGGAACGCATTTCCCACGCATTTTTACGCTGTGAGAAATTGCAAAAGCAGGTCCGATTTCTGTATGCAAAGGGAAGTCTATATAAAACATACAATTCCAATCTTTTGTATCATGGATGTGTTCCGCTTGATGAAAATGGTGAATTTAAAAAGGTCAATATTTTTGGTACACAATATAGTGGCAAGGCCTTGTATGATATTTTAGATCATTATGCAAGAAAAGGGTACTATACCCAAAATGATGCAGAAGAGCGCAGGAAAGGGCAGGACATACTTTGGTATATATGGGGCAACCCTAATTCTCCAGTATTCGGGAAGGAGAGAATGACCACTTTTGAGCGCTATTTTATAGAGGATAAAGCAAGCCATGCAGAGAAGAAAAATAAGTATTATGAGTTATTGAATGATGAACCAACAATCAATAAAATAATGGAGGAGTTTGGATTAGACGCCCGTTATTCTCATATTATAAACGGACATGTCCCAGTTGAGCAAAAGAGGGGAGAGTCACCGATCAAATGTGGTGGGAAACTAATGGTCATTGATGGAGGATTTTCAAAAGCATATCAGAGCAAGACAGGAATCGCAGGATATACGCTCGTTTATAATTCACACGGAATGCGTCTGGTTGCACATGAGCCTTTTGAATCAACCGAAGATGCAATTGTAAAGGAAACAGACGTTTATTCGGACTCGGTCATTATTGAAAGTTCAAAATTCAGATTACGTGTAGCAGATACAGATACGGGGTACGAAATTCGAGAGTCTATATGCCAACTCGAGGAATTGTTGCTTGCCTATCAGGAAGGTACCCTAATTGAGAAGAGCGAGTGAAAATAATACTTGTCGTTAACATGTCAAAACGGTATAATTGCATTACAAAATAAGCATTTTAGGGAAATCATCCCAGAGAGGTAATGATGGAATTCAGACCTTGCATAGATATACATAACGGACAGGTGAAGCAGATTATTGGTGGAACTTTACAGGATGCGAATAACACTGCTGTAGAGAATTTTACATCCCAAAGAGATGCATCGTATTTTGCCAATTTATACAAAATGCGAGAACTAAAAGGGGGGCATGTTATTATGCTCAACGCCAGTGATTCTAATCTTTATCCTGCCACAAAGCGACAAGCAATATTAGCACTTGCAGCATATCCAAATGGATTGCAGATAGGCGGTGGCATTACAGATGAGAACGCGGCAGAATATCTGGATGCGGGAGCATCACATGTCATTATTACTTCTTTTTTGTTCCAGGACGGTCAGATTCGTTATGATAATTTGGATAAAATAAAGCGTGAAGTGGGGAAAGAGAAATTAGTAATTGATGTTAGCTGTAGAAAAAAGAATGATGCCTATTATGTTGTTACAAACAGATGGCAACAATTTACCAATGTAAAAATGTCAGTGCAATTACTTGAGGAACTATCTACAAAGTGCGATGAATTTCTGATACATGCGGTTGATGTGGAAGGAAGACAAATGGGAATAGAGGAAAATGTTGTATCCGTGTTGGCGGATTATGCTTTTTGTAAAAGAGAAAAAGGAAATGCAAGGAAGGTCACATATGCTGGTGGAATAGCCAATTATGAAGATATAGAGAAATTGAATGTATTAGGGAGAGGACGCGTTAACGCAACGATAGGTAGTGCCCTCGACTTATTTGGTGGTAAGCTGGAGTTTGACAAAGTAATAGAATGCTTTCAAAATCAATGAGTGAGGGGTAAACAGCATGCATACAATTATGATGGTTGACGATGACGAAACAGAATTACTGATTGCCCAAAGGGCTCTGGAGAAATATTATGTTGTAGTCGCAATGACAAGCAGTAAACAGGCACTGGCGCGTTTGGCAAAGTCTACAGTTATGCCGAGCTTAATCATTTCGGACATTGCGATGCCCGGAATGAATGGTTTTGAAATGATTATGAGACTAAAGACAAGCGAGAAAGCAAAAGGGATTCCGGTTCTGTTTATGTCAGGCGATACAGATGTTGCTACAGAATTAGAGGCATATCGACTAGGAGCAGTTGATTTCATAAGAAAGCCAATCATAATGGAACTATTGCGTAAACGGATAGAAATGCAGATAAAGATTTTAGATCAGCAAAAACAAATGCAGACATATACTGTTCAATTGCAACAGACGGCATCTTTTCAAACGCAGAATGCAATGCGACTGGAATATTTTATCATTGGGATTATAACAGATTTAATTACAGAAAAAGATAGATTTGCTGGCATGCATAGCCTACGTGTATCAAAATATATGAGTGTCTTATTGAAAGAAATGTTAATGAGTGGTATTAATTTTGGTATTCAGCCAGAAGATTTTGAACTAATATTGTTATCCTCAAGACTTCATGACATGGGTAAAATAGGAATTCCGGATTATGTTCTTCAAAAAGATGGAAAATATACGGAGCAGGAGTTTGCAGTTATGAAAACCCATACGGTATTGGCGGCAAACTCAATTGAAAAGTATAGATATCTCCTGCCTAATAGTAAGTTTATAAACTATACCTATCAAATGACACGTTCACACCATGAGCAATTTG
>CAZAAC010000075.1:0-10137 GCA_964483155.1 uncultured Lachnospiraceae bacterium | reverse complement strand
AGTAGTTCTTATTTTTTTTAAATAATCTACCTCTTTTGCGATTTCAGTACGTTCATCTGCCTGCTCATTTTCTCTTGATATTTCTTCTTGCATCGAGGCATATATTGATTGACAGCTACTGCATCCCTCCAAATGCTCCTTCACATTTTGATTTGTTTCTTCTGACGTAAGCCGTTCCAGATAGAGCGGTAACAAATCTTTTATCATTGCACACGATTGTTTATCTTTCATGATTCTTCACCTCCTGCGCGACTTTTTCTTTTCCGCGATAATAATTTACTCTTGCCCAATTCTCGGTTTTCTCCATAATTTCCCCGATTTCCCGAAAAGATAAATTTGCAATCAATCTCAAATACATTACTTCCCGCATCGGATCCTCCAATTGATGAAGTACTTTTATGGTTTCAACCTTATCCCAGTTTACAAGCACCTCATGTTCCACAGAACCAGAAATCCCATCCTCTATTTCTTCCGTCAGATCTTCTTTGTTGTACTTCTGCAGATAGGTTTTCCAAACATTCTTTGCAATCGCACAAAGCCATGTACTGACACTACTATTTCCCTTGAAACGATTTATGCTGCCTATCGCCTGATAAAAGGTTTCCTGGGTCAATTCTTCCGCAAGCTCCGCTTGATTTGTTCGGGACAGGAGAAAACTATATACGGTTTTAGCATATTTTTTATAAATCTGTTCCATTGAATCCATATTCATTTTCTCCTTTCTTTTATTAGTATGCAAATCAATGTATTCGTTACAGATAAATTTATAATTTTCTTTTATATAGCATCTTTGCTAATCAGGTATATTTTTCTTCTGGCATCTTCCGATAAAACTGGCATAATCAACTTATGTTTTGTTAGATTTTCTAAGGCCCCATACATGGTTTCTGCGGCAATTCTGACCTTTCCAATATACAGTTTAACTGTATATGTCAATAAAAAACAAGCTATTTTTAAGCTTGTTTTTCGAATATTGTTTCGGTATACCAGATATACCTATATCAGGTAATGACCTGCAATTCCAATTAACGTTCCCAATAGCACGGACGAAATACCCATAGGTATATATGATTTTTCCCCCTCCTTTGCCACCAGTATCATAATGGGCAACGCTAATGCAACACCTGCAATGCCTCCCTTTAACCACCATGCAATACCAAATAAATCAACATTCAGAATGATAAAAGGAAGTATAAGATAGAATACAAATGCAGATGCAATTGCATGTTTATCAAGCTTCATCCGAATCATTGGTAATACATCAATTCCTCCTGCCACAACACCTAATAATAATGTCAACATAAATTCTTTCATAAAATAGTATCCTCCATATTTTTTTATTATATTTTTCCATAAATAACTCTCATATTATCTGAACGCAACAGATTTTTGATATAGTTTTTTACCGCATCCGGGGAACGATATTGGGGTAGTACAGCAAAAGCAAGAGACAATTCATCCATTTCTTCCATCGCCTGGGTATAGTCTGTAACGAAAAAATCATCACTTTTTGACAAGTCACTATACTCTAGTTTTTGCGGGTCAAGTCTATGATTCTGTATTGCATATCCTATACGCTTTTTGCAGTTGCATTTGCCCGTTGGCGTTAATCCACAGTACTCACCTAGAAAAGTCCCCATTTGTTTTCTTATACGTGATAATCTCTGGCGATATGCCTCTGGTGTGATTTCTAAAATCTCTCCACAAATTTTACTATCCACTTTAAACATAACTCCAAGAACATAAATCAAGCGACTCTCCGGATCAAGACATTGTAACATAACATTTGTGCAGGAAGCCTTCAGTTCTTCGGTCAAAATATTCTCATCCACGCTTTGCATCATAAGATTCGAAGTATGGAGAAATCCATTATTAATGTCTTCCCCATAAAACTCAAAGCTAAGTGGCCGCTGCGCAAACACTGACTTCTTGTAATTAATTAAATAATTTTTGGAAATTCGATATACCCAGGTGGAAAATGCACTCTCTTTCTTAAAAGTTGAAAGCTGCGTAATTATTTTAATAATAATTTCCTGTGTGGCATCTTCTGCGTCGCAAGGCATACCCAGCATACGAAGCGATAGGTTGTATATCATGTCCTGAACGCTTAGTATCAAGCCTTCCAGCGCCTTCTTGTCACCTTCCACTGCCTTGTCCACCAAGATGAATATTTCATTTTCCATTACGATACCTCCTTATTTATCTGTTCCTAATATTAGACAACACAACTCGGTAGTTGTGACAAAAAATTTTTTTATTTATAAATCATAAATAGGTTAATTCTTGGTTTTCTACATTTTCGCTTACAATCATTTAGGTGTCAAGTTTTTTACAATATCCTGATACCAATTTAATGCCGCTACAAAATTCCATTTTTTGATTGAGTACCCTAATACAGGAAAAGAGGCAATGACTTTCATGGAAGTAATTGCAACCACCTGATTGGACTTATGATACTGATAAATTTGAATAATTCTGGCATTTGTTCAATGGGTATAAAGGTTCCTCCGAAAAGTGATAAAATAGCAACAATGGAGGATGCCGTTATATTGGCACGTAGTTCTGATTTTAAAATTGAGGCAATGCCCACTCCAAAAGCACTCGCTACTGCTGCCATAAAAATAATCATCTCTATTGCTCTTACAAATGAGACCGAAAAACTCCGATCAAACAAAGAAAATATTAAAACTGCTAATGATAACTGGCATAGCATAACCAGTCCCGTGGATAAAAAAAATCCAAGATGATATGTATGATTTTTGAAACCAGCAACACAAAAACGTTCCATAGTCCCATTCTTCTTATCACGAATCATAATTGCCGCATACATGGATGCAATCATCATATAAGCTGTTAATAGAAGTGCAAATTTTCGATCTGTCTGTGCCATCCCGACAGATCTACTCTCCTGCTTTTGTTTTTCTGCCGTTATTATTGCCAGAATGCTTTCTTCTATGCTATTCGTACTGTCTGCCGTCATATCAATCAGATACTGGTACTTTCCAGTGATTATGTCTGTATGCCTAGTATCTGTCTCTGCTGTTTCACAATAAATTGACGGGTATAGCAAAAAATAATCTGTTATCTCCACGAGTGCTTCTGCATTTCCAATTACTCCTACACGAATCTTCGGATTCGAAATAGAATCCGAAAGAATACTAATAAAACTGATTGCAACTGGGATGAGTATCATTACCATATAGGTGAATTTTGTAGCAAACACTCTTTTAAAATTATTTTTTATAATTAGGTAAATCGCCATACATATATTCCTCCTTTCGAAAAGTTTTCACGGCTATGAACACACAGACCATTCCTGCCATGATTAAAATAACTGATATCAGAGATACTAAGCTTTGGTTCTGGTCAAATATAGATAAAAACAAAGACCGGTTAATCCAGGTGATTGGGGAAATATTTATGAACATTTGTATATCTGTCTGAAAACTCCCCATTGGGAAAAAAGTTCCTCCTAGGATAGCGAATAGACAAATGGGAATTGTCATTATGTTTTTTATACTTAAGAAATTCTTCATTCCCAAGCCAATCACTGTGCCAATTGCACTTATAAAAAAACTGACACTTATTAATAGTATACCAATTGCTACTATACTTTTTCCATTATGGACATGGAAAAAAAGTGAAGTAATTGCGTATACCAGAAGACTGCATATTGAAAATACGATTGTACATGATATAACTTTGCTCATAACAATTGCTTCTTTTGTAATGGGCGATATAAGGACTCTCTGTGCAACCTTCGCATAGGCATCATCTTTTCCAGCATATGCAACTGTAACGATTCCCATGAGTATGCAGAAAGGTATCATTACAAGGGAATAGTACTGATAACTTGTCACCTCTCCTTTATATAAACCCTTACACAGGGTTCCAAGCAGAAGAATCATAATGACTGGAAATACAATATTGTACCCCACAGCAAAACCATCTGTCATTCTTCTCTTTATATTCAATTTTAACTCCACATAAAATGCTGTCATACCTTACCTCCTTTAATCCCTATTGTATCCCTCATGTTATCCTGCCTGCTCATCTCTAAGCTCCTTTCCCGTAATGGACAAGAATATTTCCTCCAAATTAAGCAATCCCTGCTTTGCATACTTAGACTTTAATTCACCTATTTGCATATCCTCCAGAATCTTTCCATGATCCATAATGATAATATGATCACAGAGGCTCTCAATTTCCTCCATATAATGAGATACGTATATTACAGTAGTTCCTCTTTGATTCAATGTTTTAATTGCTTCCAAAATGTAATTTCTTGATTGTGGATCAATACCAACAGTCGGCTCATCCATGATCAATAGCTTGGGCGAGTGTGCAAT
This sequence comes from uncultured Lachnospiraceae bacterium, assembly GCA_964483155.1. GTDB lineage: Bacteria > Bacillota > Clostridia > Lachnospirales > Lachnospiraceae > JAAYYM01. Next base: position 5,788 of record CAZAAC010000075.1, on the reverse strand, counting down.
GGAGCATGCAATATTAAGTCTTCGCTTCATGCCACCTGAAAATTTACTTGGTCGATCTTTGCGTCTTTCCCATAAACCTACAAATCTTAAGGCCTCTTCTACCCTATTGGCCAGTTCTTTTCTTGTATATCCATAAAGTGAACAAAAAAAGCTGACATTGTCATATGCACTCAGGTCGGTATAGACTGCTATATCCTGTGGCACTACACCAAGCATCTGACAGAATTCCTTTGTAGTACTTACTTGCTTCTTTCCCTTTACAATTACTTCCCCCTCGTCAAAATCCTCAATTCCGGTTATCATTTTAATCGTAGTACTTTTTCCCGCTCCATTCGGACCAAGGAATCCCAGGATCTCACCCTCCTTAACCTGATAATTAATGTGATCCACTACACAGTTTCCATCATAACGCTTTGTAATTTCTTTCACCTGTAACATGTTCTCTCTCATTTTCACACTTCCTCCTTAAATTATCCAATGTTTTATATCCAATGTTGTATACATATTGTAGAATATAAGGGAATCCCAATATGAATTCCCTGTTAATTAAACATCCACTACAGCTGCTTTCTTAATTCATCTATGAGTACATCTAGGCTTTTTAACATCTCTGGCTTATCCTTCATAGACTCCTTGATATGATTCATATACTCGATACTTTGCTCGGTCTGGCTTTTTCCAGCATGCTTCTCATATTCATTGACATCAAATTGCTCCAATGTCTGGATCATTCCTTTGCTTTCCTCAATATAGGCATCTAAATGCTTGAGCAGTTCTTCGTGCCACCTAATCTGATACGCTATGCCCTGAATGGTCATCTCAAAGCTAATATCCGTCAAAGCATTTGGCTTTTCCCCTCTTTTTGCCTTATGCCAGATAGTCCAGTATTCCTTTTGCTCCATTAGTTCACCGAGGTGCTTATGGATAATCTCTACCATATCTTCTCTTGATAATGTACATAAAATAGGGGCTGTGAAAAACTTGATAGATCCAACATTCGTAATCGGTGTGCTTAGCGCTTCTTTCATCTCATCCTGTAAAGTATCAATACCCTTATCTGTGATCTGATAAATCTTTCTTACCCTGGAGCCAGTCCTTTCTTCCCTTAAGACATCAATATTCTTTTCCTTTTCTAGCTTGGCAAGGGCATAATAAATGGAACCAGACTGAATCTTAGCCCAATGCTCTACACCTGACAACTGCAAATATCGCTGTATCTCATAACCGTGGGTTGACTTAATTTTTAGATAGCACAGTATTATGCCTCTTATCATTTTTAACCTCCATAGGTTTTACCCAATCTTGAGTAAATTATATAACCAACGTTGGATATTGTCAATAGCATTTCTGACTGGCCATATTCAAAAGCATACTTATCAAAGAAAAAAATTTAAATTAACATGTAAGATGATGATTTACTATCGTTATAAACTGCTCAACTCCCTGTACAATAATATCAATCAATAATTCCTGCTCTTCAAAATTTGGCGAAACTGTTAAGGTAGACTCTATGATTGCATCTTGATTATATTGATCATGAAATATTGTAATGCCATCAAATATCTTATCGCAGAATTTAGAATAATATTGCTTTGATATTTCTCGGTTTCGTGCAGAAAGCCAAACTTCAAAACAACCCTTCTCGTGCAGATAGACTATGGCAATCTTAAGCCCTTTCTGTTTTAATAGCTCTGAACTGATTGAAAAATATGACATGTCCATATAGCCCTGATATATGCTACTTATGTCACAATCTGGATATCTCTTAACAAAATTGCCTCTCAATTTGCTAATGAACTCCATTATTACTTTATATGCAATCTGCATTTCTCCTTGTTTCAAATTACATGTGTAATCGCTGATAAGCTGATTTAAAGTCTTCATAGATATCCTCTCCTTGCATTGTATGCTTAACTTTTCAAATATTTCACACGTTTAATGCCTTCCATCAATCTTGCATGCAATAATCTCATTTTCATCTAAAGATATAATATCCTCATAGAGAGCTCTATTCTTTTTTAACCAGCTCTTTGCATATGAGCACGTCGCAGTTGCTTTTAATCCGTTTTGCCTTAAGTATTTTGTTACTGCCTCCATTATCTTATCAGCAATTCCTTGTCCTCGTAGTGATGAATCCACAAAGACATGTTCTATATCAATCTCTCCATTTGCTTTAGCTGTAAAAATTACTTCTGCCATCAATTTTTTTCTTTCATCTTCACAATAAATACGTCCTTCTTCATATATCCAGTCCATAGTTTATTCCTTCCTCTCTCGAATTAACATGCATAAATAAAATCTTTTTTTATTGATAGTGCTACTATTCTATTCACTTTCACATTTTTTATAGTAATCTTTCGTCACATTTTCAGCACAACTACACCCAGCACAGAATCATGAAAGGTTTTCTTGTCCCTTGCTTATAATAATATCAGCTATATTGAATATATCAATACAATTTTATTAAACTCTTTAAAATATGTAAGAATAACCAGTAACCCAGAATAAATACATACTATCAAATTTAATTGAAAAATGTAAATATTTGTAGTAAACTAGTAAATAGAAATAAAGAATACACAAAAAATTACATATCAACTATTTGATTAATAACTTCATTACTTAAATAATAGTAGTCGACCATGATGTTACCCACGAAAAAATATCTTTATCAAGAAAAACCATATTGGAGGTTGATAAGATGCAAATGACAGGTAAGCAGATTTATGACTCATTAATGCATGGTGCTTTTAAAGTAATACAAAACAAAGAAGTTCTTAACCGAATCAATATTTTTCCAATTCAAGATGGAGACACAGGAAGTAACTTGTCTTCTATGATGCAAACAATCATAAAAAAATCCAAATATCATATTACGGTTAAGAAAACAATGGAATCAGTAGCTGAAGCTGCCTTAACTGGAGCAAGAGGTAACTCAGGTATTATTTTTGCACAATATTTCAGGGGACTTAGTGAAACAATTGAAGCTGAAGAACAGATTTCTATACATGATTATGCAAACGCCAGTAAATCTGCCGCACAATATGCATATGAAGCTGTTGAGAATCCCGTGGAAGGCACTATTCTTACACTTATGAGAGAATGGGGAAGAATTCTTTCAGAGGAAAGCATTCATCATACATCCATTTTAGATGTTTTTAATCATGCTTACCACACACTTGAAATCGCACTGGACAAAACAAAAGTACAACTGTCTGTTCTTAAAAAAGCAAATGTTGTTGATTCAGGCGCAAAGGGATTTACTTATTTTATTGAAGGTGCCTTGCACTATTTAAAAAATGGAGAGAATAGTGACTTAAAAAACCTTATCGATGATAATGAAGAAAACATCGTCAAACTTATACCCGTTATTTCACACTTTGATATGGAAGGTAATAGATATTGTGCAGAATGCCTATTAGAAAATACTAATGTTGATATTGCAATTATTAAAATGGAGCTGAAACAACTGGGAAATTCTATTGTGGTTGCAGGCAGTCGAACAAAGTGTAGAGTTCACATACATACAAACGTACCCGCAGATGTTTTTGACTTTCTATCGTACCATGGAACTATGATTTATCAAAAAGTCGATGATATGTATCATCAGGAGGCAATTATCAATTGCAGAAAATACAATATAGCATTGGTAACAGATAGTATAGCCGATCTTCCACAAACACTTATCGATGAACATCAGATACAAATTGTTCATTTGGAAATATTATATAAAAGTATAAACTTTTTTGATAAGTTGACCATTCAACCATCAAGATTATTGGAAATGGTTTCTCATGAAGTAGCATTACCAACATCATCACAACCAAACCCAATGCAAATTGATAATCTTTTAGATTACTTATCAACTTATTATAAATCAATTATTATCATCGCCGTATCAAAAGAATTAAGTGGAACATATAACAGCTTTTATAACTCTGCTAAAAACTATAAAAATAAAGATTTTATGATTAGCGTAATCAATTCAAGACAGAACTCAGGTGCGCAGGGCTTACTTGTGAAAAAATGTGCTGAATATATTAAAGCAGGTCTGCCACACAATGAAATCATCAAAAGACTTGAATCTTCTATTGAATTAAGTAAGATACTTGTTCAGGTAAAAGACCTAGATAACATGATTAAGTCTGGCCGCTTAAGTATGCGAGCAGGAAATATTGCCAAAAAAATTGGGATGAAGCCAATTATCACCCTAGACAAGGAGGGAAAAGGAAAATTAGAATGCATTGCTTTTTCAATGGCTGGAAGCAACAAAAAGCTTGTAAACCATATGAAACGCGTTCTAAGTAGTTCACGTATTCAGCAGTATAATATTGTTCATGTTAACAATGAGGCAGGTGCTAAAGATCTCGCAATCTTAATGACACATATCATTGGATATGAACCAGATTATATAATGGAAACATCATCAATTATTGCAATCAGTGCTGGAGAAGGCGCCGTTGCAATATCATATTTGTTAGAGAAAGAGGGGGTAAAGGTATGTATTTAGAAACATTTATTTTGCTTTTCACATTCTTTTTTATAGTTTTTATGATTGGGCAAATTAAAAAAAACAATTCCATTGTGGATATTGCATGGGGGTCCGGCTTTGTCATCTCGGCGTTATATAATTTTTTCAGAAATGCAGAAGCGGGTTCAAAAGGAATCATCATAACAATCTGTATTGCAATCTGGGGACTGCGTCTCTCTTATCATATTGCAAAGCGAAACCTTGGAAAGCCTGAAGATTATCGCTATGTAAATATGCGACAGCAATGGGGGAATAAGTTTGTGTTATTAAAATCATTTTTCAATGTATATTTTTTGCAGATGATCATTATGTATATTGTAAGCCTGCCTGTAATATACGCAAGTACAACAACACAAGCGTTATCCTGGTATAACTATTTGGGAATCATCCTTTGGGCAGTCGGCTTTTTCTTTGAGTCATGCGGCGATTACCAGCTTAAACAATTTATAAAGAATCCATTGAATAAAGATAAAATTATGGACAAAGGTCTTTGGTCACTAACAAGACATCCGAATTATTTTGGTGATTCATCCATGTGGTTTGGAATATTCTTAATTGCAATTAGTAATATCAATGGACTGTGGATTATTGTCGGACCTGCTCTGATGACTTTCTTTTTAGTATTTGTATCAGGAGTAAGATTACTAGAGAAGAAGTATAAAGGGAATAAAGAGTTTGAAGATTATAAGATGCGAACAAGTGCATTTATACCATGGTTTCCAAAAAAAAATAAAAATGGAGGGTTATAAAGATGGAAATAATTAAAACATATGCAATTGCTTTCGTAACATTTTTTTTAATTGATATTGTGTGGTTGGTTGTTGTCGCAAGAAAGTTATATCAGAAGGAATTAGGATACATCATGAGTGAAAAACCGAATTGGATTGTTGCAGCTTTATTTTACTTGATATTTATTGCTGGACTTATCTTTTTTGTTATTAACCCTGCGTTGGAAAAAAATAGTTGGACATATGCCTTACTTGTTGGCATGCTATTCGGATTGATAACCTATTCCACTTACGATTTAACAAATCTTGCCACATTAAAAGATTGGCCAATAAAGATTACCATCATCGATTTAATATGGGGCACATCACTAGGTGGATTGGTTTCTACTATTACTTTTTTCATTTTAAAGAAACAGTAGAAATCTAATAATATCATATGCCCATAATTAATAATACTATTATGGGCATATGTTGATATTACGGTATCTGCGCTTTTTTAATATGGCACTTCATTTAGTGTGTATAATCT
>CAZAAC010000074.1:0-10139 GCA_964483155.1 uncultured Lachnospiraceae bacterium | reverse complement strand
GTATCATGTGCTGCCTGTGCTACTGCTTTTGCTACGGCCGGGGTCACCTTCTCATTGAAACTATTTGGAATAATATAGTCAGGACATAATTCTTCATCACTAACAGTAGCGGCAATCGCATAGGCTGCAGCTAATTTCATTTCATCGTTGATATCTTTTGCGCGAACATCTAAAGTGCCACGGAAAATACCAGGAAAAGCAAGCACATTATTGATTTGATTCGGAAAATCTGAGCGACCAGTTCCCATAACGGCAACGCCAGCTTTTTTTGCTTCTTCTGGCATGATTTCAGGAATTGGATTTGCCATGGCAAGAACGATAGGGTTAGGGGCCATGGTAGAAACCATTTCTGAAGTGAGAACGCCAGGTGCTGAAACACCAATAAACACATCAGCATCTTTAATTACATCTTCGAGTTGACCTTGCTTCTTCTTGAGATTTGATATCTTAGCCATTTCTGCTTTTATACTATTTAAGTGATCACGACCATCATAAATGGCGCCCTTTGTATCACACAAAACTACATTTTTTAAGCCAGTCTTCATAAGTAGTTTTGTAATAGCGATGCCTGCGGCACCTGAACCGTTTACGACTACTTCAATATCTGTCATTTTTTTATCAACTATCTTTAGAGCATTAATAAGCCCAGCGAGAACAACAACAGCAGTTCCATGCTGATCATCATGGAAAATAGGAATATCACAGATTTTCTTTAATCTTTTTTCTATTTCAAAACAGCGAGGTGCTGAAATGTCTTCTAAGTTAATGCCTCCAAAAGAACCTGCAAGTAAGGAAACCGTATTTACAATGTCATCAACCTCTTTTGAACGGATGCAAAGTGGGAAGGCATCTACATTACCAAATCTTTTAAAGAGTACACATTTGCCCTCCATAACAGGCATTCCGGCTTCAGGACCTATATCGCCAAGCCCAAGTACTGCAGTTCCGTCTGTTATCACGGCGACAAGATTACCGCGGCGTGTATAAAGATAAGATAGGTCTACATTGTCGCTGATTTTAAGACAGGGTTCAGCAACACCTGGTGTATATGCAACTGATAAATCTTCCATACTATCTAACGTCGTTCTGCTTATAACTTCTATTTTGCCGTTCCATTCTTCATGTTTCTTCAATGCAAATTCTTTTTTATCCATTTTATTTTCTCCGTTTCAAAATTGTCACTTTCATTATTATAGCATGTTATTAGGTATCTGCAAGTATAAAAGAGAGTACAACCACACGTTTGCTGATTTTTCCATCCTGTCATGTTCATGACAAACCAAAAAATTATCTTGTCATTTCCAAATTAAGTTAATTCCATTTTAATTATGCCATATTTGTTATAATTTTTTAATAAGATGATTCTACGTAATTGAAAAAAGATTTATTTGAGAGGAGAGATAAGCATGTTTTGTATCTATTGTGGACAATCTATTGATGAGAATAGTAACTTTTGTGAGAAATGTGGACAAAGGATAGGAACTGTTTCTGAGCAGCAGAGTAGTGAAAGCCTGCCGCCACAGCGAGCGGAGCAAGTTAAAGCCAAAAGAGGAAAAAAAGGACTGTGGATGGGTATCATTGGTGGAGGAATAGGATTAGTAATTATTATTGTAATCGCAATACTGAGTTTCTTTGGAATAAAATCTGGGCTTTTTGACAAAGCAGAAATTAGTGCAACAATAGGCGAGGAAAATTTGGAATTGGGTTCATTGTCTGAAAATGGGATAGCCATTAAGGTGCCAAAAGGTGCCACATCAACTCCTGTTGAGTTAACTGTGGATGCGGTAAAAAATGCACCAGATTTAGAAAAAGAAAAAGGTACGCATATTAGTAAAGTATATGACTTGGATATAGAAAGTGAAGATGGAATTAAACGATTTGAAGAGCCTCTCACAGTTTCTTTCCGTATAGACGAAGAGCAATGGGCAAACCTAAAACACCCAGAGGATATCCGTGTAGGATATTATAACGGGAAAGAGTGGGAGCATATTGTTCCTCTAGAAGTGAACCGAGCAGAAGGATATATTACATTTGAAACATATCACTGTAGTTCGGTTGCAGCAGATGAAGCGACAGAAAAGGAGTTAACCAAGGAAGCTGCACATAAGTATGCAGTCATAAAAGCGGGTACAGATACTGAAAAAGCATTAAGGGATACAACTGAAAAGCTTGTTAAAAGCGTTATGGGAGAAGGTGTAGACAAGTCCCTTTTGCAAGATATTGTAGAAGGTTTGATGGATCAAAATGATTATACAAAACTGGTAAAAGAAGCGGAAACGGGTACCACAGAACAGTTTGAGACACAATTTATATCATGCTATGCACAGGTTACAGCGAAGCAACTTGCAAAATATGCGGATACAGCGGCAGGAGCGCTAGGAGATGTTGGATCTAGTTTAGGGCTGTTGGGTTCTTTTGGTGATGCCGCATTGCTTGTAAATAATAATGACTATGAAGGTGCAGCAAAAAAACTTACCGAAGGAGTTATTTCTACAAATCCTGTTGGTAAGCTTTTGGTGTCTGCCGCAAAAGTTACGAGCAGACAAATTTCTCGATGGAAAAACGAGGAAATAGAGGCGGCTTATGACATATATATTAATGGGAAAGAACCAACACTTCCATTTTGGGGTTATGGGAGTATTGAGGCAGGAGATTTTGAAACCATATGGAATCAGATGCGAGGTGTTAAAAGACAGATTATAATTGATGCTGTTACAGATTTTCAGGAAGAGTATGACAGAGCCCCCCACGGAAAGGGAAAGAGAACAGATAGAAGCAGATGCAAAAGAAATATTACGTGAAGAATTTAGTGAGCGAAAAAAGAAAGAAGGTAAAATTGCAAAAGCAGAAGAAGACACACTTAAATTGCTGGAAATGATGAAAGAGGCAAACTTGTTAGAGACAAATCGTTTTGGATTTGATCCAGAAAAAGAAAGCTACCAGGAGAGGATAGATGAGTTATTAAAGCTGACTGAACAAATAAGTAAAGATACAGAACGTGACCTCAATATGAAAATTACAGATGATACAGACAAAGAGATCAGCACATGGACAGTGGTTAAGCTGATTATGATAAATAAGAGTGAAGGTGAAGAAGCTTATAAGAAAGCGCTTATTGAGATGGGGCTGGTAGAAGATGGTGCCAAGCTGTCCGATGCAGCAGGGACTTATAATGGGACATATACATGTACAAAAGTGGATATTCCACAGGAATTGTTACAAGCCTTGGAAGAAGAAAAGAATGTAACTATGGAAGAAATCGAGGATGGTACAGTTGAAGAATGCGATGTTATTATGTACCTTGAGATTTTAAAGGAACTGGAAGGAAAATCAGGAGATGCCACTATCTTATTGAAAGCCTTAGATGATGCTGGAACATCAGCACAAGTAACAACTGTCATAGCGTCCCCATTTGATGGAGAAGATGCAGATCCCGTAGTATTTAATTGTGCATATCAGTCGGGGATACTTCAAGGAACGTCAAAGAGCATTGAAAGTGGTACAGAGATAGTACAAGAACTAAATTTTACAGTTACAAAAGAAGAACAGACATTTTATATGGAAGGTACCATAAGTATCTTTTTGGAGGTTGAAAACACACAAATCACCGTTTTAATGGACTACGATACAATGAAGGAGTAAGGGAAATGCTACCTCGTTTTCAAATAGGAAATTTTATTTTTGAAAGTTATAGAACCTGTGCAATCATAGCAATGCTTTTTTCGTGTTTTGCGGCATTGCTATGTCTGCGCAGAGTGAAGGCAAAAAATAGCATAGTATTACTAGCTTTACTCGTAATGTCTATATTGTTAGGTGCACGCTTGTTCCACTTTTGTATGCATCCTGAAATTTATGGTCGTACATTACATTTATGGTCGTTAGAATACAAAGGACTGGCATTATATGGTGGTTTTATTGGTGCTGTAATTACATTAAAACTATGGAGTTTTATTAGAGGTGAGGATTTCTGGAAATTAGCGGATGTTTTGACCATTCCATGTGCGCTTGCCATAATCATTCTGAAAATAGGCTGTTTCTTAAATGGCTGTTGTGGAGGGCATATAACAAATTCGATTTTGGGTGTGGCATTTCCGGGGAAACAAGCTGAAACAAAAATGATACAGGCAATTCCTTTTTTCGGACAATTATATCCAGAGAAAATCGCAGTATATCCGTCACAGTTATTTGAAGTGGTAGCAGCAATTTTAGGATTGGGCATATTTCTAATTGGAAAAAGATTCAAATTACCGAAGGGCGTGACTTGTCTTTCCTATGCAGCATGGTTTACATTATCACGATTCCTGTTGCATGGATTTCGAGACTTTGGCTCCAATTACTCTGTCTTTGTAATAGATATATTTTATCCAGCATTATATTTAGGCTTATTATTTGTTTTTATTTTATTGATTGTGTTTCGTTATAGAAAAAGCAAATAAGAGGAAATAAATAACTCATAACTTCCGTATATATTTTCTTAAAGTAGCAATAATGTGTTTTCTGCTACTAGGAGAAGGCGCTTTCGTATGGAAAAAGTCCCAAAATGCGGAAGATAAATTGAGCTCTGTCAATAAAAAAACAAGAGGGGATTCATACTTGCCAAACAAGACACCGATATCCTGTTTTGCATAAATCCAACAAGGGTTATCGTTGCTTTCTTGTATCGTAACATGGTAATTTGAATTGGTATTTAGTAATGTAATAATAGATTCCAAATGCTTCTTATACTCATCGCAGGTATAGTAAATAGGTGTCATTTTCAATATTTCAGGCGTTAAAACAGTGACGGAACCATTCTTTACTGAGTCTGGTGGAGGCAAGAGAATATTATCATAAAAAGAATTTTGTGCTAAATAATTTTGAAAAAGAGTAAAGCGGGTTTGACAGAGACTTATAAAATCAGGTGAAGCAATCCGTAGCCCGATTTGATCAATTAAGTCTTCAGGCATTGTGAGCAGAGAAAGCGACTTGGCAGAAAATAAGCCTGGAGAATGAGCAATTTCAAATTCTTGAAGAGAAGTATAAAATTGGGCAATATTATGATTAGTAAATATTCTCATAAGTGGGCGGCAAAGAGCCAGATAATTGTTAAATTCTAGTGTAAAAGAGGCCAAAGCCTGTTTGTTGACAATATATTGATTTATCATTGCATCCGTTTGATCCTGGATGGAATCTGAAATAACGGCAGCAGTTTTTGATGCAATAAAAAGTGTTTTTTTAAAAATGCCATCACGCATTTTGGGGAGATAGAAGGATTCAACCATTCCAGACATATAAATAGGAAGCCATTTTGTGATGGCTAAAAAAATGTCGTCGATGTTTCGACTTATGGTATGTATGATTTTAATTCGATTTCCTTGTGCGAGTAAGTGCATCAGAAGAGCTGACCATAATTTAGTATACTCAATACTTTCTGTCAGCCAAATCATATTTTCATCACTGAAGAGAAGAATGGTTTGAGGCGTCTGTTCCTCTGCAATAGCGTAAAGAAATCTTATAACAGCTTCTCGTTTACCTGCAGGACCATAGTAGTAATTTGTGTGATTTGATATTGTATAATTAAAAGTGGCTACAGGTAATTCGATTTTTTTGCTTTCAGGTTTTTGAAGCGTATCAAGAAAGTAGTGAACACATTTTTCAGATATATCTGAATTGTGTAAAAACCATTCTAGCAGTTGCTTAGAAAGAGTATAAGAATCAGTTGCGGGAAGCTGAATGGAAGTCATAGCTTCACTAAGAAGTAGCCTCTGTTCATCAGAAACTATTTTTCGGGCTATATACTGGGATAGAGGCACTAAGAAAGTTGCATTTTGTGGAAGCGAACGATTTCCACTTCGAAGCCTGCTAATATAAGAAGGGTCTAATGATAAAGCTTTTCCAAGCGCCACATTAGAGATGTTTGTCAGATTCATAAGATAATTGAGCTTTTTATAAAACATATATCATCTGTCCCTTCTATTGCTATAGTGGTTTCTTACAAACAATTATAGCGCAAATAGGGTAAGGAAACAAATGTTTTTTGTCACAACCATGACAAAAACGTCGCAGAATCTTTGAAGATCTGCGACGCTTTTATAAAATGTCTATAATGTAATATAACTATTATCTTTGTGCCCTAGTATACTGCTGATTAAATTAGTCAAAATAGGAATATATGTTATGATAAATATGAAAACAACAATCACAAGTACATACTTGCGATGTTTTTTGGGAATGTTGATTCCGATTATGATACCAAGGGAAATCAAACAAAGCTTAATTAGAATCATATCTTTTGAATCTATTGTTTTAAGATAATCATTAGCATATTGAAATAGTTCTTTCATAATTTCAACCCCTTTCACATCATATGTAAAATTATAACACAATTTAAGAGAAAAAACTATCATTTTTAAAATATGTTTGAAGCCCTGTGGGGGAACCACAGGGCTTCGATGAGGGGAGTATAAATAATTAATAAGGGGTCGTAAAGAAGAATTCTTTGAAGGGTAAATTCTTCCTACAATGTAATTATAATACAGATTAACTGAAAACGCAATATTTTTTTGACATTTTTTAGTACTATTGACCTAATAACAAGATGTTGTAAAAAAATTCAAAATGGAAGCATATCTTGTGAATACTTCATATAATTATTTTATTGACAGTCAAATGGGACTATCATATATTAGATATATGAAAAAATATGAATTGATAGCACCTTGCCATTTTGGCATGGAGGCCGTATTAAAAAAAGAGATTATAGAACTCGGATATGAAATTTCTCTCGTGGAGGACGGAAGGGTTACTTTCCTAGGGGACGAGGAGGCTGTGGCAAGAGCTAATGTTTTTTTGCGTACACCAGAGAGAATTTTAATTAAGGTCGCGAGTTTTCAAGCGATGACTTATGATGAATTATTTGAGAAGACAAAGGCAGTTTTATGGGAAGAATATATACCAAAAGAAGGAAAATTCTGGGTAGCAAAGGCTGCGAGTGTAAAGAGTAAGCTATTTAGTCCAAGCGATATTCAGTCAATTATGAAGAAAGCCATGGTAGAGCGCTTAAAGCAGGTTTATCATGTTTCATGGTTTGAGGAGGATGGTGAAAGTTATCCACTTCGCGTTTTTTTAATGAAAGATGTTGTAACAATTGGTTTAGATACAACAGGAGAGTCTTTGCACAAACGCGGATACAGAAAGCTAGTCAGTAAAGCTCCCGTAGCTGAAAATTTGGCAGCAGGGATGATTATGCTAACTCCTTGGAACAAGGAAAGGATTCTTGTGGATCCTTTTTGTGGCAGTGGCACCATTCCGATAGAGGCAGCTATGATGGCGGCTAATATTGCACCTGGAATGAATCGTTCATTTACGGCAGAAAATTGGAAAAATCTAATTGGACATAAAAACTGGTATGAGAGTATTGATGAAGCAAATGAGTTAATGGATCTTAATGTAGATGTTGATATTCAAGGTTACGATATCGATAGTGAGATTATTAAGGCGGCACGGGAAAATGCTGAAGTAGCAGGTGTAGGAAAATTAATTCATTTTCAGCAGCGTGCAGTCGCTAATTTATCCCATCCCAAAAAATACGGGTTTATCATTACAAATCCCCCTTATGGAGAGCGCGTGGGTGAAAAAGAATTGCTTCCTGCATTATATGGCGAATTAGGAAAGGCTTTTAATAATCTAGACTCTTGGTCTGCTTATGTGATTACAGGATACGAGGATGTTGAAAAATATATGGGTAAAAAGGCAGATAAGAATAGAAAAATATATAATGGTATGATTAAAACTTATTACTACCAATTTATGGGAGCGAGACCGCCGAAAAGCAAGTGATAAATTAGTGAGGTAATTTTGTGGAAGAACAATTATTGAAGAAGATAGTAATACTTGGAAGTATCTATAGTATTATAGCTACCATAGTGGTCGTAGTATTTATTTATTGCAATGACCATATCGGTCAACTAAGAGTTTTTTTGCAGGAGCAGGCATATACCGAAAAAGATGTTGTAGACATTTCTTTCAAAGAAGGGCAACTGATAATTCCACTACCTCAGGGAATTCTGGACACAGATGTTTTAGTTGAAAATGTTTATATTGACAGAACGGTAGAAATTACAGTTAATCATGTAGCAAGCAATTATTTTGAAGATAACCTGCCTCATGGCGATGATGAACATATTAAGGCGTTATATTATGAAGAAATAAGTGAGGGCACACGAATTTATGTAGTGCTTGATGAGCTTTGTGAATGTGAATCGGTCGTTATGGAGGGTGAAGTGCAGTTGGTAATCACACCAGCCCATGCGCTATACGACAATATCATAGTGATAGATGCGGGGCATGGAGGCACAGAAACTGGTAATAGTGCTTATGGGATAGAGGAAAAGGATATTGCACTTAGCATCGCAAGAAAGATAAAACAGCTATTTACTGATGTGAATGACATACAGATATATTACACTCGATTAACAGACGTTAATCCTACAATTGAGAAAAGAATAGAGCTTGCGAATGCAGAGGGCGTGGATCTGTATATCTCCATTCATGCAAATGCAGATCAGAACACAAGAACGATGACGGGATTGGTTACAACTTATTGCAATAAAGAAAATCAATCTAATGTGACAAACAAGCTGTTGGCGCAAGTATTGCAGAGAGCCTTGCTAAAAGAGACTGGTGCTAGTGACAGGGGAATTTTTGAGGAGACGGGACAAAATGAATTGCTTGACAAAATAGAAACTGCAGCTGCTATGGTAGAGGTTGGATATGTTACAAATAAGCAGGAGGTGTTGCTTATATCTTCAGAGGGATATAAGGAAAATGTGGCCAAAGGCTTATACAATGCTATTATGGAATTCTATAAAAAAACGAATTAGAGATTAAAAATAAGGCGGAATAAAATGAGTCACATAATTAAGAAGAAAATTATCTTTGCGACTGGAAACGAAGGTAAGATGAAAGAAATCAGAATGGTCTTATCGGATATGGATGTGGAGATAATATCCTTGAAAGAAGCTGAGATAAACAAAGAAATTGTAGAGAGCGGAAGCACTTTTGTAGAAAATGCAATGATTAAAGCTAAGACTATTATGGCAGAAACAGGTATGCTAACACTAGCAGATGATTCAGGACTTGAAATCGATTATTTAAATAGAGAGCCAGGGATTTATTCTGCAAGATATTTAGGCGAAGATACTCCATATAGTGAAAAAAATAAGATTATTATGGAAAGAATGCAGGGTGTGCCAGATGAAAAGAGAACAGCTAGATTTGTTTGTGCTATAGCTGCGGCATTTCCTGATGGGACGATTCTTACGACAGAGGAAACAGTGGAAGGAAAAATAGGATACGCAGAAAAGGGAGAAAATGGGTTTGGATATGATCCTATTTTTTATTTACCGGAATTCGAATGTACTACGGCAGAGCTATCTTCCGCACTAAAAAACAAAATAAGTCATAGGGGAAAAGCACTTAGTAAAATGAAGGCAGAATTAATTAGCACAGGGAAATTGAATCAATTTAAAATTTTGATTGTCAGTGATTCACATCGTCAAAATAAAAATCTATATCGAGTGATAGAGAAAGAAAAACCATTGGATCTTTTAATCCATTGTGGAGATATGGAGAGCGATGCTTTTGCCCTTAGCGCAATGGCAGAATGTCCCGTTGAAGTGGTTGGTGGTAATAATGATTTGTTTTATCGGTATGAAAAAGAGCGTGTATTTGATATAGGGAAGCATAGGGTTTATCTAACACATGGGCACCGTCATGGTGTATATTACAGTAATGAAAAGCTGAAAGAAGCAGGATGTAAGGTGGGCGCCGATATTGTCATAAGTGGACATACGCATGTTCCGAGTATTAAGTATGATAATGAGATGACGATTTTAAATCCAGGGAGCATAACATATCCACGCCAAGAGGGGAAAAAACCTTCTTACATTATGATGGAGATTGATAGAAGAGGGGAAACTCATTTTACACTTAAGTACTCATGATTAGCTCATAATGATTACTATAAAAATGATTACTGAAAAACAGTTGACATTCAAAGTTTGCTATTATATAATATGACTTGCGTCGCGGTAAAAGAAACACGACGGGGTGTGGCTCAGCTTGGCTAGAGCGCCTGGTTTGGGACCAGGAGGTCGCAG
>CAZAAC010000073.1:0-10205 GCA_964483155.1 uncultured Lachnospiraceae bacterium | reverse complement strand
CTCCTGCGAAATTGCACCAACAGGACATACATATGTACATACCCCACAACTATAACATAGTGACTTCTCTATCCTTACCCCACCGTTTTCCGTCTTAACGATTGCAGGACATCCAAGCTCCTTGATACATTTTCCACAATGGATGCAACTTTTATCATTAACAGCAAAAAAGGCTGCTGGTTTTACGAATGCAATGCATGGTGATTTGAAAATAATAGCTTTTACGCCTTTTCTCGAAACCGCAGCCTCCACAGTTTCTATTGCTTTGTCTAACTCTAGTGGATTTACAGTTTCCACAAAGCTTATACCAAATGCTTTCAATATCGCTTCCATATTAAGCTTATCAACGACATTTCCCATCATAGTCTTTCCCGTTCCCGGATGTACCTGATGACCCGTCATTGCAGTCGTAGCATTATCTAACACAACCAATATAATATCATTCTGATTATATACTGCATTTACAATTCCCGTCATGCCTGAGGCAAAAAATGTCGAATCACCCACAAATGCAAAATGAGCCGTATCAGGCTCCACCCTATAAAGCCCTTGCGCAATTGTAATTCCCGCGCCCATACATAGGCAGGTATCCACCATATCGAGCGGCATTGCATTTCCTAATGTATAACAACCAATATCTCCCGAAAAAACTGCTTTCTTACCCTTCATTGCTTTCTTTACTGCATAAAAAGAGGCTCTGTGAGGGCACCCTGCACAAAGTACGGGAGGACGTGCTGGAAGTATTGGTATCTGAACTGCTTTTTTCAAATCAATATTACTATCTTCTTGACAACCTGTAACTTTTTTTAAATACAAATTAATATTTTCGACACTATTCTCGCCTGCATTTGCAGTATCTCCAGATATTTTCCCTTTTACTGTAACATTTAAATGATATTTTCCGCACAAATATAATAATTCTCTTTCTATTACAGGATCTAGCTCTTCTAATACTAGAACTTCATCTAGTTCCCTTAGAAAAGAAAGTGCCAATTTTTCGGGAAATGGATACGGTGTCCCTATTTTCAACAAACTGTTTATGCCCGCATAATCGTCCAGTATCTCCATAGTATATACATAGCTGATACCTCCTGTGGCAACACCCACTCTTCGCTTATTATCATTCGCTGTGTCACTATTGCTTTTCTTATTGACCGTAATTGAATTGAATTGAGAATCCGAAAAATCCTCACTGATTTCCTGATTTCTTTTTTCAATCTTTAAGTGGTTCTGGTAGGAAAGCCGTGGGAAAATAACCCACTTTGCTGAATTCTTTATAAATCCCTCTGGTTTATGCGACTTAATATTGTCCATTACTTCCACTGTGGCACAGCCATGGCATACCCTTGTTGTGGGGCGAAACAGAACTGGCGTTGCATACTTCTCTGAGTAGTCAAAAGCCTCTTGTATCATTCCATATGCTTCTTCTGGTGAAACTGGATCAAATATTGGTAATTTCGAAAATGATGCAAAACTTCTGGTGTCCTGCTCCGTCTGCGAAGAAATTGGTCCCGGATCATCAGCCACCATTACAACCATTCCGCCCTTTATCCCTATATAGGCTAAACTCATAATAGCGTCAGAGGCTACATTCAGTCCCACCTGTTTCATTGTCACAAGCGTACGGGCCCCCGCATAAGAAGCTCCCGCTGCCACTTCTAGTGCTACCTTTTCATTCACAGACCATTCCACATATACTTCTGGGTTTACTTCTTCTCTATATTTAGCAACTGTTTCAAGTACTTCAGTAGAAGGTGTGCCAGGATAGCCTACCACTAAATTAACCCCTGCATGCAGTGCACCTAATCCAATTGCCTCATTACCCATTAAAAACTTTGTAATCATTTACCCACGTCCTCTCAACCTAAATAAGTGTTCTAACAAGCTTAGGTTTAAATCCATGCTCAAAAAGTGTATTCATAATATCGTTTTTATGTTCCGTCCCAAACGCTTCTACTGTAATACGAAGTTCCACTGCAGCATTTCTATTTGTGGTCACAAATTGATTATGTTCCAGTTTAATGACATTCCCATTTTGTGCTGCTAGTACTCCTGAAACTCTTGACAATTCTCCTGGTTTATCGGGAAGTAAAACTGATACCGTGAATATCCTATCGCGCATAATAAGTCCCTGCTGTACGACTGAAGACATTGTAATAATATCCATATTGCCACCACTGAGTATCGCCACTACCTTTTTATTCTGGACATCAAGATGTTTCAATGCTGCCACTGTCAACAGGCCTGCATTTTCAACTACCATTTTGTGATTCTCGACCATATCAAGAAAAGCAACAATTAATTCCTCATCTGTTACCGTAATAATCTCATCTATATTTTCTTTCAAATAGGGAAAAATCTTAACGCCTGGTGTTTTAACAGCTGTACCATCTGCTATTGTATTGACTTCCGATAATGTTACTACTCTATTCTCTTTCAGGGAAGCCTGCATACAGTTTGCACCAGCTGGCTCTACTCCAATGACCTTGACCTTTTGATTCATCAGCTTCGCAAGTGTAGCTACGCCTGTTGCCAACCCACCTCCACCAATAGGAACCAGAATATAATCAACAAGGGGAAGCTCTTTGAATATTTCCATTGCAATTGTGCCTTGTCCTGTTGCAACAGCCAAGTCATCAAACGGATGAATAAAGGTATATCCTTTTTTTTCTGCAAGCTCTAGTGCGTAGGTACATGCTTCGTCATATACATCACCCTTCAGCAGAACCTCGGCTCCTAGGTTCTTTGTTCGGTTCACTTTCATAAGTGGTGTTGTAGTAGGCATCACAATAATCGCTTTCACATTGAAACATTTGGCAGCATATGCCACACCCTGTGCGTGATTACCTGCTGATGCAGTAATGATTCCCTTATCTCGATCCTCTTGTGATAGGGTACTCATTTTATAATAAGCGCCTCTTAATTTGTAAGCACCTGTCAACTGCATATTCTCAGGTTTTAAATATATTCTGTTACCTGTCTGTTCACTTAAGAACTCACTATATACTAATTTTGTTTCATGAATTACTTTTTTGACTACTTCTGTAGCCTCTTCAAATTTATCTAGTGTTAACATAACTATCCTCTTTCCTGATTTTGTAAGAGCGCCTCTACAAATGCATTAGGGTCAAACTTTTGCAAATCCTCAGCTGTCTCGCCTACGCCGATATATTTTACTGGGATACCCATTTCGGACTGTATTGCAACTGCTATTCCACCTTTTGAAGTGCCATCCAATTTTGTAAGCACAATCCCTGATATATCCGCAACTTTCAAAAATTCTTTTGCCTGATTAAGCGCATTCTGACCCGTCGTTCCATCAAGAACAACAAGCGTTTCGCGATATGCCTCCTGATACTCATTATCTATGATCCTGTTTATTTTCTTTAATTCTTCCATTAAATTCTTTTTATTATGCAATCTTCCCGCCGTATCGCATATTAGAATATCTATATTTCTTGCTTTTGCAGCAGCTATAGCATCATATACGACTGACGCCGGATCAGCACCTTCGTGTCCTCTTATAATATCAACACCAGCTCTACTTGCCCATTCACTAAGCTGTTCTCCTGCTGCTGCTCGAAACGTATCTGCTGCCACGAGCATAATTCTTTTATTTTGCTGTTTTAACTGACTCGCTAGCTTCCCAATAGTCGTGGTTTTTCCCACACCATTCACCCCGACAACTAAAACCACGGACTTTTTATTCTCAAAATCATACGCCGTCTCTCCTGCATTCATTTGCTCTTTTATACTGTCTAACAAAAGTTTTTTGCATTCTGACGGCTCTTGAATTCGGTTTTCTTTTACTTGCTCCCGCAGTCGTTCAATGATACCGGAAGTTGCATGCACACCGATATCAGCCATAATTAGTAGCTCTTCCAATTCTTCATAAAAATCTTCATTAATATCTGAAGCATCACTAAAAATTGCATCGATTTCTTTTGCTATGCGGTTTCTCGTCTTGGCTAGACCTGCTACAAGTCTTCCAAAAAATCCTTCATTATTCTCACTCATATATAAACTCTTTCCTACATACTTATATTAATCTTCTAGATCTTTATCAATTAAGTTGACAGACACAAGTGCTGATACTCCCTTTTCCTGCATTGTAATACCATATAAACGATCTGCTTTTTCCATTGTACCCCTGCGGTGCGTGATAACGATAAATTGTGTATGCTTTGTCAATTTATGTAAGTAATTTGCAAAACGAGTTACATTCGTCTCATCCAGTGCAGCTTCAATTTCATCAAGCAGACAGAATGGAGATGGCTTCAAATTCTGTATTGCAAACAACAATGCAATGGCCGTCAGTGATTTCTCACCACCCGATAACTGCATCATATTCTGTAGCTTTTTACCAGGTGGCTGCGCTATAATACGAATACCAGCTTCTAAAATATCTTCATCTTCAATCAGCTCAAGCGTTCCTTTTCCACCACCAAATAACTCTTTGAACACTTTATCATATTCTTTTCCAATCTGCACAAATTTCTCCTGGAATTGTTGTCTCATTGCAATATCCAGTTCCTCTATTATCCCTAACAAAGTAGTCTCTGCTTCTACCAGGTCATCATGCTGCGTCTTTAAAAAGCTATAACGCTCCATAAGTTTTTTATAATCCTCTATGGCATTGACATTTACATCACCCAGTTTTCGAATCTGATCCTTCAAGGAAAGAATCTCTCTTTTAATTGAGGAAAGCTCAGTCAGTTCCTGATTTCTCATTTCTACAGCGGCAGAAAAAGTGATTTCATACTCATCCCACATATAATTAATCTGTGACTCACTCGATTCCTCCAGCTTTTCTTTCTGTCCTGTCAGACGATACACTTCTTTGTCCAAGTTATTGATGCGTTCAGATAAGTCTTCTCTTGATTTAAAGAAATTTTTCTGCTTTCCATTTAATGCATCCTTATCCTCGATTGCTTTCTTTAATCCAATTTCACTTTCATCAGTAGCTAATACACTGGACATAATTGTCTTTTCAATTTCTGAAATACTATTCTGTTTACTCTTTATATCCTCATCAGCCTCACTGATTTTTATATTAATTTGTGTGATTTCTTCAGTAAGATGTTTTATTTCATCATGAATACGCTCACTATTTTGTAGTGCAAATTCTTGCTTTTGTTTTAAATTGGCAACTTCAAGTTCTAACTCACTTACCTTTAAAACTTCATCGTTCTCATCGTTCCGCTGAATATTAAGAGCCTTTCCAGCTTCCTGTATTTGTTGTTCCAATTCCTTTTCTCGTTCTTCAGATGTTCCTAACTCCTCTTGAATAGAATCCTTGCTATTCCTGATGTCTGCAATCTGACCATCAATCTCTATATTTTCCTTTTCAAGCGCAATATATCCACGTTGTGCTTCTTCTTTTTTTTCAAGTGCCTGATTCACACTGATCTGTGCAGTATTTTGTGCAATATACCTTTCCTGTTGACAATTTTTTAATTCCTCAATATCATTACGCAATTTATTTCTAGCTTCTTTGGTTTTTTCAATATCAATCATCATCTTGTCAATAATCGCCTGATATTCCGCAACTTTTTTCTCAAGCTCCTCATTCTCGCGCTTTCTGCCAAGCAGATTGCTGTTATTCTTAAAGGCACCACCAGCCATGGCTCCACCTGGCGTAAGATATTCCCCATCCTTTGTTACAATACGAAGAAGATACTTATATTTTTTTGCAATTAAAAGAGCATGGTCAATATTGTCAACTACAATAATCGCACCAAGTAATTGCCCAACCACATCCTTGTACTTCTTATCTGTCTTAACCAACTCTGATGCTATACTAATAACACCTTTCTCTTTAAGTACTTCCGGTTTCGTAAACTCGCCTCTGTCCTTGATACTTGTAAGTGGCAGAAAAGTAGCACGTCCCATCTTATTTGTTTTTAAATAAGTGATCATAGCCTTTGCAACTGTTTCATCCGCAGTAACAATGTTTTGAATATTTCCGCCAAGGGCTGTCTCGATTGCCGTTTCATATTCTTTATCAACTTCCATAATATCTGCAACAACACCAATAATACCTTCAGTCACATCCTTCTGCTCCATAACACGTCGAATGCTACTACCATATCCATCATAACGTTCTAACATATTTTTTAAGGCATCCAGCTTTGACTTTTCATTATGAAATATAACCTGCGCCTCTCCGAGTTCCTTATCTTTATGTATTAACTCATCTTTTGTCTGCGCAAGTTTCTCATGAAATGCTTCCAATTCATTGTTTGATTTCAATATATCAACACTAATTTGATTTAAGGAATCATATAATTGCTTAATAGTCGTTTCCTGTTCCACTTCATCGCTCTTCGCACGCAATAATCTGGATTGTAACTCTGCTTTTCTTATATTAATCTGCTCAATCATTAAATCATAGCGCCCCATTTTGGCTTTTATGCCGGCGCGCTCATTTAAAATTTGAATAATCTCATTTTTTCCATTTTCAATAGTAGTATTCAACTCTGCTATTTTGCCTTGCACAATACCTAAAGAGCCTCTTGCATCATCTCTGCTTTTTTCGAGTTTTGCAAGCTGCTCATCCAGTGCTTTTTTATCTTCAACTATCTTACTATGTTCTTTTTCGCGTTTATCCATATCTGTTTTAATAGACTCGACACGAATATCTAGATTCTCTTTGTTTGTCTCAGCAAAATGTATCTGTTCTTTTAAAACACTAATTTCGCCTTCTAACTTTCCCTTTAATATGCTTGTATCTGATAACAGATTTCTTTTTTCTTCAATAATCTTATCAAGCGTTTCTATCTTTACTTCTATTTCTTCGTACTCATTTCTTGTATTTTCATACTTTGCCTGTGCATCTTTCAAGTCAAAATTAACTATTTTCAATTTTTCATCAACACTGGCGAGCTGATTCTTAATACGCTCTTCTTCTAATAAAAACATGTTCACATCAAGGGTCTTTAGCTCTCCCTTTTTTCTAAGATATTCTTTTGCTATTTCTGATTGTTTTTCAAGTGGCTCTACCTGTTTTTCAAGCTCAGATAGTATGTCTTTGACACGCGTTAGGTTATTTTTTTCTTCTTCCAATTTCTTGACTGCAGTATCTTTTCTTCTTTTAAATTTCACAATGCCTGCTGCTTCGTCAAAAAGTTCACGTCGTTCTTCTGGTTTCCCTGATAATATTTTATCAATCTGCCCCTGTCCGATAATAGAATACCCATCTTTTCCAATCCCTGTATCATAAAACATCTCATATACATCTTTAAGTCTACAGATTGTACCATTAATCAGGTATTCACTCTCTCCAGAACGATATACACGTCTTGATATTGTCACTTCATTATAATCAATAGAAAGTGCATGGTCAAAATTATCTAGCGTAATTGCAACATATGCATATCCCATTGGCTTTCTGGTTTCAGTTCCAGAAAAAATAACATCCTGCATACTTGCACCACGCAATTGTTTGACGCGTTGTTCGCCGAGCACCCAACGTACGGCATCAGCTACATTACTCTTGCCGCTACCATTAGGTCCAACGATGGCCGTGATACCATTGTGAAACTTAAATGTGATTTTGTTAGCAAAGGACTTAAACCCATGCACCTCAATACTTTTTAAATACATACTTTTCCCTGCTTCTCTTTTAATATCATAAGCGCATCATATGCTGCCTGCTGCTCTGCTCTCTTTTTCATCTTTCCCTCGCCATTGCCAACAATCTTCCCGTCAATAATTGCCTGCGCATAATAAACTTTGTCGTGTGATGGTCCACTTTCTCCCACCACTTTATATTCTAACTTCTTTCCTGACTCTTGTGCAAACTCTTGCAAGATAGTCTTACTATCATAAAATAAAATTTTATCTTCAATATCTTCAAGCACATATTTCCTGACAAATTCTTTCGCTGCATCAAATCCGCCATCAATATATATGGCTCCAATCAGTGCCTCAAACACATCTGAAATAATAGAATCTCTGTTTCTTCCACCAGTAAGTTCTTCTCCCTTACCCAAAAGAATATACTTATCCAGCATAATATTTCTCGCACATACTGCCAGTGTGAATTCACATACTATGCTTGCTCTGGTCTTTGTCATATCGCCTTCATACATATCGGGCTTCGTCATAAAAAGATGCTCGCTGACTGCAAGTTCCAGCACTGCATCTCCTAAAAATTCCAATCGTTCATAGTCATCGGTTAGATTTCCCTTGTCTTCATTTGAAAAAGAACTGTGTGTTAACGCTTGTATTAACAGTTCTTGATTATGAAAAATATATCCGATTTTCTTTTCTAATTCCATAATTCCCGCCAACTTATTCATCTTTTCTTCCCTATCATGTATGGTTTCAATCATAATAATTATGGCATAACATCGAAAAAGCCCTATGCATAGGGCTCTCGATTCCTAAACAATCCTAATTTAATGCGTTCTTAATCTGTTCTACCGCATCACCAACTGAAATAATCTTTTCCGCATCTTCAGTTGCAATCTCAATATCAAAAGCTTCTTCAATACCCATAATAATTTGGAAAATATCTAATGAGTCAGCTCCCAAATCGTCACTGAAAGTCGTTCCCATCGTAATCTCTTCTGCATCAACATTCAGTACTTCCGCAATAATTTTTTTTAATTTTTCAAATTCCATTGTCTAGCCCTTCCTTTAATCTTTCATAATATTAATTTTTTCATTTATTTTCTTACTAATATTCTGTTCTTTAAATGTAACACATTGAATAATCGAATTCATAATCTCTTTTTCTCTTGAACTCCCATGGGCTTTCACTACAAGTCCATTAAGACCTAATAATGGTGCGCCACCATACTCAGAAGCATCAAATTTCTTAAGAGTCTGTTTCAGTGCAGGTTTTACAAGTAACGCCCCTAACTTACTCCGCAGGGAAGATCTCATGCCTTCTTTGATTTTACTAATCAAAGCACTCCCAACACCTTCGTACATTTTCAAGATTACATTTCCTACAAAAGCCTCACATACAATGACATCTGCAAACCCTCTCGGAATATCTCGTGCTTCAATACTTCCAATAAAATTAATATCAGGACTACTCTTTAGTAAAGGAAAAGTCTCTTTTACAAGCATATTTCCTTTGTCTTCCTCTGCACCAATATTAACAATTGCAACTCGCGGATTCTTTACTTTAAGGATATTCTCCATATAAATGGAACCCATCTTTGCAAATTGGACTAAATGAGACGCTCTTGCATCAACATTTGCTCCACAATCCACAAGTAGTGAAACACCTTTCTCTGTTGGGATAAGAGGTGCTAGTGGCGGCCTCTCGACTCCTTTGATTCGTCCGACAATAAACTGCCCTCCGACCAGAATTGCGCCTGAACTTCCTGCGGAAACAAATGCATCACAAATGCCATCCTTCACTAAGTTCATTCCCTTTACAATTGATGAATTTTTCTTTTTCCTAATAGCCATGACTGGTGGTTCAGACGTTTGAATGATTTCATCCGCATTAATAACATGAATTCTGTCAGCCGGATAATCATATTTACAAAGCTCCACTTCTATCGCAGATTGCTTTCCAAGAAGATGAACCGCAATATCTTCTCTTGAATTTACTGCGCTCACTGCACCTTTCACAATCTCCTCTGGCGCATTATCGCCACCCATAGCATCCACGGCTACGTTTACCTTAACCTGCATTCATTATCTTCCTTCCAGTACGATATAAATGCCCATTACTGCACTCTATAACTTACTATACAAGACATCATAGTAAAAATCAATCACTTTTTTATTTAAAAATTGCAATAAAAAAAGACTCTTATTTGAGTCTTTTTATAGGACTAATCCTGAGGAATGATTTCCTTCTTATTATAAGAACCGCAAGCTTTACATACTCTATGAGGTACCATAAGTGCACCACATTTGCTGCATTTCACTAATGCTGGAGCGCTCATTTTCCAGTTTGCTCTTCTTTTATCTCTTCTTCCTTTAGAAGATTTATTCTTAGGACAAATAGACATTATTACACCTCCTGTCATTGTCAATTCAAATTCGTTTCATACTCAAACAATTATACATATTGCCAAACCACTTGTCAACCTATTTTTTCTGCACTAATGCAAATGCACTAATGCAAATGTCTCTCTGGCGATTGCAAGCTCCTCATTCGTTGGGATAACCATAACCTTTGTTGTACTATCAGGTGTAGAAATTGTTATTTCTTTCCCTCTTACATGCTTTTTTTC
>CAZAAC010000072.1:0-10652 GCA_964483155.1 uncultured Lachnospiraceae bacterium | reverse complement strand
TATTTATTATTATAATTTGTATCATTTACCTATCAAATGTAGCGATTGAATTAGTATGGGATTTGACAATAACATATAATTGAGGTACAATGACCGTAACCGAAAAGCGGTCATTGATGGGAGTGATAATATGCCGAGACATTTTTCTGAGAATGAAAAGCAGTTGATTAAGAAGAAATTATTAGTTGAGGGAAGGGAGTTGTTTGAGAATTTTGGAATAAGAAAAACAAGCGTTGATAAAATTGTTGAGAAAGTTGGGATAGCAAAAGGTTCCTTTTACAATTTTTATGCATCTAAGGAATCAATGGTCTACAACATAATTATGGATATTGAAATTAAAATGCATATAGATGAAATGGATAACTTGCATGATTTTTTAAAAAAGTACGAATTTCCGGAGGCATTAAAAAATACGATTTGGATGTCATTAAGATATATGGATGAGGAGCCATTACTGCTTATTCATAAAGAACCACAATTGTTATACGAAATATGGTCAAAGATCAGTGAAGAAGAAAAGGAGCGGGGTGCCTTTCAGGATCAAAATAGGGTGCTAGATTTCGTTGATGTAGCAAAACAAAGTGGTTATGAAATGACCGTATCAGATACAGTTTTCAATGCAGCATTAATGAGCTTTTTTATGGTATTTGTCAATCAAAATATGATCGGGAATTCGGGACAAGAGGCATTAGAATTAATTATGAAGTCAACTTTTGATAAACTGTTTATGAAAGATAAGAATAGGGGTGTTTAGACATGAAGGAAATGAATATGAAAAAGGCTATGCTTTTTTTTGGCATTCCGGGGATTAGTATATTTTTTATGTTTAGTTGGGTATATGAAGAATTAATTAAGAGGAACCTGTCAATTCATTGGTCAGTTTTTTTATGCTTATGGGGACCAGTGCTTATTATGGTCGGTTTTGTTTTTGCACGTTTTTTTATGAGCAGGATTAATTTTACAGATTATTTTAGAATCGGTAAACTGCATAAAAGACAAATATTGATTGTAATTGGCGCGTTCATTGTAGTGCAGGTTTTAGAATCACTATTAAGTTTTTCAAGACCGTTGCTTGCCTCATTGCCGGGATTACATGTTCCAAGCTATTATCCAGATCTTTTCAGAATAGATATGGAATTTAAAGTCCCTCTGGACACCTTTCTTGGCATAAGATTGAAAGGTAATGCTTTCCCAATTTTCTTCTGGTTATTATGGCTGATTACGAATATTGGGGGTGAGGAACTTCTGTGGAGAGGATATGCACTGCCGCGAATGGAGAAATATTTTGGTAAATACGCCTGGTTAATTAACGGATTACTGTGGAATATATGCATTCATTTTTTTATGAGATGGTCATTTATTACACTTATACCAGTAACATTAATCGTTCCGTATTTATGTCAAAAGTATAAATCGATATGGCCGGGCGTATTAATACATGGTTTAGGAAACTTACTAGTATATGCAATATTAATACCAAGCATAGTCAATTAAGGGGCCAATTAATACTTATTTTTTTAAAACCATGGACAAGCAATCGGACAATTGGATGAAAAATCCGACTTCGGTTTACAAAAGCCTATATGCCATAGATGTTAAACGCAAAGAAAAACAGCCTTATACAGAACCGAATAAAGTAGCGGAAAGAATTGTTGAAATAATTGAAAAAAGGCGGTTGAAATCCCGTTACGAAGTTGCAGTCCCTAATTTATACAGCATATTTGCGCACTTTCCTTATTCTTTGAGAGATTATCTGATGATGCATTCAAGATAGGGGTGCAGCATCGAATATCAGTTTCTAATAATCAAATATTTGAGTGGAACCGGGAATCCCTTCCACACACGCAGGATTAACGATTGAGGATTTAAAAATGATTATTGGGTTCTATCCTATGAGGATAGCAAGAATTATGAAAACAAGAGTCTTTGGAACTGTTATCCTTTGCTGAGGAGGTGATACTCATGGATAATAATACGCAAATGGTATGTTTTTTAATAGATTATATTGAAAAGCATATAACAGATGAAATCAGTCTGGATGAAATGGCAAAAGCCGCAGGCTATTCCAAATATCATTTACATCGGATGTTCACGGGAATAGTCGGACTTCCTCTGCATCAGTATATAAAGCGCAGACAATTAACGGAAGCAGCAAAAAGCCTGATTTTCACAGATGAAGCCATCATTCAAATTGCCATGGATGCTGGATATGAGTCGCAGCAGTCCTTTATGCTTGCATTTAAGAGCATGTACAAGCTGACGCCTCACAAATTTCGGATAAAGCATCAATTTCGTCCAATTCAGCTGAAATTTGAAGTGAGTGGAAATCTTACTCAATTAAAAGGAGACAGGATTATGGATATTGAAATGATTGAAAAGGATGAACTATTTCTGGTGGGATTCAAGGGAAATACCAAAAAAGGGTTTTTTGTGATTCCGCGACTGTGGCATAGACTGCACAAAGAAAAGAACAAAATAAAAAACAGGCTGGATATGAACTATCTTGTCGGAGTAAATGACTATTCAAGCGATACCCTTCTGAAAGAGGAGCATTTTGCCTTTGATTACTACGCCATGGTTGAGGTAAGTAAACCGGAGGACATTACTCCCAATATGAGTGTACTGAAGCTTCCGGCAGGAAACTTTATTAGATTTGTCTATAAAGGAAAAGCGAAGGACTCTATGCAACCGGTGATGGACTACATTTACAAGGAGTGGTTTCCAAAATCAAACTGTCGGCTCAACGAGAAAGCAAGAGTAGATGTAATCAGATATTGCGAAAAGTCCGATGAAAAGGGTGAAAGCAGGATTGAAGTATGGGTTCCTGTTTTATCATAAAGAAAAGAAAGACGCAATGACTATTAAACCTAGGGAAAATGTTGTGGGTAGAAATAGCAATTGTTTGCAGGGGATAACTGATATGGTTGTCCCTTATTTTTTGATTGTGTATAGGGGTAGTGACAGTAAAGATATGAAGATAATACCAATGAAACTTAATCCAGTCTATGTTGATATAGCAAAATTTTGTATAAAATAAAAGAGACCTTTATAAAGAAATGAATAGATGTTAGCGGATGAATATAGTAAAATAGATGAGATTGGAGGGTATTATGTTTCGGGTATTTTTGGTAGATGATGAAGAACTGATTATGAAAGAGATCGCAGCCAGTGTTCCGTGGATGGACAATGGTTTTGAAGTGATTGGTATGGAGAGTAATTCAAAAAGGGCAGTGGAGAGAGTACTTGAACTAAAACCGGATGTGGTATTTTCTGATTTGAGGATGCCATATCTGGATGGGCATACCTTCATGAAAACAGTGCGGAAAAACGGTCTGGATACAGAGTTTGTTATGCTCAGTGCGTATGGTACTTTTGAGGATGCAAGAACTTTTTTTCAGCAGGAGGGCTTTGATTACCTGTTGAAACCATTGCAAATTCCGGAAGTGCAGCTTGTTTTGGAGAAACTGACAATGAAGTTAGCACAGAAACATCCTCAGCATGTCATAGATTCAGAAGAACCGATGAATCCATCATTTGTTGCATTGGTTGAATATGTGCGTTCGCACTTTAATGAAAAGTTTACTTTAGAGCAGCTTGGCAAGAATTTTGGTCTGAGTGCAGGATATATCTGCTCTCTGTTTGCAAAGAATCATAATACAACATTGACATGTTTTGTTACAGAGACACGAATGAAGCATGCAGTTGTATTATTAAATACAAGTAATCTCAGTTTGAAGCAAATTGCAAATGAGTGTGGTTATAAAGATTACTTTTATTTTAATAAAGTTTTTAAGGGCTATTATGGAGTGGCGCCAAGTCAGTATGAATTAGAGCGTGTTTAGTTACAAAATTTTTTTGAAGGAGATGCCATGAAGCGGTTATTCAAAAATAAGTGGATAGGTACGTTGTTTGTCTGTGCAATCATGGGAGGCATCCTCTATATCTACATATATGGACAAAGACAGGAAGAGGAAACAACGACAGTTACCATAGCAGTCATGCAGGACAACCAAGTTCAGAATTTTAATACGAACTATTATACGCAGTGGCTGGAAGATGCAACCGGATATGATATACAATTTGAAAATATATCAGAAGGCTATGAGAAGGAATACATATATGCCTGCCTTACATCCGACACGGGAAGGATAGATGCAATATTTCTTCCGGAGAAAGAGACTTTTCTTACCACAGACGAGTTACAACGTTATGCAGAAGACGGTCTGTTATTTGATATGTCAAAATTGCTAACAGAGGACAGTCACTATACGGCTCTGTTTAATCAATATGATTCTATATCCATGCGAGAAAAAATTGAATATCAAGGCAGCATTTTTTATGCACCAAACATGGATACAACCAGGAAAGATCAGAATATGCAGGTTATGTGGATTAACATGGGATGGCTCAAAACATTGGGGTTAAAAGTACCTGAAACGGTTGAAGCCCTAGAGACTGTCTTAACGGCTTTTCGAGATAAAGATCCCAACGGAAATGGGATAGCGGATGAACTGCCTTTAATTAGTTGCGAATTGTCTTATGCCCTGCAAAGTTACAATTTTATCTTGAATGCTTATATTTATAACGACCCTCTACACGGGCGAATGTATGTAGATAAGAATGATGATTGTGCATGTATCCTCGCGGAACCTGATTTTAGGGAAGGTTTGAAAACCTGTGCAGATATGCATGTACAGGGATTATTGTTAGATGAATGCAATGATTATTCAAACAGACAGCTTAAGGAACTGGTAAATGCGCAAGGAGATTATGTTGGAGCATTTACAAGCCAAAGTATCGCGGATATCATATATCCGAATTGTTCGGATATATTGGCGAGATATATTCAGATGCCCCCGCTGCTTGGCACTGACGGAGAGCGTAATGCAGTTTATTGTGATTATGAACCAAGTATAGGAGGATTTATTCCGGCGAACAGCACGCATACGAAGGAAGCTTTTGAAATAATGGATTTGATGTTGTCAAAGGAAGCATCTTTTGTAGCATCCTTTGGGGAAGAGGGAGTAGATTGGAAGTTTTCTGATAGTGGAGATTTATCTACCTATGGAAGTAGAGCCGTGATTACTACACTCCAGTATTTAAATGATAGTGTGCAGAATAAAAACTATGCTGGAGCAGGACCTTTGGTTTTGTCAGAAGAATTTGCAAACGGTGTTACATGGAATGGAGACAATTCTCTGGTGGAGTATCTGGATGCAAGAGCTGTTCGTTCCTATGAGAACTATTACTATGTAGAAAAAGAGTTGTTTAGAAGCAAAGATTGGCAAGAAAAAGTAAGTGGCAGACAGGACGGAATGACAGATGTTGATACAAGAATCAGTCAATTCGTTTTTGGCGAAGAGGACATTTATGCAGATGAAGTATGGAATATTTTCCAACAAGAAATAAAGATACAGAATTGAGGGATGAAATGAGAAATATAGTTGCGAACACAGACAGGTATTTTGGGACTTCTGGAATGAGTGCATACAGAAGTTGGAATAAGATGGGAGGTTAATTTCAATGAGTTTTTCTAAAATATATCAAGAATTAATATGGATACTGATTGTGTCTATGTTTTTATGCTTATCGGGCTGTTCCAATCAGAAACAACAGTCTGTACAACAACAGGAGATGCAAAAATGGCTGGAAGAAGCCAATCTTTCGGATACTCTTACAAAAGAGGAACTATACGAATCTGCACTTTTAGAAGATACTTTGGTAATCTACTCTGTCTCTTCAAGAGCATTTGAAGTAAAAGAATGCTTTGAGAAGGAATATCCGGGACTTACAGTAGAGATAAAGGATATCAGAGGAGAAGATATTGTATCTATGCTTCAGGATAATTACGAAAAGGAGAACTATGCCTGCGATCTGGTTATTTGCAGTGATTGTAACGGAACACTAAATCGTGTACTACTAGAGCCGAGAATTTTATATTCCTATGTTCCCACAGACATTGCGCCAAAGATAAAGGAAGGTCATGCAGATAATGAACTGGTTTTTGTCGGAGAAGCCTTGATGTTTTTTTACAATGAAAATGTCTTTGGAGAGCAGCCAATCCACAATATATGGGAATTGACGGAAAAGCAGTATAAGGGAAAAATCATTATGGCAAATCCATTAAGTTCTTTCTCTACTTATGGATTCTGTTCTGCTGTGCTTGGCGAACCAGAGAAAATTGCAAAAGCATATGAAGAATATGCAGGAGAAGTTCTGACTGTTCCTGAAGGAAAAACAGCCGGAGAATTTTTCTGGGAACAGGCTGTAAAAAATATCGTGTTTACGAATAGCAGTGATGAGGTTCTTGAAGGAATCGGAGGAGTGGGCAGTGATGATTACTGGATTGGCATTATGATTTCTTCCAAGATGAGGTATCAGGATCTGGGGTATCATTTTGCGCCGATCTATCGGCTGAATCCTTTTTCTACGGTCTACACACCAAACAGTGTTACGATTGCAGCGGGTTCACCAAATGTCAATACAGCCAAGTTGTTTGTGCGTTTTCTCATGGGAGAAACCGATGGAACAGGAGAAGGCATCAAGCCATATATGACTAAGGGTACTTGGTCTACCAGAGTAGATGTAGAGGATGCAAATGAAGTTCCACTAAGCGAAATAGATTATCTGGAAATCAATAAAGAATATCTGTATGAAAATATGGATGCCATGTCGGATTTTTGGAATGAACTGCTAAAGGAGAATGTGACACCATAATATGAAGATGAAAAAGAAATCACTGGTTATGGAATTGAAATGGACGGTATTATCGTTAAGTGCTGCAATGCTAGCAATGTGGTTTCTTTTCTATGTCAATATCCATAATGTGATTCAAAAGAATGTTATGAAT
Source organism: uncultured Lachnospiraceae bacterium (assembly GCA_964483155.1). Lineage (GTDB taxonomy): Bacteria > Bacillota > Clostridia > Lachnospirales > Lachnospiraceae > JAAYYM01. The sequence continues at coordinate 3,802 of CAZAAC010000072.1, read as the reverse complement.
AATATGGAGCAGGTTTCGGAGCAGATTATTTCGGAGTTGAATCGTTCCTTTTTACAATTAGAAGAAGTTTCCTTTGCTTTATCACAGGATGCAAACGTACAGAACTTTCTTCTTGAAGAAAACAATATCGAATTTGTGAATAAAGCAGTTTATGTAGAAGAAACCATTGATAATCTTTCAGAAAACAGTTCTTTTATGGATAATATTATTCTCTACAATGAGCAGGGAAGATTTTACCGCTTTTCGGGTACGATTGGGAATACTGGAGTACGCAGAATGATGAATCTTGTAGAAAAGGACAAACTGACCAGTCATATTCAGATTAAACTGGACTCTGTTAATTACATTGGTTATGTGACAACCATTTATCAAGAGGGCGAAAGAATAGGAACCATTGTCATGCTGACCAATGAGAATGATATTTACCGACTATTTGAACAGATGACAGAGAATGAAGATATGAAGATTGCCATTGCAGCAGACGGAAAAGTGCTTCTGTCAAATGAGGAGAATTATATCGGAGTAAAGATTGAGGATATCCGCAGGGATATAACCTATATGGTGTATAAGCAAGTTGGTTTTACTCCTTTTGAACTTTTGATTTCATACGAGGATTCCAATCACGGAATGAGCATTCTTTTCATGGTAGCCATGCTGATTATGGCAGTATTGCTGTTATTGATGCTGGAGATATTTCTACGATTCTGGAAAAGGAAATTCTTTGTGCCGATACAGTCTGTTATTTCAGAAGTAGAAGAATTTGAAGGTGGAAAAGGAGCAATGCTGCCTATGACTGGCATAGAGCACTTTGATGGCTTGATTCTTGGCATCAATGATATGGTAGAGAGAATTGAGTTGAAAGAGAAGGAAGCATACCAGGCAGAAAATTCCTTGCAGAAAGCAGAGATAAAGAAACAAAAAGCAATGATTATTTCTCTAAAGAAGCAAATTAGTGCTCATTTTACGGTTAATGTTCTGAACATTATCAAGGCACTCTCTTCTATGGGAGAGAACGAAAAAGCAGGTCTTCTGTGTGATGGATTATCATTTCTGCTTCGTTATGCCAATGCAGGGGACAGTTATATCAGCGGTATGGAAGAGTTCTTCGTACTAGAGAAATATGTAGAAATCATGGAGATCCGTTATCCGGATAAGTTTACTACTGAAATCGAGATGGAGGATGCACTGGAGGGAGTAGATCTTCCCCGTATGTTACTGCAGCCGATTGTGGAAAACAGTATTCTTCATGGAATTGTGGGAGATGAAAAAGAAGAAAAAGGTGTTGTGCGTGTTTATAGCAGACTGGAAGCAGACTGCCTGTATATTTCCATTGAAGACAACGGGATGGGAATGGATTCTTTGCAGCTTGATAGACTTCGCAAAGAAATTGAGGAAGTCAATCAGGATCAGGTGGAAGTGGAAGGATTATCTCATGTTGCTTTAATCAATATTCAAAGACGAATTCGTTCCTACTTTGGTGAAGAATACGGATTATCTGTAGAATCGACAATGGGAATAGGAACAATAGTGACAGTAAAGCTGCCTGCTCTTCGGAGAGGATTGTGAGCAAATTTTAGTATGGAGTAAGAATTTCTGAGGTTGAGAATTCTTACTCTTTTTTTATAGGTTTACGGTGGAGAAAACAAAGATGTGAAAATTTTACCAACGAATCTTAATCTAGTCTATGTAATTTACGCTTTTATCTCTATATGATGAGTAAGTATAGGTAACCAGAAGTGTTAGTACTAAGATATGAAAATAAACCGGAGGACAGGTCGAAATGAAGAAAAAGATAGTTGCAATTGTATTGGCTGGCTGTATGGCGCTAGGCCTTATAGCATGTGGAACAGGGAACACTCAGCAAGATTTAGACAATCGATTGCTCGTTAAACCCCAGAAATTAGTACCTTACGAGGATGTACAATTATATCAAGAGGGTGATAGTTCAGCATTAAGTGTTCAAGGTGAACTATATAAAATATTTCAGAATGCAGTTGCTGAATATGATGCAGCATATCTGACAATAGATTTTAATGATAAAGATGGACAACTGTATTATCAACTTGAGCAACATTATTATGATGAAGAGACAACTCAATCCTTTTGGAATGAATTTATAAATTATTCAAATGATGAAATTATGAATGGTATTTTTTTTGATGGAGGTTTTACTTTTCCAATAATAAAATCAATGCATAGGCCAGATGAGCTTACAACGGTATCGATTGATATTGGAATATATGATAAAGGTTTTTTGTTAACAGAAAAGTTGGTACTATGGTATCAGGATGGAATACTTATGATAGAAGAAGGAAAGGGAATACCAGAACTGGTTGATTTGCATCAAGAAAGTGCAGAACAAGAAAATGAAAATGATATTACTGAAAGTGATATTACTGAAGGTATTATAATTGATCCTTATAGTCCAACGCTGAGTGATGATGAAGCAGATATCTATATGGGAAAGACCTATATGCGAGAAGACAATAATATAACCATTACGTTACAAACGCCTGATGAAAATGGATATCCAACTGAAATGGTAGTAAATGGTATATCTGGTATTGTAAATTTTGACAATGAAACGATACGGTTATCAGAAGTCCATGTAAGCAAAGCAGATGGTTTTTCGATATATGCACCTATAATTATCAATGGGCAGGAGAAGTCTTTGAGTATGCATATTAAAGAGGGAAAGACGCAAGTGTATACTCCGGAATTGCTCACAGGAAATTACGTTCAAAATGATGGTGCAGGTGGCCAAGGGTCAACGAATGAAACAATTACGAATGATAGTGCTGAACAAGTTGACCATTCACAGCATGTTACAGAGGAACAGGAATTTATGAATGTAACATTTACTTATGATAAGGATGATGAAACACATACAATTGTATTTACAAAACTGGACGACGCAGGCAATCTGATAGAATTTGAATATGATGGATATCCTGTTAAACTGGCAAATGTTACAAGAGAGTATTATGATGCAGATGGCTGTCATACGGTGGAGTTTGCTGGAACCCATCCTGGGTGGGGAATTAGCTTTGAGTATGTATTTGCTGATGATACATCAGATTATGGTGAAAGTCGACGAGGTTGTCTGCATGTTGATACTAGCTGGGCCGAGGGCAATGATCCTGATTTCCCGTTTGTAAGAGACGGTAACTATTATAAATAGTCAGTTGTAGTGGATGGACTACGATGATAACTGGCACCAATGTGGTCATAAGAATGTAGTTTTGTAAAAGTGCTCAGAGGAACTTGGATGAGAACAAGTGTTATCTGCATGATGAGGCTTGTTCTTTTTATATAAAATACTCAATGTGACAGTATAGATATGAAGATATTACCAACGAATCTTAATCTAGTCTATGTACTTTATTATGGATAATCCATAAAATTAATAAGATAAGGTAAAACAAAACTAATATATTGAGGAATTATGAGATGAAGAAATCTTTATTGTTTCTAAGCATTTTACTTATATTATCAGCACTCTTTATCGGATGTGATGAGAAAGATGAGAAAAGCAATGCGTTCGGCTCTGTCACTGGGAGTAATCAAGAAGTTGATAATAATGCTTTGAATGATATGCAAGATAGTAAGTTGGAAGTGGAAATTGTTAACCAAAATGAAATTTCAATCAGTTTTTCTGATGAAATAACCGAGAAGTTGTCAAGTACACAGGATGGAAAATCCACAACCATTCATAATGCAATTTACATATCATTAATGCAAGGCGGGAATCTTTACTATCAGATTTATTCAAATGATGTGGACTGGTCTATTACATCACAGA
>CAZAAC010000071.1:7928-10809 GCA_964483155.1 uncultured Lachnospiraceae bacterium | reverse complement strand
ATTGCCAAAGTAAAACATTCTCCATCTACTTTTGGATTTACTTCATATAAGACTTTGCCCTTCCACGGAAACTCAGATGTGACAAATACTGTAGCATGACTAAGTTCTGCCCTTCCTCCAATATATAAATGAGAATAAATGATGTCTTCGTTCTCACTCCATGCATAAGTTCCAAGAGATGTAAGCAATCTTGCCACGTTAGTTGGACAACATGCGCATTTATACCATTCAGGTCTTTGTGGTAGAACATGTCGATATCCAGATACCACTCCTGACAGCTCAGGATTTACCTCTAGCGGATTTACATAAAAGAATTTCTTTCCATCCAATTGCATCCCACTAATTACGCCGTTATATAATGCTCTTTCCATCACATCTGCATATTTATTTGAAGGCACAATCTCCAACATCTTTTTAGCAAAAAAAATGAGTCCTACAGATGCACAGGTTTCCGCATAGACTGTATCATTCGGCAAATCATAATCTACTGTAAATGCTTCGCCATGTGCTATTGATCCAATTCCACCGGTAATATACATTCTGCTATTTACTATGTTATTCCACAGCATATTACATGCATCAAACAATTCTTTGTCTTTATTAACGGCCGCCAGATCAGCCATTGCCGTATACATATAGACTGCCCTTACACTGTGTCCTTCCGCTTTCCTTTGTTCGCGTACTGGTGCAAAACTTTGATTATACTTGTTATCATAAGGATCCATTATCTCATGCTTCCATCCACGCTTTTTAAACTCATTCAAAAAATAGAATGGATCTTTTCCTCTTTCATCAATAAAATACTCTGCCAGTTTTTTGTATTTATCATTTTTTGTTGTGTGGTATAATCTCATTAAACCAATTTCTATTTCCTGATGTCCGGGAATCCCATGATAAAGTTCCTTACAAAACACATTTCTAATATGTTCTGCCATTCTCTCCATTACATGAAGTAATTTGTCTTTTCCAGTTGTTTCATAATAAGCAACAGCAGCTTCCATCATATGTCCTGCACAGTATAGCTCATGACACTCATGAAGGTTTGTCCACCTTCGTTCTGGTTCTTTAATTGTAAAATAGGTATTTAGATATCCATCTTCTTGCTGTGCTTTTTCAATTATTTCTATTACTTGATCCGCTCTTTCTTCAAGTTTTTTATCAGGCTTAATACACAAGGAATATGCAACTGCTTCCAACCATTTTGCAACATCGCTATCTTGAAAAACCATTCCATAAAACTCTCCGTCCTCCAAGCCAGCTGCAATTCTAAAATTCGCAAAGGCATGGCTCTTTTCAATATCTGGTATTTTATCGTCTAAAATTTTTTCCTGATAAGGAATTACTACATCCGTTACTAGTTTTTGTTTTTCAGACCAAAATAAATCCTTTATTTCAATTTGTTTTAATTTTACATAATATGTATTCTTTTTTCTCATTTTTCCTCCTGGTTCAAATCCAATTATATCTTACTAAAAACAGGCATATCTTCTATGGTAATATTAATCTGAACGGATGCTCCTCCAGTATAAATTACACCGCTCTCTATTTCTCTCCAGTTGACTCCTGCAGGAAAATATACGGTTCTGACTTTTTGCCCTGCATATAATATAGGCGTAACCAGATAAGTATCTCCATACATATATTCATCTTCAATTTCCCAACATTTATTATCATTTGGAAATTCATAGAATAGTGTTCTCATAATAGGAGTACCTTTTTCATGTGCTTCTAACATGAGTCTTCTCGTATAATCTCGCATTCTTTCTCGAAGTTCCATATATTTTTTGCATATCTCATATACTTTTTCGCCATAACTCCAGACTTCATTTGCAGCGCCGGAACGGCATGTTGCCCCTCCCGTAGTACCAAACTGAGGCTGTCTCGGTTCTCTGTCACCATGTAATCTCATAACTGGGCAAAAAGTTCCCCACTGAAACCATCTGACAAATAATTCGCGAAATGCTTCATCATCAGGATTGCCACCATGAAAGCCACCGATATCAGTCGTCCACCATGGAATACCTGCAATTCCCATATTAAGACCTGCTGTTAACTGATTTCGCATACTTTCAAAACTTGATGCAATATCTCCAGACCAAACAAGTGCGCCATATTTTTGACTACCAGCCCATGCACAGCGAAGGAGATTTACTATATTATTTTGACCTTCCTCTTGCATCCCCTCATAAAAAGTTTTAGCATATTCAAGTGGATAGATGTTACCTACCTGCAAATTGTTACCAAGAAAATATCGATAGTTATCAAAATCATATACTGAATACTCTGGTTCAGCTTCGTCTAACCAAAATACTTTTATTCCCTTTTGGTAATAATTGTCTCTTACCTTATTCCACACATACTTCCTTGCTTTAGGATTTGTAGGATCAAAGTGAATTGTACTGCCCTCAAAATCTAGTCCGACCCTAAAACCTCTTTCTGTACGAATCAAATATCCTTTTTCCAACATCTCTTCATAATTTTCCGAAGTCTTATCCACAGTTGGCCATATTGATATCATTAGCTCAATTTTCATTTGTTTTAACTCTGTAATCATTGCGTCTGGATCAGGCCAATATATGGAATCAAATTTCCAATCTCCCTGTTTTGGCCAGTGAAAGAAATCAATCACGATTAAATCAATTGGTAGTTCTCGACGCTTATATTCTCTTGCAACTTCCAATAATTCATTCTGTGTTTGATAGCGTAGCTTACATTGCCAAAATCCCAACCCATATTCCGGCATCATTGGCACTTTTCCTGTTACATTTGCATATGCCTCTTCTATTTCTGCTGGTGAATCTCCTGCTACTACCCAATAATCTAAAATAGTAGTTGCATAAGCCTCAAAACTCATAATATTTTTACCAAACACTGCTCTTCC
>CAZAAC010000071.1:0-7828 GCA_964483155.1 uncultured Lachnospiraceae bacterium | reverse complement strand
CATTTTTTATCTGTAACATCTTTTCTGTTTCTACAGTATTCCTCTAACAGTATCTTTTTATTTTGATTAACGACTGTAATTTTCCCATACTTTGTTATAGATGCAGATATTTTTCCATTTGTAATGGTACCGGCTTGTGTTGCCTCAACACTTGTATTACATTCTGCTTGTTCTAAAAGAGCCCAGTTCTTTTGTGGCATTTCAGAACATTTCATAGCTCTAATACGGAATGCATTTTTTCCCCATGCTTCTATCCAAACTTCTTCTGCATCGTATTGATAGATAAGTTTATTTTTCTCTATTTTTATCATAATTAGTCTCCCTGCAAAACAAACTGCTCAAGCGTTTGTTTTTTATCCTTTAACAGCTCCACTTGTCATCCCACTAATAATATATTTCTGCATAAATATAAAAATTAAAGCTACTGGAATAATTGTAACAACAGCAAACGCTGTCAAATAACTCCATTTCGTACCATATTGTCCCATGAAGTTAAAAATCCCAGCCGTAATTGGACGTTTTTCTTGATCAAGAATAAATGTCATTCCATAAGCCAAATCACCCCAAGCATATAAAAACGAAAAAATTCCACACACGATAACGCCCTGCTTTGCAATCGGAATTAGTACCCTGAAAAATGCAGTCAGTTTATTACAGCCATCAATATAAGCTGCTTCTTCTAATTCCTTTGGAATAGAAGCAAAATAATTTTTTAAAATCAAAATGGAAAAAGGAATTCCAATTGTCGCATCTGCAAAGATTGTTGACCAAAGCGTATTATACATATGTAAGTTTTTAAACATAATAAACAATGGTGTTAACAGTACTGATACAGGAAGCATTTGTGTAATCAGAAAACAAAGAATAATGGCTTTTTTTCCTATAAATGAGTATCTTGCTATTCCATATGATGCTGGGACTGCAAAGATTATAGATATTATCATTGCTCCCAGGGCAATTATTAAGCTGTTTCCGAACGAACGAAACATATTAAAATCACCATTTTCTAGCTGTGCAATATAAGAACGTGTATTTAACACTTTTGGCCAAAATGTTGGTGGAATCTGAAAAATTTCTTGTTCTGTTTTTAAAGAAGTAACAAAAATCCAATATAATGGAAACAGCAATATACAAAATATAATGATTGTAATCACACAATATAGCCGGTTTTTTTGTCCTTTCATTTTTTTACCGTCATCCATCATGTTTCCTCCTCTGTATATGCAAATTTCAAATATGCGAGGCTTATAAAAAACAGAATTATAAACAGTATATTTGCAACTGCCGCACCTTTACTATATTTAAATAATTCAAATGATAATTTATAGGAATATGTAGATAATACCTGTGTTGAATTTACTGGTCCTCCACTTGTCATCACATAAATCAGATCATATACCTTAAATGTATAAATGAAACCTAAGATTAAAACTGATTCTATTGTTGGTTTTAATAATGGCAATGTAATTTTCCTAAATATCAGAAATTTATTTGCCCCATCAATTTCTGCACTCTCATACAATTCTTCAGGAATTGTTGTTAGTCCTGTTGAAATCAAAATCATATTGAATGGAATACCAATCCAGATATTTGCGATGACAACAGCTATCATGGCTGTATGTGTATTAGTCAACCAATCAATATTTTCCGATATCAAGCCCATTCCTCTTAAAAAGTAATTAATAATTCCCACATCTGTTCCAAACATAAATTTAAAAATCAAACCAGTTACAGTAATTGGAATCATCCATGGCATCATTAATAAGCCTCTTATTGGTTTTGCTATCGTAAACTTCTTATTAAATAATACTGCTAATGTAAATCCGATTATAAATTGGAATATCAAACATGCAACTGTAAATACTAGTGTATTCCATAATGACATTGTCAGAATATTGTCACTGGTAAAAAGTTCTATATAATTTTGAAACCCTACAAATGTTTTTGTCTCTGCCTTTAATGTCTTTAAAGTAACATCCTGAAAACTTAAAATAAAATTACTAATTATAGGATATCCAACAAAAAAGAGCATGTATGCAAATGCCGGTAAAACAAAAAAGTATCCAGTATTTCCATAACGAAAAAATGCTTTTATTTTATTCATATTTCACTCCTGTCATTATATTTTCAAAAACCTTCCCCCACACTACTTTTTTGATATATAAAAGGAACAGGCTGCTCACGAATTGCTTATGTGCACACTCTGCTCCTTCCTTTTTTTATCTTCGTTTATTAAATTATATCTTAATCATTACTTTCCAAGAATAGCATCTATTGTTGCCTGCGCTTTTGCTGCTGCATCTGCAGATGAGCTTGCTCCAGTAATTACTTCGTTAAAAGCTAATGAAATTGCATCGGAAATTTCTGGCCATTCTGGAAGTGGACCTCTCGCATTTGCATAAGCCATTTCATCTACAAACACCTTATATACTGCGTCATCTGCAAACTGTCCATCTGCGATAGCCTTGTCTGCGGAAATATATCCCATTGCATCCATCATATAAAGACATGTTTCTCCGCTTGTTGCATATTTAAGAAAATCAACAGCAGCATCTTCATTTCCACCTGCTATTACTGCATAATTTTCTCCACCAAGACCCGATGCCTGATTTGCATCCTGTGGAATAGGTGCTACATTCCAATTTAAATCTGCTGCTTCTGTACGCATTGTCGGAACTTGCCATGTACCATTAATCATCATAGATAGATTGCCTGATACAAATTGATTCATTGTATCACCCTGTGTCCAGTTAATCGCTTCTTTTGTCATAGCCCCTGACTCAACAAGACCGCCAATGAAATCTAATGCTTTTAAACCACCTTCAGAGTTAATTTCATATGAAGATGCACCTGTTGACCATACCCAAGGTAAAAAGTTAAACGTTCCTTCTTCATTTTGTAAGCTACTAAATGCAAAACCAGATACTTTATCTGTTGTGCATGCAGATGCAACTTCTTGTAATTCATCCCAAGTTGTTGGTACTTCACAGCCTGCAGCATCCAACATATCTTGATTATAGAATAAACATAAACAGTTACTTCCAAATGGAACTCCATACAATTTCTCGTCTAATGTACAAGAATTAACAGGTCCTTCATAATAGTTGCTTACATCAAATTTTCCCGTAATGTCTGCGAAAATTCCCATAGCTGCATATGATGCATGATCTGGATTGTCAAGAATAACAATATCAGGGAGTTCGTCTGCTGATGCACCAATTGATAATTGTTTCTTAAAATCTGCAAATGGAACATATTTAGCTTCTACTTTGATACCGTCCTGTGAACCATTATATTCCTGTATAATATGATCCAATGCTTTTTGATGTCCCTCTGTTTCCCAATAATACCAAATCGTTACATCGCCTGATGCTGATGAAGCTGCTACTTCTTCAACGGCTTCCGCTACTACTTCTTCTGTTGCCTCATCTGCTGCTGGTGCTACTTCTTCTGTTGCAGCATCTGCCGCTGGTGCAGCTTCTTCTGCCTTGCTACCACAACCTGCTAATAGTGTTGCTGTCATTGCTGACACCATAAGTAATGCTAGTACCTTCTTTTTCATTGTAATCCTCCTTTTATTTACTGCTTTGTAATTACAGTATACGCATTACTATAAATGTGTGAAATCCTACAAATCTTTAAAAGGGTGAAAAATCTAAACTCATTTATTCATCTTTCTATATTCTGCTGGTAACAGCTCTGTACACTCTTTAAATACCCTGCTAAAATATTTTGCATCTGCATATCCTACTTTTTGTGCAATTTCATATATTTTCAATTGGCTTCCAATTAGAAGCTCTTTTGCTTTTTTCATTCGAATTTCTTTTATATACGTACTAAAATTCTTTCCCATTTCCTTGTGAAATTGTGTTCCTAAATATTCTGGTGTAATATTCAATTTTAATGCAATTTCATCTAACGTAATGCCAGTATTATAAAACTCATTAACTATGCTTTCTGCTCGTTTCACTGTAAGCGTTGCCGCGCTAGTTCCCTTTTCTTCTTTTGTAATAATACTATCAAATACTTTTGTACAGACTATACGTAATTCCTCTGTATTCTTAGCACTCATTATCATCTCAAGTATCACTTGCTGCTCAAACTTTTCAATATTAAGTGCTCCAATTTCTTTTGAAACATTAATGAGTCCCCATAAAAATCTGACATAGGATTCTTTTATTTCTTTTGGAGAATATACTTGTCCTCCCGCAAAATGTTTTTGGAATTCTAATATTGATTTTTGTACGCCACTCCTATTATATGCGCACATATCAGCTTTCATTCTATTCTCTAAATCTATTGGATAAACACACGGTACCGTTTGAATTTTTAAAACCTGGGGATAAGAAATAATAATGGATTCTCCTAGTGCAATATTCCAGTCTAAATATTTGCTTAATTTTTGATTTGCCTTTTTTATATCGGCAATTCCATTTATATCTATCCATCCTACACTAATATTTTTATATCTCGAGTCTGTTTTTCTCTGATATAGCAAATAGTTCTGTATCCATCTTTCTATAGCATGTAAATCCTGAGATGTGTACAAAAACACCAGAAACATTTGGTCTTTGGGAACGTTCAAAAAGCAGTAACGTACATCTTTTTTCTCCTTTAGCAAATGCTCTAGTTCTCTCTCAATTTGCTCATGCTTATTTTGATATTCGTTTCCGAAATAGACCTGCATCTCACTAAACGACATATTACGGTCAAATGCATAATTATTTTCAATAAATTGGCATAATTCTTCATCTATTTTTAATCCACCGTAAATCATTCCAAACAGTATATTCTCTTTACTGCCAAGGACTTGTGGGTTTACTTTTTTTTCTTCTGCACATTGATTTTCAATGGTTTTAATTGCCTGTGTAAAGTCTCCAACCATAATAGGTTTTAATAAATATTCACTTACTCCCAGCTTCATAGCTTTTTGTGCATAAGCAAATTCTGAGTATGCACTAAGTGCTATAAACTTTGTTTTCATTTTCTGCTGATACAATTTTGTAAGCATTTCCAGACCATCCATTACAGGCATCATAATATCCATAATTACTAAATCTGGTTTTGTGGCTAAAATCAAATTTAATCCTTCTTCTCCGTTTTCTGCTTCTCCTACAATTTCATGTTCCTGAAACACTTTTTGAATCAAATTACAAATACCTTCCCGAATTCGTATTTCATCTTCTACCACAACAATTTTCATACTATTTCCCCCATGATTTAGATAAGTTCTACACTTCCACTATTCACAACCGGAATATGAATCAATACCTCTGTCCCTTCATTACGTATACTTTTAATCTGTACTTTAGCCCTGTCCCCATAATATATGTGTAATCGCGTAATTGCATTTTCCAATCCAATATGATTTTTATCTTTTGATTTCATAAAAACCCCTGCATTCATTTCTGCAACTATATTACTATCAATCCCTTTTCCATTATCTCTAATTACTATTTTTATACACTCATCTACAAATCCCATTTTGATTAATAATAAATGGTTTCTTTTTACTCCCTCAAATCCATGAAGAATTGCGTTTTCAATAAATGGCTGCAAAAGTAATTTATGTATTTCCATCTCATAGATATCTTGTTCAATATGGATGTCACACTGAAACGTATTTTTCAATCTAGTCTGCTGCAAAAAAATATATTTTTTGAGCCATTCCACTTCTTCCCTTACCTTAACGATTCCATTACTGTCATCAATTGCATACCGCAAAATAGTAGCTAAAGAACTAATTGCATTACTGATTTCAAATTCTTCCTCATCAATTGCCATCCAATTAATGGTGTCCAATGTATTATATAAAAAATGCGGATTAATTTGCGCTTCTAGTGCTTTAATTTCAGCATTTCGTTGCTTTTTCTCGGCTTCTTTTTCCTTTTCTCCAGCTGTCTGAAGTTTTTCCAGTGTTTCATTAAATTGAATTGCTATCATTTCGATTTCAATAGGCATTTTCTCGTCATCGACTATTCGAACTGATAAATCTCCTTTCCCAGCAATCTCCATTGCTTCTGTCACTTTTTTAATTGACCCTGTGAGTTGTTCCGTCAATAATACTATGATTCCAATAACGATGGCTAATGAAACCAATGTAATGGCGGTAAGAATATTTTGCTGCACTTTTAATTTTTCCATAACCTTACTATGATTTGACACATTTACAATATTCCAGTTCAAATTATCATTATGGCATGAATAGATTGTATTATTTTGATCCTTGAAAATATTCGAGTCATCCACAAGTTTTTGATATATATCTGGCAAATTTCCTTTTTCTTCAACATTTAGTCTTTTTCCAAGTTCTCTAGAGTCTGGATATGAAATCACATATCCGGCATCATCCACAATAAAATTTGTACTATTCATACTTTCAGACAAATTATCTTTACTTTGACAAACCTGCTTCAATAAAGCTTCATCCAAACTAACTACTACAATAGCACTTCTTTCTTCTAACTTTTTATAATTAATCAGTCGATGTGCTAAATGAAATAAATAGTAATCCTCGGCCGCAAATGTTGCAGCGTATTCTGTTCCAAAAATGTGAGTTTTATTATCAACAGAAACTGCTTTATACAGTTCTTCCTGCGACATGCTAAAATTGTTTATCCACGCATCTTCTGTACTGACTGCCGTCAACTGATTATAAGTTACAATACTGCCATTTTGTGTGAAAATAGTAATCGACCTTACATAGTCTTTTGAGTTAAGTAAACCCCTTAAAGTTCTTCTTAACTGATTAACCGTTACGGCTAAATCTTCTCCTCCATTGATTTTATCTACCTGTCCGATAATATCATCGTCTGTATATATCTGGTACAATAAATCCTCATAAGAATCCAGCCATATTTCCACACTGTCACTAGTCTGTTGGAGATTTGTTATCGTCAACTCGTCCATATTTTCTTTTACAATTGCCGCACTGTTATAGTAAGACATAAATCCAAAAATAATAATGGGAATAACTGATGTAATTAGAAATGCATAAACAAGTCTTTTTTTCAAACTAGTCTTCTGCATTAAAATTTTTCTCTTCTTCTCCACCAAACTATTCCTCCTATTGTTTTATTACTCACAAATTTTTTATATTTCCATGCTCAACAAAAAATCTTTTCTATTATTGTACCATGCGAATACAATAATAGAAAAGATTTTAATTAAACTCTAAAAACATAAAGAAGCTTTTTTAAAACTCTAATTCAATTTTTGGATCAAGATTTCTTTCCATTGTCCATAATGTTATTTTTCCTTTTGTTAATTTAAATACTGCAAATTGCTTATGAAATTCATCAACAGAAACTGCATTTCGCCATGCATTTAAAAATACTCTAGAAGGGTGGTTCGCAACCTCGTCTTTCAATGCATTATCCTCAACCAGTTCCAGTTTACCGCTTATTCTGATTTGTACACCATTTGCATTAAAACATAATTCTGCATTATGATTGCTCATTAATTGAGAAAAAACTTCTCTCATTTTTCCTGTATGAAACATGATTTCATTTTCATCTGCTTTATGCAAAAGCATTCCTCTAACGTGTGGCTGATTACCTTACTCCGTTGCGAGATAAAAAACAGGATTCTTATTTATTGCTTCAACAACTTCTTTCTTTGTCATGATAATCTCTCCTTTTCTATAAATAATAGGAATACTCTAGCATACTTATAGAAATGGAACTATTCTCTTTTCATCATTTTCTTTTGAAATTCTGCTTATTCCTTATTTGTTTTATATGCTTTTCTGTATTCCCTTGGCTTTATTCCAACCACTTTGTGGAAGTAAGACGAGAAACTAGATGCACTTGAAAATCCGCATAATAAT
>CAZAAC010000070.1:7171-10810 GCA_964483155.1 uncultured Lachnospiraceae bacterium | reverse complement strand
TTATTGTATGGAAATTATCGTAATGTAGTGATTCGCAATAAGCAACTAATTTTTGAACGAAGTTTGGATGGAAGTAGTATTTATATAGCAATTAATCTTGACAGTGAATCATATTTGTGCCAATGTGAGTTATATATGGAAAGAGCAAAAGAATTAATAATGGAGACAGAGATGGTTGTAAAAAATAATATTTTAATGCCGCCATATAGCATTCAAATCGTGAAAGCAATGTAAAAAATAGATATCATAAGGGAATGATAATGAGCGGGGGACATGATGACAGAAGTATTAAAAGCAATTGTATTTGGAATTCTGGAGGGAATCACAGAGTGGCTACCAGTAAGTAGTACCGGTCACTTAATTTTATTAAATGAGTTTATGCAATTTAATGTAAGTAAAGAATTTTGGAGTATGTTTGAGGTGGTCATACAATTTGGAGCAATTATGGCTGTTGTTATACTTTTTTGGAAAAAACTGTGGCCATTTTCTAAAAAAGAAAAGTACTTTATAAAACAAGACATTTTTACAATGTGGATTAAAATTGCAATTGCGTGTATACCTGCTGTAATTTTAAAAATTGTTTTTGGGGATGTTATTGAAACACTATTTTATAATTATTGGGTCATTGCAATTGCATTGATTATTTTTGGAGTGGCTTTTATCATAATAGAGAATAGAAATAAAATGAAACCGGCAGTTATAAATTCAATACAGGAAATAACCTTTAAGGCCGCTTTTATTATAGGAATATTTCAACTGATAGCAGCAGTTTTTCCAGGGACAAGTCGTTCTGGAGCAACTATTTTAGGGGGTATTTTAATCGGAGTAGCAAGAAGTGTGTCGGCAGAATTCACATTTTTCCTTGCGGTACCAGTCATGTTTGGAGCAAGTTTATTAGAAATACTGGAATTTGGAATAAATTATACGGGAAGCGAAGTTGTTATTCTACTAACAGGAATGGTGGTGGCATTTATTGTTTCTGTTGTAGTGATTCGATTTCTTATGGGATATATTAAAAAACATGATTTTAAAATATTTGGTTGGTACAGGATTATTCTTGGGTGTGTTGTGATTTTATATTTTTCTGTTTTTCATTAGATAGTAGACTTGCTCGTTGCATGTTTCTATCGTTTAAGTGTTAGTGACATGGTCACAGATATAATAGGGAATAAGAATATAATAAGGTTATAGAAACAAGTAAAAGAACACAAATGGAAAGGAGAATATAATATGAGCGTATTAAAAATAACAAAAAGTAATTTTGAAGCAGAGGTAATGAAATCAGATAAGCCAGTATTGCTGGATTTTTGGGCATCATGGTGTGGCCCTTGTAGAATGGTAGGTCCTGTTGTTGAAGAAGTAGCGAATGAAACAGCAGAAATAGCAAAAGTCGGCAAGGTAAATGTGGATGAAGAACCAGAACTTGCAAATTCATTTAAAGTAATGAGCATTCCAACATTAGTTGTTATTAAAGATGGAAAAGTAACACAAACCTCGGTTGGGGTAAAATCAAAACAGGATATATTGTCGATGATTCAATAAAATGAATAAGATTGTGTAAAAAATTAAAGGAGTTCTTTCAACTTTTCTTTGTCTATAATATGTATTAGACCACGGGATTGTTCGAGAATTCCTTGTTCTTGAAAAACTTTAAGCATCCGGGAAACAACTTCTCTCGCGCTTCCGATGTATTTTGCAATCTGTTCGTGCGTAAGACCCAGCTCAGTTTTGTTTGTCCTTGTTGCTTCGTCTAGTAAAAAGATGGCTAATCGTTTATCAAAACGCATAAAGAGTATTTGCTCAATTGCCCACATGACATCAGAAAATTTTTCGAGAGTATTCCTATATGCAAAGTTTTCTACATATATATTTTGATTAGAGAGTTTGCTAAAGGTGTCAATATTTAGCAGAAAAGCATCAACATCACTCTCTGCATCTATGTTCACATCAAATGTAATGTTTTTTAGGATACAGGAAGCAGAGAGGACACAAATTTCTCCACTAGAAAGGCGATAAAGAGTCACTTCGCGGCCGTCTTCAGACAAAATATAAACCCTTAGACTTCCAGCTCTCACTAAAAGAACACCGAGGCATTCATTATCTGCACTATGAAGATTATATCCTTTGCGGAAAGACACACCTCTGATATTCTTAATCATCAAATCCGATTCTGAGCTACTTAACTTATCCCAAAAATCGAAATGTGCTTTTATAAAATCCAAATCATCTTTTTCTGACATAGTATTCCTCCGTTTATGATCTGATTGTTTAAAATATATAAAAAAGCAGATAGTGCAATACTAATTGATGCTATGATAATAACATACTGGACTAATTTAGAAAAGAGAAAGTCTTAATTCATATTATATGATATGCGATAATGCAAAGACAATAATTTCTTGTTGAGAGAGTTCTTAAAATATGTTATAATACGGTGCAATCGTGTTTTTGATTTTGGGGAATTTGTACCAAAAATAGTATATGGAGGCAGTTTCATGACAAAAGATATCATTCAAGAAATTAAGCAAGCAGAACTGAACGCAGTTATGATTGAGAAGAACACCAATGAGAAGCATGACGAAATGATTAATAATGCAGAGAGCGAGTCAAAAAAAATGATTGCTTCTGCACTTGGAGAGGTAAAAAAGACAATAGCTGCAAAGTCAGAAAGAGCCGAATCCGAAGAAAAAGAAATAATTCAGGCATCAGTAAATGAGGCAGAACAAGAAATCATTGCACTGAAAGAAATCTTTAAGGAAAAAGAAGACAGTGCAGTTAAACTGGTTTTATCAGAGATTATTTAAATTTAATTGATGAAAAGGAGGTGTTTATTAGATGGCAGTGCTGCAAATGCAACATATCAGCATATGCGCTCTCAAAAAAGACAGGAAAAAGATTTTGGAATTATTACAGCGTATGGAAATGATAGAAATTTGCGATGTAATGAAGGAAGATATTCTTTTTCAAAAAATGGATTTATCAAATTCAAAAACCATTTTTGAGAAGAATGTATCAATTGCCAATAATGCGCTAGAAATTCTATGTTCCTATGTAAAAGAAGATAAATCAATGTTAAGTTCTTTTAGTGGTAGGATCGTGACGCCGCCCGAGGCATATGATTCATTTCGCAGTAAGTATGAAGAGGTTTTAAAAATAGCTAAAGATATTTCTGCTTGTGCTAAAAAGATTGCAGAAGCAAAAGCAGAAATCATTAAATTGCAAGAGCAGTTAGAAATGTTAAAACCGTGGATAAATCTGGATATACCCATTGGTTTTAAAGGAACAAAAAGCACGGTCGTTCATATTGGGATTTTGCCTAATGAATGGAATGAAGAGCAGATTTATGTGGAACTCGCTTCTTGTATGCCTGTCCATTTGGAGGTAATTAGTAAATCAAAAGAGCAGACATGTGTTTTTGTAGTATGCATGAAGGAAGTGTCAGATCAGGTTATAGAAAACCTTAGGAGAATTGGTTTTGCCAAACCCTCCTATTCAAGCAAAATCGAGCCAGCGGCTTATCAAGCAGAAATTAATGACATGATTTTAGAACTGCAGCAAGGCATGGAAGGCGCGAAGCAGTCAATTATAAAAATGTCAGAGCGAAGAGATGATATTAAATTTTTGGCCGATTACGATGTT
>CAZAAC010000070.1:2570-7161 GCA_964483155.1 uncultured Lachnospiraceae bacterium | reverse complement strand
TCATAGGGCACTTGCTCCAAACAAGAAATGTTTTTGTATTAACAGGATATATAGCGGAGAAGGACAAAAGCGCAGTGGAAGATGCTTTGAACGCTCGCTTCGATATTGTTATAAGTTATGACGAGGTGCGAGATGATGAAGAGGTACCTGTACAACTAAGTAACAATGCATTTTCTGCTCCTATTGAAAGTGTAATAGAGGCATATAGCCCTCCTGGCAAAGGCGAAGTGGATCCTACTTTTGCAGTATCACTTTTCTATTACATGCTCTTCGGAATTATGTTTTCTGATGCTGGATACGGTGCGATTATGTCAATAGCCTGTGCAGTAATTTTGAAAAAAAAGAAAAACATGGAGCAGGGTATTAAGAAAATGCTTCAAATGTTTTTCTATTGTGGCATCGCCACTGTTTTCTGGGGTATCGTGTTTGGAAGCTTTTTCGGTGATGCGGTTTCTGTAATTGCAACAACCTTTTTTAATAGTGATTTTACAATTCCACCACTTTGGTTTAACCCAGCAATAGAACCAATGCGCATGCTGACATTTGCCATGATAATAGGTATTATCCATTTGTTTTCTGGTCTTCTTATGAAAGGGATGCAGTTAGTTAGGCAAAAAGATATTAAGGGATTGTTTTATGATGTAATATCCTGGTATGCATTGCTGACTGGTTCGATTCTGGTATTAATGTCGATGCAGATGTTTGTAGACATTTTAGGCATTGATTTTGTTTTACCAGGCGTTGTGGGAAATATTGGAGCTATATTAGCTCTTATAGGAAGTGCTGTTATTATTCTAACCAATGGGAGAGAGTCGCGTAGTCCATTTAAGCGATTGTTAAAAGGTCTATATGCTTTTTACGGAATTACAGGTTATTTGAGTGATGTACTATCTTATTCCAGACTTTTGGCACTTGGTCTTGCAACTGGTGTTATAGGTAGTGTAATTAACAAAATGGCAGCAATGACTGGAGATGGAATTGTTGGAATAATTTTGTTTGTTATTATTTTTATAGCAGGGCATACATTAAATATCGGAATCAATGCTTTAGGGGCATACGTACACACGAACCGTTTACAGTATGTAGAGTTTTTCGGAAAGTTTTATGAAGGCGGTGGACGTTCGTTCAGTCCCTTCAAGGTAAATACAAAATATTATAAATTTAAGGAGAAAATGAATAATGAGTGAATTAGGAATCGTATTTGCATTATTGGGAGCTGTTTTAGCAGCACTTGTATCAGGAATTGGATCAGCAATTGGAGTTGGAATGGGCGGAGAGGCTGGAGCTGGAGTTATTACAGAAGATCCATCTAAATTTGGTAAAGTTCTGATTTTACAGTTGCTTCCAGGCACACAGGGAATTTATGGATTGTTGATTGCATTTATCACGTTATCACAAATAGGTGTACTAGGCGGCAGTGCTGATGTTTCTTTAGTAAAGGGACTTTTATACTTCTGTGCATGTATGCCAATGGCGCTAGTTGGTTATTTTTCAGCATTACGTCAGGCACGCGCCTCAGTTGCAAGTATAGCAACTGTTGCTAAAAGACCTGAGCAATTTGGTAAAGCTATGATTTTTCCAGCGATGGTAGAAACTTATGCAATTCTGGCATTACTTATCTCTATTTTAGCAGTGGTTGGTGTTGGTTCTTTAAACATATAGTAGTTAGGAGAGTTTGATATGACAGGATTAGAAAAAATCTTAGCACATATAGAAGATGACGCCAAAGCAACTGCTGATACGGTTAGTGAAAAAGCAAAGGCTGAGGTTGACAGGATATTAGCAGAGGCAAAAGAAGAAGCAGCTCAAAAATGTGCAGATATGAATAAACAATCCGAACTGGAATTTAGTGCCAGAAAAAAGCGGATAGAATCGCAGGCAGCACTACAGAAAAGAGAATTGATACTTAAGGCAAAACAACAGATGATTAGTGATATCATAGAGAAGACTAAAGTATATCTGAAAGATCTTTCAGATCAAGAGTACTTAGAAACGATAGAAACTATGATAAAAAAGTGTGCATTGCCAAAAGCAGGCGAATTACTATTTTCTGCATCGGATTTGAATCGTCTTCCGGCAGGATTTGAGGAGAAAACAAAACTTATGTTGAAGGATATAGCAGGCGCATCGTTGTCTCTTTCAAGAGAAACAAGGAATATCAATGGTGGTTTCATAGTTCGATATGGAGATATAGAAATCAATTGTTCTTTTGATGCTTTGATTGCTGCCTCGAAAGATGAAATACAGGATAAGGTTTATAAATTGCTGTTTGAATAGGAAATGTCTTGAAGGAAGAGGTGGTAAGGTGTCAGAAGAACTATATACTTATGCCGTTGCACGTATTCGCTCAAAAGAATTACTCCTGTTTAATAGCCAAATGATGGAAACACTTCTTGGCTGTAAGAATTATGAGGAATGTATCCGCATGTTACAGGAAAAGGGCTGGGGCAATTCTGAGAGTGCGACTGCAGAAGAAATTTTATCCGTAGAGAGAGAAAAAACGTGGAATCTAATTGAGGAATTGGTAGAGGATATATCTGTATTTGATGTATTTCTTTATGCAAACGACTACCACAATTTGAAAGCGGCGTTGAAAGAAGCATTTAGCAACAGACAAATACCAGACATTTATCTTTCTCATGGGACGATAGATGTTGATGTGATAAAGCAGGCAGTCAAAAAACATGAATTTTCTGAATTGCCTGAATACATGCAGGATTGTGCCAGAGAGACGTATGAGGTATTGTTTCATACAGGAGATGGGCAACTCTGTGATATCATGATTGATAAAGCTTCTCTTGAAGCTATTTACAAAAAAGGGAAAGAGTCAAAAAATGATGTTGTGGAAGCATATGCAGAATTAAAAGTTGCTTGTAGTGATATTAATATTGCAATTCGAGGAAATAAAACAAAGAAAGAACGAGAATTTTTTCAGAGGGCATTAGCGCCATGTGATTCCTTGGATATTGGTCAGTTAATGGAGGCGGCAATAGACAAAGAAGAGGCTATTTATGAATACTTAGCAAAAACCGTTTATGCAGGAGCAGTTCAGAATATGAAAAACTCGCCTTCTTCCTTTGAGAGATGGTGCGATGATAGGATGATGAATCTTATTCGACCACAGAAGTATAACCCATTTACGCTTTCACCTCTAGCAGCTTATATATTGGGACGTGAAAACGAGATTAAATCAGTTAGAATTCTCCTTTCAGGGAAATTGAATGACTTTCCGGAGAATTCGATTCGAGAAAGACTGAGGGAAATGTATGTATAAGATAGCAGTACTAGGTGACAGAGATAGTATTTATGGCTTTGCTGCATTAGGGCTTAATATCTATCCAGTAAGCGATATCGCGGAGGCATCAAAGACATTAAAGAGCCTTGCAGATGGCGGATATGCGGTTATATATATTACTGAAGCATTGCAGGAGAAATTGACTCCCATAATTGATGAATATCGCGATAAAAGAATTCCAGCTATTATTCCAATTCCAGGTGTTACTGGAAATACAGGAATAGGAATTAAAAATGTCAAGAGATCAGTGGAACAGGCAGTTGGCTCCGACATTATATTTAATAGCAAATACTAAAAAAGCAGGTGAGAAGGAATGATAAAAGGAAATATAAAAAAAGTTGCCGGTCCGTTAGTTATTGCTGAAGGTATGAATGATGCTAACATGTTTGACGTTGTGCGTGTTAGTAATCAACGATTAATAGGTGAGATTATAGAGATACATGGAGATCAGGCATCCATACAGGTATATGAAGAAACCTCAGGATTGAAGCCAGGAGAGCCAGTAGAATCAACTAATGCACCGCTTAGCGTAGAACTGGGACCAGGGTTAATAGGAAGTATTTTTGACGGTATACAGCGCCCGTTAGTGGATATTATGAATAAAACGGGCAATAATCTTACACGAGGTATTGAATTACCCTCATTGAAAAGGGAGACGAAGTGGAAGTTTACGCCATTAAAGAATAGCGGCGATATTGTTGAAGGTGGAGACATCCTCGGTGAAGTTGACGAATCACCTATTGTAAAGCATAGGGTAATGGTTCCTAATGGCATAAAAGGGACTATTCGTTCTATTAGTGAAGGGGAATATACTTTATTAGATACTATTGTAACATTAGAGACAGAGGATGGTACGAGCAAAGAGATAACAATGTTGCAGAAATGGCCTGTTCGTGTGGGAAGACCATACAAGGAAAAACTTTCACCTAATATGCCACTTATTACAGGGCAACGTGTTATTGACACACTTTTTCCAATTGCAAAAGGTGGTGTGGCTGCAGTTCCAGGACCTTTTGGAAGCGGAAAAACCGTTGTTCAGCATCAGTTAGCAAAATGGGCGGAAGCGGATATCGTTGTTTATATTGGTTGTGGAGAACGTGGAAACGAAATGACAGATGTTTTGAATGAGTTTCCAGAATTGAAAGATCCCAAAACGGGGCATTCTTTAATGGAAAGAACTGTTTTGATTGCAAACACATCAGATATGCCTGTTGCGGCACGTGAAGCCTCAATATATGTAGGTATTACAATTGCAGAATACTTTAGGGATATGGGATATTCAGTAGCATTAATGGC
>CAZAAC010000070.1:0-2470 GCA_964483155.1 uncultured Lachnospiraceae bacterium | reverse complement strand
TTAAGAAGTAGAATCATGCGCTTATTACATGATGAGTCAGAATTAGATGAAATCGTAAAGCTGGTAGGTATGGATGCTCTTTCGGCGCCAGATCGCTTAAAACTAGAGGCTGCACGTTCTATTCGAGAGGATTTTCTACACCAGAATGCATATAATGATGTTGACACCTACACAAATCTTAGCAAGCAATGCAGAATGATGGAGCTTTTATGCGGTTTTTATGATATAACATTAGAAGCATTACAAAAAGGTGCTAATATTGAAAAATTAGTGGGATTACCTGTACGAGAAAGAATTGGTCGTTTCAAATATATTGAAGCAAAAGATATTGAAAAAGAATATGAAGATATAATAAAAACATTGCACCACGAAACAGGTGCATTGATAGGAAAGGAGGACGCATAATGCCAAAGGAGTATAGATCTATACAAGAAGTTGCAGGTCCTCTTATGATGGTCCGTGGAGTTGAGGGAGTATCTTATAACGAACTTGGCGAAATAGAGTTGGTAAATGGTGAAACGCGTCGCTGTAAGGTGTTAGAGATAGACGGCGGCAACGCCCTAGTGCAATTGTTTGAAAACTCTACAGGTATTAATTTATCAAACAGTAAGGTTAGATTTTTGGGAAGAAGCATGGAATTAGGTGTGTCTGAAGATATGCTGAGCCGTGTTTTTGACGGACTTGGAAGACCGAAAGATGGAGGACCTGATATTCTTCCTGAAAAAAGAATGGATATCAATGGTTTACCAATGAATCCAGCAGCAAGAAATTTTCCACAGGAATTTATTCAAACAGGAGTATCTGCCATTGATGGACTAAACACACTTGTACGTGGACAGAAATTACCTATTTTTTCAGCAAGTGGTTTGCCACATGCACAACTTGCTGCGCAGATTGCACGTCAAGCTAAAGTGCGTGGAACAGATGAGCAGTTTGCGGTTGTATTCGCGGCTATGGGTATTACTTTTGAAGAAGCAAGCTTTTTTACGGAAAGCTTTAAAGAAACAGGAGCCATTAATCGTACTGTTATGTTTGTAAATCTTGCAAATGATCCGGCAGTTGAGCGTATTGCAACACCACGTATGGCATTGACAGCAGCAGAATATCTTGCATTTGAAAAGAATATGCATGTTTTGGTTATTTTGACAGATATTACGAACTATGCAGATTCATTGCGTGAGGTTTCAGCAGCTAGAAAAGAAGTTCCTGGACGTCGTGGTTATCCAGGATATATGTATACTGATTTAGCTTCCTTGTATGAACGGGCAGGCAGACTCAAAGGTAAGAGTGGCAGTATTACAATGATTCCTATTTTAACAATGCCTGAAGATGACAAAACGCATCCCATTCCTGACTTAACTGGATATATTACAGAAGGACAGATTATATTGAGCCGTGAACTTTATCGTCAGGATATTATGCCTCCAATCGATGTTTTGCCTTCTTTATCCCGTCTAAAGGATAAAGGTATTGGTAAAGGAAAAACACGTGAAGACCATGCAGACACTATGAACCAATTGTTTGCTGCTTATGCAAGAGGAAAAGAAGCAAAAGAATTAATGGTTATCTTAGGAGAAGCTGCTCTGACAGACATAGATAAATTATATGCGGAATTTGCAGATGAGTTTGAAATAAAGTATGTTTCACAAGGTTATAAAACGAATCGCGATATCGAAGAAACGCTTGATCTTGGATGGAAACTGCTGTCTATTTTACCAAGGACAGAACTGAAAAGAATTAAAGATGAATATC
The DNA here is from genome assembly GCA_964483155.1 of uncultured Lachnospiraceae bacterium. Lineage (GTDB taxonomy): Bacteria > Bacillota > Clostridia > Lachnospirales > Lachnospiraceae > JAAYYM01. The sequence goes on along the minus strand of CAZAAC010000070.1, from coordinate 718 downwards.
TTGATAAATATTATGGTAAATAGAGAATTCTATCATGCAGATAATTGCGAAAGGAGGGGCAAGCAGTGGCGAAGACTCATGTAAATCCCACACGTATGGAACTAACAAGATTAAAGAAAAAATTAGCAACAGCAACGCGTGGACACAAATTATTAAAGGATAAAAGAGATGAGCTGATGCGTCAGTTCCTTGATTTGGTTCGTGAGAATAAAGTGCTCCGAGAGAAGGTAGAGGAAGGCATTTTAACAGCAAATAAGAATTTTGTATTAGCTAGGGCAACTATGGAACAAGAGGTTTTAAATGTTGCACTTCTTACACCAAAGCAAGAGGTTTCCCTAGGCATTGATTACAAAAATGTAATGAGTGTAGAAATTCCTTCATTTGAGTATATTACCAGAACACCAAATGAAAATGATATTTATTCTTATGGTTATGCGTTTACCTCTAGCGATTTAGATAGTGCAGTAAAGTTTTTGTCAGATCTACTGCCAGATATGCTCCATTTAGCAGAATGTGAAAAATCCTGTCAACTTATGGCTATCGAAATAGAAAAGACAAGACGTAGAGTTAATGCATTAGAACATGTCATGATACCTGATTTGCACGAAAACATTAAATACATTGTCATGAAACTAGATGAGAATGAAAGAAGTACACAAATCAGACTTATGAAGGTAAAAGATATGATGTTAGAAAAAACATATCATTATAAGGAAAA
>CAZAAC010000069.1:0-10929 GCA_964483155.1 uncultured Lachnospiraceae bacterium | reverse complement strand
ATCATTTCATTTTTTCTTGATACTGGTTGAATAAACTCAGGATGTTTGTTAATATGCTCAATTAATCTATCTGCGTACTTGCTTAACTTAAGAAAATATGCCTCTTCTTTTGCTGGGTGAACTTCTCTTCCACAGTCTGGGCATTTTCCATCAATAAGCTGTGATTCTGTCCAAAAAGATTCACATGGTGTACAATATAATCCTTCATAGGCACTTTTATAAATATCACCTTGCTGATACAATTTTTTAAAAATTTTTTGAATTTGTATTTCGTGCTCAGGATCAGTTGTTCGAATAAATCTATCATACGAAGTATCCATTAAGTCCCATAATCCTTTAACAATACTTGTCACTTCATCTACAAATTCCTTTGGCAACATTCCCTTCTCCGCTGCTTTTAGTTCTACTTTTTGTCCATGTTCATCCGTACCTGTTTGAAAAAACACATCATAACCTTGCTGTCTTTTAAATCTTGCAATACTATCTGCGAGTACTATTTCATAACTATTGCCAATATGTGGTTTCCCGGAAGTATATGTAATTGCCGTTGTTATATAGTATTTCTTTTCATTTTTATTCATAGTTTCTCCTTCTCTTTATAGTAAAAATGCCTTCTCTTATAATTTAGAGAAGACGAATCTATATGCATAAAACCTATGTTGTAAGACTATCACTTTCTATTTTGAGTGTCAATACATATGTAAAAACACACAAATATTATAATAAAAAATATTTGATTACTTAGAATATTTTGTTAGTAATTGACATTGTACTTCCAATTACTTGTATGTATAATAAAATGACAAACACAGATTGGAGGATAAGCGGATGACAGACACAGGTGTAGTTAGAAAACTCGATGATCTTGGTAGAATTACTTTACCAATGGAGCTCCGCAAAAACCTCGGCATTACCGACAGAGATGCTCTTCATATTTATGTGGAAGAGCAAAGAATTATTCTCGAAAAATATGCTCCGAGTGATATTTTTACAGGTAATAAAGAGGATTTAATTGAATTTCATGGAAAAAAAGTCTCTAGGGAATCAATTAAAGAATTGGCAAAAGTTGCCGGCATGAAGATTTCAAAATAATTTTCACACAGGTTGTTACTGAAAACTCGTAAGTATTACTTACGAGTTTTTTGTACTATTACCCATTATCTTTTATTATATACTGATATATTTCTCTTTTCGTAATCCCTCTGTCTTTTGCGACTTGCTTCATCGCACTTTTTTTATCGCTTCCTTGTTTTTCATAGTATTGCATATGCTCTTCTATCGTTATTTTTCCCCATTCTTGAATCATTTCTTCTGTTAAACTCTCTCTACTTTTCCCTTCTATTACAATAACAAATTCTCCTTTTGGTTCTATCTCCTGAAAATATACAATTGATTCCGATAAACTTGTTTGATACACTGTTTCATATTTCTTTGTTAATTCACGGCATATTGTAATAGTTCTGTCTCCAATTGACTTCATTATTTCTTCTAGCGTTTTAATCAAGTGATGTGGTGCTTCGTAAATGACCATCGTTCTGGTTTCATTTTTTAATTCTATAAGAACCTCTTTTCTCTCTTTTTTTTCAGTCGGCAAAAATCCTTCAAAGCAAAAGCGCCTTGTACTTAAACCAGAAAGTGTAAGTGCTGTAATACAGGCACATGCTCCTGGTAATGATGTTACTGTGATTCCTGCTTCATAACACATCTTAACCAACGCTTCCCCTGGATCAGATATAGCTGGTGTTCCAGCGTCTGTTATTAATGCAATATTTTTTCCCTCTTGCATTTTTCGAATTAATTCATTTGCTTTATTATATTTATTATGGTCATGATAACTGGTCATAGGCGTTTTAATCTCAAAACGATTTATTAACTTAATACTATTTCGAGTATCCTCTGCTGCAATCAAGTCTACCTCCCGCAGTGTGTCTAGTACATGAGTCGTTATATCTCCCAAATTTCCAATTGGTGTCGCACATAAATATAATATTCCCTGCATCATTAATCCTTCCTTCTTTTAACTCAGTATCCATATATGTTATATATTTCATCTGTATACATATTTTTATCTTTATAAATTATTAATGGTTTTTCTACTTTAATACGTGGTTTTCCTCCCATACATCCTTCTATCAAAACCATATTCGGCTCCTTCTCTACATATGGATATACTAACTGCATTCTCTTGGGCTCTAATTTATATTTTGTCATACAACAAAAGATTTCTACCAAACGGAATGGTCTGTGAACCATATAAAACCTACCACCTGGCTTCATTAATTTTGTTCCTTCTCGTATAATATCTTCTAATGTACAACATATCTCATGTCTAGCAATTGCCTTTTGTTTATTTGGACTATGAAGTCCATGACATCCTATCATATAAGGAGGATTGGTTACTATTACATCAAAAGAAGCAGCATCAAATAATTGTTCTGCTTCTTTTATATCTCCACTAATAATTTCAACTTTATTCTCAAGATGATTAAGACGAACACTCCTTCTCGCCATTTCTGCACTTTCTTCTTGTATTTCCAATCCCACGAAATGATGTCCTGACGTTTTTGCCTCTAGAAGAATAGGAATAATACCCGTACCCGTTCCAATATCTAACACATCTTCTCCCTCTTTTATTGTGGCAAAACCTGAAAGAAGAACTGCATCCATTCCAAAACAAAATTTGTTTTGATTTTGAATGATTTGGTACCCACTTCTCTGTAATTCATCAATTCTTTCGCCTTCTTTTAACTCAATCATCATCAAGTTTAGACTTTCCTTCCTTTTTTTCAAGCTTTTCTAACTCTTCTAACTCCTTATTTTCTACCTTACGCTCTTTCCTTTGACGTGGTTTAAATTTTAACTGCTCAACCTTATACTCATGAATTTCTTTTTCATCATTTACGTCAACAATAACCTTTACCAACTGACGAAGCACATTTACGCTTGATACTTCACCTTTTGCGCCGTCTTCTGCTATAACAAAATCACCTACATTGGGCAATCTTCGGTTTAAATCCTCGTATGTTTCTTCTTCATTTTTTAAACAGCACATAAGTCTTCCACATATTCCAGAAATTTTTGTTGGATTTAAAGAAAGATTCTGTTCTTTTGCCATTTTAATGGATACTGGTGCAAACTCTGCAAGATGGGTATGACAACACAATGGCCTTCCACAAATACCTATCCCTCCTAATATTTTAGTTTCATCACGCACACCTATTTGACGAAGTTCTATTCTCGTTTTAAATACTGCTGCTAAATCTTTTACTAATTCCCTGAAATCAATTCTCCCATCAGCAGTAAAATAGAATAAAACCTTATTATTGTCAAATGTATACTCTGCATCAATTAATTTCATTTCAAGTTCGTGTTTTTGTATTTTTTCCAAGCAAATCTTAAAAGCCTCTTTTTCTTTAACCCTATTATTTAATTCTGTCTCATCATCTTCTGGTGTTGCAACCCGTATTACGGCTTTTAGCGGCTGAATAACTTTATTGTCTTCCACTTCGGTAGGTGGCATTACAACTGTTCCATATTCTACACCTCTTGCTGTTTCAACAATTACATGTTCCCCACGCTTGATTTCATATTGTTTCGGATTAAAATAATATATCTTCCCTGCTGTTCTAAATCTTATTCCAATTACTTTTATCATTCTAGTTCTCCTTTATTGTAAGTAATAGTAATTCCAGTACCAAATCAAAATTAACATTGGCATCAAGCCTTTGCTTTGCCTTTTCTATTGCCTTGATAATAATTTCGATTCCTTCGTATGCGCTTTTGCTTGCTTGTTCTTTAATATACTTTACTTCTTCTTTGAAAATTAAATTTGTTGCATCGTATGTTGCTTTAAAAAGCAAAACATCTCTATACCATATAATTAGTATATCCAAATAATCTTGAATATTTAACTTATATTCTCCTATTTTTTTGATCGCTATAATCAAATCACTAACATCCATCTCTTGAATATTTTTTAATACGGTAATTGCTTCTTCTTTTATGTTATCAAAATCTTCAGAAGATGCTAAACTCTTTGCCTTACCTATGTTTCCTCTTGCAAAAGCTACACAAATGTCTGCTTGATAATCCGGAACATGTAATGTTTCCATAAGATATTTTCTAACGATACTATCTTTTACTGGCTTCATATTTAGAACTGCACACCTTGAAACCAATGTATCTAATAATAACATCACATTATTAGTAAGAATAATAATTACTACATACTCCGGAGGCTCTTCTAATGTCTTAAGCAATGCATTCTGAGCTTGTTGTGTCATTTTATCTCCATCATTAATAATATAAACTTTTCTGCCGCTACTATATGGTTTTACTTGTACGTCCTTATTGATCTGTTCTCTTATATCTTCAACACCTATTGTATTTGGCTTCTCATGACTTAATCGAATAATATCTGGCTGATTATTTGTAATCGCTTGTTTACAGGAATGACAAATCATGCAAGGATCAGCTTCCTTTGCCTCACATTGCAATGTCATAGCAAACAAGCTAGCTATAAATTCTTTTCCTGATCCTCGTTCTCCATTTATAATATATGCATGAGAAACTTTATTTGTTTGAATTGTTTTTTGCAAATATTTCTTTATTTGATCCTGTCCAATTATATCATCAAACTTAGGCATAGCACACATTCCTTCCGACTTTATGTAAATATATCAAGCAAAAGTCCTTTGATTTCACCAATTTTATTTAATATTGTAATATGATCTTTTTCTTCCTTCATTAATTCTGTGGCCAATTCATCTAGGTTTTTATCTACTAGTTTAATGATGCCATATACACGATGTCGTCCCTTTTTATCCAAAAAATTCTCTCTAGAAAATTCATGTGAGCGATTCACTACTTCATTTAAGAAATCTTTTACAAGACTTCTATATTTCTTCATGTCTCGTACATCCATTTTTTTTGATATTTTCTTTCCTTGTTTTGAGATTTCTTCCATAAGAAACCCGAGCCTTGCCTGCAATTCTTGTTCCTCAATATGACTAATGAGTGTAAACTTGAATGTTTCATCTGTAGCCTGTACTTGCTGTGTAGGTTCAACTGAGGATGTTGCCGCTGTCATTTGATTAACTTTAATATCCATCAGAATGCCTCCCTTCAAATATAATAAGGCTTTTTGTTATCATATCATGCATTCATTAATGTAGTCTATTATTTCGCTAACACAATGTTTTAAATCTTCATTATAGAATTTTTTTTGTATGTTAGCTCTTTGTATTTCTTCTTCCGAAAAATCCTTAGCATCTGCAAGAAAGCGGCGACACATTTCGATATACTTTGGTTCTTTCTGCTTTTTCTCCCTTTCTAGTGCTCTTTGCAAACGTATCCCATCTTCTAATTCTATATATATGGGTATCACGTTTTCTTCTCCATAATAATTTTTTGTAGAAACATATGAAGCAATTGTACCCGTAGCAAGATACCCAGTTTTGTAATTCAAAGTAATCTGTCCATCATTTGCTGTAAAGTATATCCATTTACCATGTGCTGTATCATAGGCCCGGCTTTCGATAACTAATCCTTCGTCTTTCATTCTATTAAATTTACTTTCTGTTACAAAATAATATTCTATGCCATCTTCTTCCCCTGACCTAATTGGTCTTGTTGTATATAGTATTAATTGTTTAAGATTCAACTCTTTTTTCTCTATTAACTCTCTATATATTGTATCTTTGCCAGAAGAGCTTTTTCCAATAACATAAAATATTTTTCCCATAAAAACCTCTACTTTAATTAATTATTAGCAATTATATCGATATACAATTTCATTCTTATGGATATGTACTGTTTCCAGTAAAGAACAATATGTATCAGCAATATTTACAATCCAAGCTTCTTTACATTTAGGTGGTATAGCTGTAAGTGGCCACATATGCTTCTTAATTATTTCTTTTTCTAGAACGTTTAATTTAAAATCATTGTTTGCATTTTTAAATGCTATATTAGCATGTCTAAATCCATGCCAGTTATGATTTTTTTCTGGAATATGCCAATCATATAGAAAATAGTCATGTAACAATGCACCTCTTACAAGGGATCTTTCATCACAATTAATTCGGAGAAAATAACAAATCTTTAAGCTGGCTCTAGCTACACTAATACAATGTTGCTTAACTGTTATATTACCATGTTGAATGAAATTATCCTGTTGCTCAAATGTTTCTGCTTTCATGATATCCAATCCATAGTGAAGTATCTTTTTCTCTACAATATCTGCACATTCACATGTCCAAATTCTATTTTTTATCACTTTGCTCACTTTCTTTCTTTTTGAAATCTTTTTGTGTATCTTCCACGTTATCATCAGTATAAATATTTTCTGTTAACTCATCACTTTTATCTTCTTCTGCCCTTTTTATTCTAATATTTTTTATACACTTTGTTAAGAAATAAAGTGTAATAATATCAGTAACACCTCCAAAAACAAAACCAACTCCAATAAGTCTCATAAAGGTCTTTATCGTTTCAAAAGGTTCTACAAGTAGTATAACCCCAATAGAAATACAAAGTATCGCAAATACTAAAACATATACCCACCCTCCAAATTTTGCTCTTTTTAAATCAATTGCATGCTGTAGTTTTATTATTCCATTTGTAAATACAACTATTCCCATAATAATTGGAATTAATTCAATTAACATTGTTACTTTGAGAATACTACATACTGCAATAAGAATTAAAACAAGACCTATTACCAAATCATGCTGATAATAAGCTTCCATTATATCTTTTCTAAAATATGTAATCACATATACGAAACCTAAAATAATTAAGCATCCTGCAAAAACATAACCTACTGTAATCATTGTTGTTTCGGGAAAAGCAATAAGCACAATACCAATTAAAATACTTAATGCTGATAATAGTAATAAATTTGTTTTCATCCTTCCTTCCAATATCATTCCTCCGTAATCTGTTGGCAATTCTCATTTAAAGTGTTTTTGTAATTTTCTATCAAATAATCGTACTGTCCCGTATTAATTCTTACAATAGCAGAAATTCTTTCTTTACTAAATAACTCTCCTCGTGTAATCAATTTAATAATCTCATAATACTCAGCAATATCTTTGTTTTCTATTATATTATTTCCATATATGACAGTATCCCCATATCCAGCAGGTGGTTCTCGCCACATATGCCCAATCCTCCAATTATCTTCTCTTACTGCTGGCAATTTTGATAAGAAGGGATCTCCCAATGCATACAAATCATTTAAATACATATCATTATTATAATACTTTGTTATTCCTGGAACCATTTCTAAAATTCCAGACTGAATACCATATCCTCTTAATTCCTCAACACCTTCTTCATTCCATGCATTTCGAATAACCATTTCACCAGTTGTTGCTACAGAAATTGCATTATTAAACAAACTAGTAAATCTAAAATAGCCACCTCTCTCATCTGCTATAGGAGCGTTAAATACATTTCCAAATAAGAATTGTGATGTGATAACCTGCATTGTTCCTGCATAAATCAATCCAATAATTGCAATTACCAAAAATGAATTTTTAAATTTATCTGGATTTTTATAGGCTCCAAATCTTTCATTTTCCATGTTGAAATATGTGCATAATGCAATAAAAAACAGAACAGTAAAATGGCGTCCAACCATAAAATCTCCGCCTATACGAATTAGATAGATAACATATACAATAATGCCTGCTGAAACATAAAGATATCTTGCTTTTTTTATAATAATCGTCATAATTACCATTGTCATTGGTACTAATAAAAGTAACAGATCCGTAATAGAAGAGGTAACTATATATTGCAACCCTCTATAAAGATAGTCTTTAAATGGAATTTCTGTTCCCAGTTTAACATAAGCTGTGTTTGGAAAAGGAAATCCATAGTAAAAAACAGAAAATAAAATCCATAGAATAAAAGGCATCAATCCAAGAAATCCATAAATAACCGCCTTAAAAAAAGAAACATTATTCCTTTTTGAAAGGTATATATATAAAATCATAGGAATAAACATAAGTACTGAATCCATGCGAGTCATTGCAATTAATGATATCAGTATTGCCATAATGAATAGCGTTTTTCCATTATATGTTTCTGTTTTAAAATAATACTTTAAAAATAATGCCGATAAGAAATAAAGCAAACAATTTTCTAAACCAGATGTTGTATAGCTAATAAATATGAAACTTCCTAATAGTATAATAAAGGCTAAAAAAACTTGCTTCTTTGTTCTACAAAAATCATGACAAAGTATTTTATAAGCAAGTCCCGAGAAAAGAATACATATCAATAAAGATACAACAAACATTTTTCTTATAAAAAAATATCCGACCGCAATGATAAGTGTAAACAAAGGACAAGACGTAGCCGATGCTCTTTCTCCAATATTATATACAAACCCATCACCTAAAACCAAATTCTTTGCCATAACATATGCATGGTATGCATCGTCACTTTGCCATGCTAATATAGTTATAATACCCAAAAAAACTATTAGTGTAATAATTCTATATCGGTTTACCTCATCTTGCATATACAAGAGTACCTTTGTTTGTAATTCTTTGCACTTTGCTTGAAAACGCATATTATTTTCTCCTAAAAAATTACTCGTTTCACTAGTTTCTCATGCTTTTTTAACTGAAACAGTAATTTTAGTGCTTCTGTAACCGATTTCAATTTAATACTTGACTGAGAACCTATATAATTAATTGGTACTTCAATAGTTTTAAGCTTTCTGCAATAAAAGCGCATTTCTGTTTGATAAATGTGTCCTAGCGAAAGAAAAGCATCTAAATTCATCATCTCAAGAATGTTTCTCTGAAATCCTTCAAACCCACTTGTCATATCCTTCAACTTCGTTCCAAGTACCATATTAGCAAGCACTGTACCTCCTGAACTTAATACTCTCCTATACCATGGCTGGTTCGTAATATCGCCTCCCGTAATAAACCGTGAACCCCATACACAATCATAGCCTTCGTCCAATTTATCAATAAATTGTGGTATTTCCTTCGGTAAATGACTTCCTCCACCATCCATTTCAATAATTCTCTCTGCACCATCCTCAAGTGCTTTTTTAAATCCATATAAATAACACGTAATAACACCCCTTGATTCCTTATAAAATAATAGTTTAATTCTATTATATTTCTTCTCCATCTCTCTTATTATTTCTTCAGTTCTATCTTTTGAATAAGAATCTATAACAGGATATACATACAGATTCTCATAAGGAAGCTGCATTATTTCTTCTAATAATCCTTCCATCGTTGCTTCTTCGTTTGCTACAGGCATAACTATAATTGTCTTTTTCATCTATTTACCTCAACTATTTATATTATTCATCATAATTATTGTGTCTCGTACATAATTCATCCGCCATCTTTATAGCAAGATCTACAACAACATCTGAGTTGTAATGCTGCCATTCTCCCCACCTTCCAAGGCCAAACACATTCTTAGTATTGGCCCAAGATAAGAGTTCTTGCATAAGTTCCTGCTTTCCTATTGTATTTAAAGGATAAGCATATTGATTTATATGATTGAAACTTTCACTCTCTTGCCATCTGGTTATATTTGTTTCTGTCCAATACCCATTAGAATTAGGACAAAAATTATGTCTGACCAGTATTCTATGATAGGAAACTTCTAAGCTTGGAATATATATCCATTGAGCTGCTGTATCCAATTTTTCTTTCTTATACTCTACTACTACAGAACTATACTTTAGTTTATCTATTATATTTTTTAAATTACTTGGTAATCCCACTATTTCTTTATAAGATTTCCATGGTGCAGTATTAATAATAAATTCTGCTTGATACTTATCATTAACGGTTCTGTTTTCAAAATCCAGCTTTGTAATATTAGTATTATACTTGATTCGTTGACCAAGTTCTTTTGCCATTCGTTCCCATATCTCCCCATATCCATACTTCTCTGGATAGAAAAATTCTGAATGTGCTGGCTGAGAACCATATGCTCGCTTCTCTAAACAACTAATCAAAGTCTCTTCAAAAGAAACATTTGGTAACTTATCAAGCCAATATGTACCTAATAAATTCAGGTCTTTACCAAACATCTTCTGATTATATGGGATCATGTAATCCTCTGCCACCTTATGTCCCAATTTCCAGTCAATCCAATCAACAAATTTCTCGGGCATATCAAGTCCAAGATTACAACCAGCTACTGCTATTGTTTTTAAATATTCCACTTGATCTTCTAACTTCATTTGCCATATATTTGCTTCCATAGGACTACTAATTACATTTCCATTTATCTCTATTTGAGAATTACGTATATATTTTAACCATTCTGTCTCCGGCATAAAATGAAATAAAAAGTCTAAAACATTTTTCTTTTTAACATCCAAAAAATGCCCTCCTCCTATATCAAAAGGGCTTCCATCAACATTTTCACTTCTACATAACCCACCAGCTACTTTTTCTTTTTCTATAACTAGAAAGTCTTTTTCTCCATTTTGTAACAATCGATTAGCAACTGATAATCCAGCAGGTCCAGCTCCTATTATTAAATATTTCATTAATCACTCCACACAATATCATATGATTTATATTTGATTTATATTCTATCAGTTTTTAAATAAAACATCAAGTTTCCTCGCTGCTTAGCCTATTTCTAATTTACAAAAACAGGTTTATTTATAAAAATTATACCATTATTCTATTACTACGTCTATTCTATTATTAATGTGACATTTTAATAATTAAAAAACGCAATTCCTATTAAAAGAATTGCGATTAGTGCCCAAAGCCGGAATCGAACCAGCGACACGTGGATTTTCAGTCCACTGCTCTACCAACTGAGCTATCTGGGCTAGTAAAAATTTAATATAATTCTTGTCTTTTAAATGAGACATCGGGGATTCGAACCCCGGACAACTTGATTAAAAGTCAAGTGCTCTAC
>CAZAAC010000068.1:0-11013 GCA_964483155.1 uncultured Lachnospiraceae bacterium | reverse complement strand
TTAGTGGCTGGAATTCTTCTTTCTCCAAATGCAAATGCCAGAATGAAAGATAAAGCCAGAGATTTGAAGCAACCGATTCTTGATGGAAGAAAAAAATAAACAAAAAAAGGATGTGGTTATCAGCACATCCTTTATCTTGGTTTACCTAGCATAAGCGTACTTTTATTTTTTTATTCTTCGTTTGTTGTTTCTTCTGAGGAAGAAGCTGTTTCTGATTTTTCTGAAGGTTCTTCTTCAGAATTTTCTTCGGCTGAGGTTTTAGCACTAGATGTTTGACTGCGATCGAGAGATACGTATCCTCTTTCAGTAGTAGCTTCTTCGTGTTCGTCATCGAAAAAGTCTGCAATATCGTCGTCAAAATCATCAAAATCCTTCAGGGGATCATTTTCTTTCTGTTTTAAGTAGTAATATGCACCAGCAGCAGCTACACCCGCAAGTGCTGTGAATAATACAAATTTACCAAATTTTTTTGCCATAGTATTATATATGCTCCTTTCACATTTTATATCGATATCATTGTAATACTATTTAGGACAAATGGAAAGAGAATCTTTGAGAAAATTAAAAAACGTTAAGTTATTATGACAAATGTAACTATAAAATGCAAGAGAAATCACTTATGATAGGTAATATAAACAAACAAGATAGAATTTGTTTGAAAGGAGAATGTATATGGATGCGAGAGGAAAATTCGGCAATATACTTTGGGGATTAGCTTTTATTTTAATAGGAATCGGATTTGCTGGGCAAGCTTTCAGTATGTGGGACTTTAATTTGTTTTTTGAGGGTTGGTGGACGTTATTCATCATTGTACCCTGTGCTATTGGCATTATACAAAAGGGGCCAAATGCTGGAAATATTATAGGACTCACTATTGGTATCTTATTTTTACTCATGGCAAGAGATATTGTCAGATGGAGCACAATAGGAGATTTAATTGTTCCATTGATACTGGTGGTTATAGGTTTGGGATTTATATTTAGAAATAATCATGGTCATTATCACAAGTACAATAGCGATGAGTTTTGTGATTTTACTGATAACGGAACAACATATACAGCGGGCTCCTTTGGAGGTACAGAAGAAAAGGGAACGCCACATATGAAGGAAATAAGTGCAATATTTGGAGGGCGTAAGGTTACATACCAGAATGAAGAGTTTACGGGTGCAAATATTAACAGTATTTTTGGAGGCGTGGAACTAAATCTTCGAAATGCATATATGAATGGTCATATAGATTTGCAAATTACATGCGTATTTGGCGGGGTTGACATTCTTGTGCCAGATAATGTGCGGATAGAATTAAACAGTGTTCCAATTTTCGGAGGAGTAAGTAATAAGGCTGTTAATCCTGTAGGAGACGTCAGAGCGATTCTCCACATCAATGCAACGTGTATGTTTGGAGGAGTTGATATCAAATGACCCAATTTCAAAAGTTTGTCAAGACATTTGCTATAGTTTTCGCTTTATTGATTGTATTTGCTATTGTTGGTGCAATCAGTACTGCTATTATTGCGATCACATCGGTGCTTTCCTCGGAAAAAACAAATGATTTTTTTACTTCTGTTCAGGTCGAGTCGAATGATACCACAGAAGTGCTCCAAAGTGTCAATGAAACTTTTGATCCAGATGATGTTGATAATTTAGAAATAAATAATTCTATTGGTACAATTACTGTTAATGAGGCTGATGTACAAGAAATTGTAATAAGTGCAACTAATATCAGCCAGGATTCAAGAATTGAGCAAAGAGGTACAACTCTTTACGTGGAAAATAATGCATTACAGGTCGAGATATTTGGCGTCAGGGTTGGAGAAAAAATTTCAGAAGATGAAGCAGATATCTTGATTGAAGTCCCCAAAGGCCTTAGATTTGATAATGTAAAGATTGATAATGGGATTGGGCAAATGCAATTAAAAGGGATTACGGCAGAAAGAGCAAAGATTACTTGTGGAACAGGGTATACGGAGTGCAATGATTTTTTTGCTGAGGATATTAAAGTAGATGCTGGTGTCGGTGAGGTAACCTTGAATATCAAAGGCGATGTAGCAGACTATGATATGAATTTGACACCGGGAATCGGTTCGATTTATGTTGATGGGATACAGCAAAGCGAGATGAATCATACGAACAGGGATGCAGACTATGTACTTAAAGTGGACGGTGGAATAGGGTTAGTAAATATAAATTTTAATCATTGAAATGGTTGTCTATCACCTCGCTATTATGGTATAGTAATAGCGAGGTGATTTTATGGACAAAAAATATGACGTTATCATAATAGGCGCTGGTCCCTCTGGCATTTTTTGCGCTTATGAATTACTAAATAAAAACAAGGAACTTAAGGTTCTGATGATTGAAAAGGGCCGTTCTATCGAAAAGCGAAAGTGTCCAAAGAGGGATACCAAAGTATGCGTGGGATGTAAGCCCTGCTCTATTACAACAGGATTTGCAGGTGCAGGCGCGTTTTCAGATGGCAAGCTTTCACTATCTCCAGATGTGGGGGGCAATTTACCGGAGATACTCGGTTATGAAAAAGCAATTGAGTTAATCAATGAGTCTGATAAAATATATTTGCAATTTGGAGCAGATGAGAAAGTATATGGTTTGGATAAGGCTGAAGAAATTCGTGAAATACGGAGAAAAGCCATTGTAGCCAACCTAAAGCTGGTGGAATGTCCCATCCGTCATTTAGGCACGGAAGAGGGCTATAAAATATATGCGAAACTCCAGAAGCATTTAGAGGAGGAGGGCGTTTATCTTCTCTTTAATACTATGGTCAAGCAGATTTTGATTGAAGATGGTAAGGCAAAAGGCGTGATTGCCGATAATGATGATATATATTATGCGGATGAAATCGTTGCAGCAGTCGGCCGTGAAGGAGCAGACTGGTTTAGCCATATTTGTGGTGAAAACGGTGTAGAAACTATGGTTGGAACGGTAGATGTCGGAGTGCGTGTAGAGGTTCGGGATGAAGTCATGCAGTTTTTAAATGAGAATCTGTATGAGGCTAAGCTAATCTATCATACACCTACATTTGATGATAAAGTAAGAACGTTCTGTACGAATCCATCTGGTGAGGTGTCAACTGAGTATTATGAGAATGGGTTGGCAGTTGTAAATGGACATGCATATAAATCTAAAGATTATAAAACAAACAATACTAATTTTGCAATTCTTGTATCAAAGAATTTCACAAAGCCTTTTAAAACGCCGATTGAATATGGAAAGCAGATTGCACAGTTGTCTAATATGCTCTGTGGAGGGAGAATTCTTGTACAGACATACGGAGATTTTAGAAGAGGACGTAGAACAACAGAGGAGAGATTATGTCGCAATAATCTGATTCCTACATTGCAGGATGCAGTACCTGGCGATTTGTCCTTGGTATTTCCGCATCGAATTATGGTAGATATTGAAGAGATGCTTATGGCACTTGATAAAATAACACCTGGAATCGCAGCTGATGAAACGCTTCTTTATGGAGTTGAAGTAAAATTTTATTCTAATAAAGTAGTAGTAAACACAGACTTTGAGACAAGCATAAGTGGGCTCCGTGCAATCGGAGATGGTGCGAGTGTAACACGTGGATTGCAGCAGGCATCAGCTAACGGCATTAGTGTTGCCAGAAGCATTTTAAAAAAAATATCTGAAAAGTGAACGATGTAAAAGTGATGAATAATCAAAAGAGAATGGATCATAAGAAAATAATAAGAACAGCGGGGTGTTTTATGGCCCTTGCTGTTTTATATCTGTTACCGGGGTGCGGTAAAATTGAGAAAAATACAGAAATTGTGTTAACGACGAATTTTAAGGAAAATGAAGTTTTTCGTATTGAGGGCATGTCGTGTGTACTTCCGGAAATCAATGTCTATTTGACAACCGCTAAAAATCAATATGAAGGGGTTTTCGGAGAAGAAATATGGGCAGTAGATGTTGAAGATGCAACGCTAGGTGAGAGGTTTAAAGAAATTATTATAGCCAGGATTGCGCAAATTAAGGCTATGAATTTACTGGCAGAGAAGTATGAAGTATCTTTGGATCAAGCAGAAAATGCTATTGTGCAGCAGGCAACGAATAACTATATGGCATCCCTCAGTACGACTGAGATTGCAGCTCTTGGTGTCGATGAAGAAATTGTTCGAAGGATGTATGCGGAATATGCTCTTGCAGATAAAATGTATAAGGAATTAACAAAGGATATTAATCCTGAGATTAGTGATGATGAGGCACGTATTATTACAGTCAAACAGATCCTGATTAAGACATATTCTATTGACGGAAATAATCATAAAACTGTTTTTACAGGGGCATTGAAAGCAGATGCATATGAACGTTGTGCTGACATATTGAATCAGATAAAAGCAGGTGGAGATTTTGATGCACTTGCCATTGCGTATAATGAGGATACGCAGACGGAGTACAGCTTCGGGCAGGGTGTAATGCCGGAAGAGTATGAAAATGTAGCATTTAATCTGGCCAAGGATGAAGTGAGTGAAATCGTGGAAACAGAGTATGGCTATCATATCATAAAATGTATTACTACATTTAATCAGGAAGAAACGGATCTCAATAAGAAAGCAATTGTAAAAGAACGTAAGGAAGAGGCATTTAGAGCTATTTATGATGAATTTCTGCCAACATTGACGTCCAACCTAAATGCGCCGCTATGGGATTCTGTTAGTGTAAATGCGAAGGACAATGTAGGAACTACAGACTTTTTTGACATCTATAATGCTTTGGCACCACCAGAATCTTAACAAAATATAAATTAAATCTTAATTATTAGCACTCGACCGCATTGAGTGCTAATTTTATATTGACTTTTCATTTTCGCTGCGTTATCATACTAAATAGACGGGGATTTTGTAAATTCCTTATTAACAGCATGAAGCTATAAATATAATTCAAGAAACAAGGAGTGAATGAAATGGCAGTAAAAAAAGGTAATTTATCAATTAATAGCGAGAACATATTTCCAATTATCAAGAAGTGGCTGTATTCAGATCATGATATCTTCTACAGAGAATTGATATCAAATGGGTGCGATGCGATAACCAAACTGAAAAAGCTTGAGGTAATGGGAGAGTACTTTTTTGAAGATGGTCATGAGCACAAAATAGAAGTGATTGCAAATCCTGAGAAGAAGACATTAAAATTTATCGACAATGGTATCGGCATGACGGCAGATGAGGTGGAAGAGTATATCACACAGATTGCTTTTTCGGGTGCCACAGATTTTCTTGAGAAGTATAAAGACAAAACAAATGAGGACCAGATGATAGGTCACTTTGGTCTTGGTTTTTATTCAGCATTTATGGTGGCTGAGAATGTACATATTGACACACTTTCTTACCATGAAGGCGCAAAGGCGGTGCACTGGGAATGTGATGGTGGCACAGATTACACAATTGAAGACGGAAATAAAACAACAATAGGGACTGAAATAACACTCTTCTTAAATGAAGCAAGCCTAGAATTCTGTAATGAGTATAAAGCGCGTGAAGTAATAAAGAAATATTGCTCTTTTATGCCTGTCAGCATATATTTAAGTAAAGAAAATGCAGAGCCAGAGTATGAAACGATTCCAATAGAGGAAAAGACAGATAAAGATACAGTAATAGAGACAATTATTGAAGAAGAAAAAACAGAAGAAAAGGAAAAAGAAGACGGGACAAAGGAAACAGTTGTAATATCACCTAAGCTTGAGAAAGTTAAGATTCTTAAGCGTCCAGTACCGCTAAATGATACAAATCCTCTTTGGGCAAAACATCCAAATGATTGTACAAAAGAAGAGTATCTGGAATTTTACAGAAGAGTATTTATGGATTATAAAGAGCCTTTGTTTTGGATTCATTTAAATATGGATTATCCATTTAATCTGAAAGGAATTTTGTATTTCCCAAAAATTAATATGGAGTATGAGTCTATTGATGGGACGATTAAGCTGTATAATAATCAGGTATTTATTGCGGATAATATCAAGGAAGTCATTCCGGAGTTCCTGATGCTGCTAAAGGGCGTAATTGATTGCCCTGATCTGCCCTTGAATGTCAGCAGAAGCGCATTACAAAACGATGGTTTTGTTAAGAAAATATCTGACTATATTTCTAAAAAAGTAGCAGATAAACTAGCTGGTATGTGTAAGACTGAAAAAGAAGAATATGAAAAGAACTGGGATAACATTAGTCCTTTTATTAAATTTGGATGTTTAAAAGATGATAAATTCTGTGAAAAGATGACGGATTTTATTCTTTTTAAGAATTTGGAAGGTAAATATGTGACACTTCCCGAGTGTTTAGAAATTAAGAAGACAGAGGAAGGCACAGACAGCAAAGCAGAAGCAACTGATTCTGAAACAGGTGAAAAGATAGATGCTGAGGTAGTTGAAGAAACGTCAGATGTAGAAATTGATGATGAAAACAGCGAAGGTGAAAAAGAGAAAGAGCCTCGTAAAATAATCTATTATGTAACTGACGAGCAGCAGCAAAGTCAATATATCAACATGTTTAAAGCGCAGGGTATGGATGCGGTTATATTGACACATAATATTGATCAGCCATTTGTATCTCAACTTGAATCGAAAAATGAAGATATTAAATTCCAAAGAATCGATACTGATCTGACAGAATCTTTCAAGGAGGAAATAGCTGAAGACGAAATGAAGGATATTGAGTCTCAGGCGACAACGCTCACTGAGCTATTTCGTAAAGCACTTGGAAAAGATAATTTAGAGGTCAAAGTCGAGAAGTTAAAGGACGCAAAAGTATCCTCTATCCTAACTATTTCTGAAGAGAGCAGACGTATGCAGGATATGATGAAAATGTACAGTATGCCAGGAATGGATGCAGGTATGTTTGGCGAAGAAGGTGGGACGCTTGTATTAAATGCGAATCATCCATTAGTACAGTATATATTTGAACACAAGAAAGCAAAAAATGTTGCAATCATTTGTGAACAACTATATGATTTGGCACTACTTGCTAATAAACCGTTAAGTTCTGAGGCAATGACAAAATTTGTTGCAAGAAGTAATGACATCATGTTATTATTAACAAAATAATTTTTTTCACGCGAGGGCATGTATGGTAAAAAACATTATTTATGTGCAACCAGACGAGGATATTGCAAATGCAATTATCAGTGGCATTACCGGCAGTCATTATGAACTATTTCGCTGTAAGACTGCCGGAGAAGCGCTGAGTCTTATGGTGCGTCAGGATACACCGCTGTTAATGTTGGATATTAATATTCCCGATATGCGCCTGCATGAAGTAGTAGCCAGATGTAGCCGAGATTTTCCGGCTACAGTACTGGCTATTTTTATTGATTATGCGAATCCAGAGCTGTTGGCTAAGCTGGTAAATCGACACAGTGTTTATAAGATTTTTACTGCACCATGGAATACGGGAGAAATTATTGAACATATCAAGGATGCTATGGATTATGCCGAAATTCGTGCTGAGCGATTAATGCGTGAACAGATTTTGAATAAAAGTAGTGTTGATTTTGATAAGACATTAAGTACACTAACAGATTCTCTGAAGTATCAGCAATATAGTTATTACAAGTTGAATACTATTATAAATACTATTTTCATGAGCATGCTGGATGCATCTGGAGAAGAAGCGCTGTTGTATTTGCGAAAAGAAGTATATTGCTATGCGAATGATGTGATGGTATATTTGATGAAGGCACAGACCGTTGGTAAGATGGAGGTAGAGTCTTTTGAAGAAATCATGTTGAAAGAACTTGCGCTATTTGAAACGGTTAAGATTACAGTAATGGAAAGTTGCTTGATTGGAGATGTTCCGCGTGTAAAACTAGCGAATATCAGGTTTATGATTATGTTAGTAGTGTCTTATCTTGCAAAGTATAGTAATATGTGTGAAGTTATGATTTTGTCTAGTTACCTAAGTAAGACAAAAGTGTATATGGAGGTGAGGGCTTCTTTCCCAGAGGAAACAGAAGCTGTTTTGTCTCTAAGAGAAAAACCAGTAATGAAGCTGATGGGAGATATCGTAGACCGTGTACTCAAGCAAATGACTTCATCTGTTACATGCGAATTAGCAAACCAAACAATTAAGTATAAAATAGAAGTTCCCCTATCCTTTATGGATTAGGGGAACTTCTATTTGTAGATTCTATTGTAATGGTATTAGAGGATCTAAAGGAGCTACGACACCGGGCAATGCCGTTTCTGTTGCCGCAGGAGTTGTGGCCGGCGCAAGTGGATTAACTGTGAATAGTGGTATGCCGTCTAAGAAACTATGAATACAATACGGTGTGGAAGCATAAGGGTCATTTTCAGGATCCACTAAGATAACACCCTCAACTTTATAGGGGCACGAATCAGCAGCTCTATAACCTGTTGCCGAACATAGGTAGCCAACAGCATGTCTGTCACAAACCTCAATCGGTTCAGTACCTACTGCAAAATATTCTGTGATAGCACTTCCATCAAGTGAGCATAATCCAGGAACAGCAAGTTTGCCGGACTTATTGCACACAGTCGCGGTTGTAATACCTTCAGGAGTCGTAAATGCACGATATTCCAGATTTTCATGAATACGACTCATGACAGCACGCCATAATGTTTTGGCAAGCCCTGTTTCCGCTTTTCCCATATGAACATTGTTATCATAACCAGCCCATGTTGCACAGGTATAATAAGGGGTATAGCCCGCAAACCATACATCTACATCACTCGTAGTGGTTCCGGTCTTACCTGCAATTGCCATATTGCCAAAATTAACTTTTGCACCGGTTCCTTTTGTCACAACATCAGTCATTGCGCTTGTTAAAAGAAATGCAGTGGTCTCCTTGATAACCTGACGTTTTTGAGGTGCATTCTCAATTAATAAATTGCCATCATGATCTACAATCTTAGTATAGAACATAGGCTTGATATAGGAACCGCCGTTTGCGATGGAACCATAAGCGGCAGTTAATTCAAGGTTAGTGACACCATCAGTAACACCACCTAGAGCCAGAGCCTGTGTGATATCTGATGTGATTGTGCCATCAGCCTGTGTACGTCGATCGATAAGGGACGTAAAACCAAAATTTTTCAGATAATCAAATCCCAACTGTGGCGTGATATCCGTAAGTGTTTTAACAGCTACGATATTTAGAGACTGCTCTATACCATAGCGAATCGTACAGATCCCTTTATAACCAGAGCTATACCAATTAGATACCGG
Organism: uncultured Lachnospiraceae bacterium; assembly: GCA_964483155.1. Lineage (GTDB taxonomy): Bacteria > Bacillota > Clostridia > Lachnospirales > Lachnospiraceae > JAAYYM01. The sequence goes on along the minus strand of CAZAAC010000068.1, from coordinate 1,810 downwards.
ACGGCCATTAGCATAATTAAAGGGTTCATCTACTTGTGTTGACGCAAGCGTAAATCCAGCGCTGTCAAGTGCCGGTGCATATGCAGCTAAAAGCTTAAAAGTAGAACCAGGTTGGCGTAATGTATTTGTTGCGCGGTTTAATGTAAGACTTGCCTCTTTTTCACCATAACCTCCAACAATGGCTGCCACCTGCCCAGTGGATTGATCCAATACCGTAATAGCCACTTGTGGCTGTGGCGTAAGTGTTATATTCTCAGCAACAAAGGTATCTGTTGTGCCTATAAAAGCGGCTTTATACTCATCAATATATGTTTGCGCATCCTCTTCACTGGCAAATATCATATTGAACTTACTGTCGATTTGTTTAAAATATGACTCAAAATTTTGTGTACTAAAGTTTTTCATTTCCCCATTTATGTCTTTTGTTGATAATTCATAGTTTAGATAAAGATTTGTCGCTTCCGGGAAATTCTCAGGATTACTGAATTCTTCATCACAAATTGCCTGAATACTTGGATTTTGTGTTGTATAGATGCTTAAGCCCCCGCTATAGAGAGCATTGTAAGCTTGTGTATAGGAATATCCCTTCATTTCCTGCAAATCAGTAATGACCTGGGCAGTTAATTCATCCACAAAAAAAGAATAAATAGAGGAAGTTTCTGTCTCATCATTGACATTTTGGATTCTGTCATATACGTTATCCGCGATGGCTTCATCATATTCTGGTTGTGTAATATATCCCTGCTCCAACATATTGCCGAGTACCTTTACACGTCGTTCTTCATTATCCGTTGGATTTGATATAGGGTTGAATTTAGTCGGGTTTTGCGTAATAGCAGCGATTACGGCAGCTTCTGATAAATTGATCTGAGAAGCAGGCTTATTAAAGTAACGCAGAGAAGCGGCCTGTACCCCCAAAGTACTTTGCCCCAGATTTATGGTATTTAAATAATTCTCAAGAATAGCATCCTTATCCATACCTTTTTCCAATTGAATAGCAAGATACTGTTCCTGAAACTTTCTCTTAAATTTTTCTGCCATAGAAGATTCTGAAACCCAGCCTGTAAATACATTATTCTTTAAAAGCTGCTGTGTAATCGTACTAGCACCTTCTGAAAAATGGCCACTTTTCAAACCTTGGATGCCGGCACGTATAATACCTTTAATATCAATACCAGGATGGTCATAAAACCGCTCGTCTTCAATAGCCACAAAAGCATGTTGAAAATCTGCTGGTATTTTGTCAATCGTAATATAGATTCTGTTTGAATCTGCAGCAACTAACTTTTCCATCTGATTTCCTTCTACATCATAGACAGTCGTGGAAAAGCCTGTTGGTGAAACATCTATATTAGAAATGTCAGGAGCAGTTGCAAGAATTCCCTTAAACATGCCAACACCAGCACACGTGCCAATGATTGCAAGTGACAGGCCACAAACTAATATAGCATTAAAGAAAGTAATAGCAATCATCTTACCTATTTTAGAAGATTTGGATACGAGGGTTTTCTGCCTTTTACGGGCACCTCTTTTTCCATAATTCATAATTTGCCTCCATTTCGCTAAAGCATTGGAAAATTGAATTTTTGTTTTGCAACGATTCGATTTTCTTCCAATAAAACTTATTATATCAAATTTGCTTCTTTAAATAAAGTTAAATATCCTATTGTAAAGAATTATTCACAATTCGGTGGGAATTGACAGGGATCTATTATATAATATAAAAAAGGATTTTGTACGTAAACGACTTTTTAAGCGGAGGAACCAGTAAGTGGTAGTAGAAAGATATAAAGAAATATATGACTGCGGC
>CAZAAC010000067.1:0-11260 GCA_964483155.1 uncultured Lachnospiraceae bacterium | reverse complement strand
ATTATATGGAGGCGAAGTATGATAGTAATGACACCCAATTTTAATTTTAGTGGACGCTGTGAAGAAGCTTTAACTCTATATCAAAAAGCATTCAATGCAAAAATTGGCTGTCTTTTAAGATATTCTGATGCCAATGCAAGCGATTGGAATAGAGAATTGAATGCAGAGAAGACAAATTATATTTATCATGCAGAACTTTTTATAGGAAATCAGAGAATCATGATGTGTGATAATATGGATGTAGATTTGACAAAAAGTACTTCCTTATCACTTACTGTGACTTTCAATACAAGTGATGAGGTTAAAAATGCATATACTATTTTAAAAGAAGGTAGTATAACGATATATCCTATACATAGTACCACTTATAGTTCGTGTGAGGTTGTATTTATAGATAAATTTGGTTTTCGATGGGGGTTTATGACTGAGCAGACAGAGCGGTAAAGCCTAATATCTCTTTTTACCTACTACGCTTACAATTTCTCCCTCAATTTCACTGCTGTAGCCGCTTGACGGCGTTTTGCATCCCCAAGTGCAGCATAGTGCTTTTTAGTTGTATTGACGTCCTTATGCCCTAATACATCAGCTACCAGGTATATATCACCGGTTTCACGATATAGATTGGTTCCATATGTGCTCCGCAGTTTATGTGGTGTGATTTTCTTTAATGTTGTGACTGTTTCTGCATATTTTTTAACTAGTTTTTCTACGGAACGTACAGTGATTCTCTTGTTTTGTAGCGACAGAAATAGGGCATCCTCGTGTCCGGTTTCCGGAATAATGCTTTGTCTTTGCTCGATATAATTATGGAGCGCTTCCTGCACTTCTTCGCCAAAATATACTACAGCTTCATAGCCACCTTTGCGTCGAATCAGTATTCCATTATTTTTGAAGTCAACATTTTTTATATCCAGCCCCACACATTCTGAGACACGAATCCCTGTACCGAGTAATATGGTTAATAATGCAAGGTCACGGACCTTTGTTATTTTGTGAAATTCCAGCTGTTTCTTTGTTAAATTAGTGCCTTCTTCTACCTGATCCAATAAAATCGCAACTTCATCAATTTCAAGGCGAATAATTTCTTTCTCATGAAGCTTTGGCATAGGTACCAACGATGCTGGATTTTTTGTAATTAATTCATTCACAAAATAGTAATGATAAAAACTGCGTAGCGTGGCAAGTTTTCTTGATTTTCCGCGTTCATCATTCGTATATTCCCGTTCTTCTTTCACATAATAGGATAGATAATCCATATATTCCACTATATCGATTGGTTTTATGAGATCTAGTATTTCTATGGGCAAATCAACTATATTATATTTACTGCAGAAGGCATTTTTTTCATGTAAATATTCAAAAAAAATACGCAAATCATATGCATAGGCTAATCTAGTCCGCGAAGAAGTGATTTCTTTGATTCCTAAAAAGTAATCTCTACAGAAAGATGGGAGAGTAACCATGACCTCTCTTAATTGCAGTGTATTTTTCAAATTAACCTGATCATGATAATTATTATTTACAGCCATTTTATAGTACTCCTTTTTTTTCAGGCCATCCAGAAATCTGTCCATTTACAATTGCAGTAAACATTCTTTCTTTTGTGCCAGGATAATCATGATTGATTTGCTTTAATAAGTTTTTTGCATCCTCACGTTTCGTATACCCGTCGATTGGACATGGATTTTTCTGTTCAGGTAATTTATATTTATTTCGAAATCCAATAATATCAGCTTCATTGATATATAATAAAGGACGAATCAGATTTAAATCCATTCGATCCAAATAGGTCTTTGGAGAAAAGCTATGAAACCTACCCTCGAATATGAGAGAGAGCAGCATTGTCTCAATAAGATCATCCTTATGATGCGCATATGCAATTGTATGACAACCTAATTCTTTAATTGCTTCATTCAGCGCCCCTTTTCTCATTTTGGCACATAAAGAACATGGATTTTTTTCTTTTCGGTCATTAAAAACTATTTTAGAAATTTCAGTATGTATGATTGTATAATGAACACCCAGTTCTTCGCATAAAGTTTTAACAGCACTCATATCAAAACCTTCAAACCCCAAATCTACTGTAACAGCTTCTAATTCAAATTTCTTTGGATAAAATTTCTGTAGTCCACAGAGAGCATAGAGCAGTGTTAGACTATCTTTTCCACCGGATATTCCCACTGCAATTTTTTCGCCTTCCTGAATCATATCATAATCATCGATTGCTTTTCTTGCATAACTATATAGTTGCTGTAACGTCATTTGAAATCTCCATTCATATATGTTGATCTATTACCTACAAAGCCCTATAAGCCCCATTAAGAGCCAATCGGTAGTGACTACAAGCATTTAGCCCCTGGAGCCAAAAAAGAGCGCATCTATTCGATAAACTATTCTTTCGCGAATAGATGTGTCTGTATTTTTAATGCATTACTATATAATCTTTTTTGTTTCACTATATCTCAAAAACAGGACTACTACAATGAATACCTATCATTCTATTTTAACGTCCTCGATTCCCTTAAATTCAGGAACAATTATAGAGTGAATTTTTGATTTTAAATCATCTTTAACGTTCGTAATACACCATTCTCTTTGTCCGCCTATACTTCTGCAATCATCCTCAATTAATAGGTCTGGTTCAAGACGTTCAACAATTTCGCTGTATTGTTCTCTTTTACTCCTACAAATAATTTCTGTATATTTCATACCATAAAAATCCATAATTGATTTTATATATTTATATCTTATCTTATGCACATAAGAACAGAGATAGATTTCATGCCCTTTTTCTTTCCAATCGTTTACTATCTCTACAGCATTTTCTATTGGCTTATATCCATATTTTGTAAAGATAAACAGGGGAAATTTTGTGTAAAAGGTGGTTCCCTCGATAAAAATCATTATTTTCATTATTAATTGAACCTCAATCATTTTAAATATATTTTTTTGAATAATTTCCTATATTTAGTATAATACTTATTGACAGAGAAATTTAAAAAAGTGTATTATTTAAAAAATGAACTTTAATAAATTATTTGATCAGCATCTATATTACACGGTGTAAGAGAAAAATGATATGGATACAGTCGTAAAAACCACAAATAGATTAACAACGAATATAGAACGTGACACAAAGAGAATGTATTATTTTGATAATCTAAAAATAGCTCTAACCTGCCTAGTAATCGCACATCATGCCAGTCAGGGCTATTTTTCTATTGATACCGGTTGGCCTATACAGCAGGGAAAATTTGCTATTTATATTCAGTCATAAAGTCATTCCTATTTAGAAAAAGGCCCCGCCGCTAACAGTGTGTCAGCATAAATGAAAAAAGCGCTTCTTATCATTACTCATCGTCCTTGTAATCTAAAATATTATCATTAGATTGTTCATCCCGTATATTTTCTTTGTTATGATTACTATTCTTAATGACTCTAATTTTTTTATCAGATATCCTGATTTTTTTCCCAGACTGGTCTTGCCCATCGTCATGTATAATCAATTTACTTTTTAAATAGAAAGCTGTATCATCAGGAAATCCTTTGTCCCTTAGTTTCTGGTTTACAACAGTTTTAAATGTTGCGTAAATGATGGCAAACAATGGTACGCCAATAAACATACCTAATATACCAAATATACCGCCGAACAGCGTTATTGCAAATATGACCCAGAAGCTTGACAATCCTGTAGAATCGCCAAGGATTTTAGGACCAAGTATATTCCCATCAAATTGCTGTAGTACTAATATAAAGATTAAAAAATATACACATTGCATAGGACTGACCATTAATATAATAATTGCACTTGGAACTGCCCCCAGATATGGACCAAAAAAGGGAATTATATTAGTTATACCAATAATTACACTTATTAGCAAAGCATAAGGAAATTTTAAAAAAGTCATACCCACATAACATATTATTCCTATAATAATGGAATCTACTATCTTTCCGGATAGAAATCCACCAAATGTTTTATTTGAAAATCTAAGGTTATTCAGAAATGTGTTTGCAAGCTCCGGTTTCAAAAAAGCATATATTACTTTTTTAGATTGTGCACAAAATTTTTCCTTTTGCGCCAATAGATATATTGCTATAATAAAACCGATTATAAAATCCCATGTTGCCGCCAGAAAATCTACTACACCACCTAATACACTTGTAGACATATGTGAAATCGTCTTCTGAATGGATGGGATGATTTCTTTGCTAGACCAGCTCTCTATATCGCCCCAATAATCTATAAATAATTGTTCTACGGAAGGATAGTCTTTTAGGGTTTTGGTTAAAAATTGATTGATATTATAAAAATATATAGGGACATTTTTTATGATATTTTGTAAGCTATTCAATACTTGAGGGACAATCATCATGATTAGACTATACAGTATTAATACAAATATGAGCATTGTAAATAGTACGCCAATATTCCGAATCACTTTGGCAGATTTTGTGTTGTCCTTTACTTTCAATTTATGTGCAATGGGATAAAGAATTTTTTTTTCAATAAAATTTAGAAGTTCAGATAAAATATATGCTAATGCCAAACCATCAATGATTGGCATTAATATATTAATAATACGATTCCACATGGTGGATATATCTGCTCCCTTAAATAAGAAATAATAAAGCATTATACAACTACCAACAGAGAAAAAAATCGTAACACCCCAATATAAATACTTTTTATCCCAATGATATTTCATTTTTTATTCCTCTTCTACTACTACTGATTATTTTTCTTCTCAAAATCTTTTACTAATTGAATAAGCAGAGCAACGGTTCCATCGATACCTAAAATACTACTGTCAATTATCATGTCATAACTATCTACACTATCCCACTTTTTTGAAGAATAATAATTATAATAGCTTGAACGTTGTTTGTCTTTCTTTATGATCATTTCTTTTGCTTTTTCTGGGCTAAGGTTAAATCTTTCGCTGACAAGTGCTATTCTATTATCTATATCAGAACGTATGAATAAATGAATACAGTTTTTATAATCGGCCAATGCATAGTCAGCACATCTTCCAACGATTACACAGGCTCCTTCATTTGCAATATTCTTAATGGCATCAAATTGTGCAAGAAACACTTTGTGACTGATGGGCATATCCACATAGGTAGATGAATTATACCCGAATGAGTATGTATCCATAACAAGATTATATAAAAAACTGCTTGTTGGTTTTTCATCATGATTTTCAAATATTTCTGGGCACAAACCACTCTCCTGTGCTGCTCTTGTTAATAATTCCTTGTCATAGCACTTTATTCCGAATTCCGTTGCCAGCTTCTCTCCGATTTCATGTCCACCACTTCCAAATTGTCTGCCAATCGTAATAATTGTATTCATACAATTCACCCCTTTTACTCCTAATGTCTACAAAAAACAGTTCTATTATATAACTAAATTATACTATAATATTATAAAATTGTATATATGGTTTTGGGTTTCACGAACAGTTTACAAACATTTTACGAACCTTCAGCCTTTCATAGCTGTTGTAGTAATTCTTGGAAATATGCGGGAATAGGTGCTTCAAATTCCATATATTCATGGGTTGTAGGATGTACAAATCCGATTGTTTTGGCATGCAAGGTTTGTCCCTCTAAATGAAATCTATCTTTTTGTCTTCCATATACTTTATCACCCAGTATTGGATAACCAATGCTAGCCATATGCACTCTGATTTGATGTGTACGGCCTGTTTCTAAAACACATTCTATATATGTATATTGTCCAAATCTTTCAAGTATTTTGTAGCGCGTTACTGCAGCTTTTGTATTTTTTGAATAGATTGACATTTTTTTTCGTTCTGTTGTATGACGCCCAATCGGCTGGTCAATGATACCTTTTTCTTCTTTGATATTGCCTATCACAATTGCAACATATTTTCTTGTAATACTATGCTCTTTTAATTGTCTTGCTATATCATTATGGGAAAGATCATTTTTACATATAAGTACTGAACCCGTTGTGTCTTTATCGATTCTATGCACAATACCAGGACGCATAACCCCATTAATTCCAGATAAGTCCTTACAATGATACATCAGTGCATTCACTAATGTTCCAGAATAATGACCTGGTGCCGGATGAACTACCATTCCCTTTGGTTTGTTAATGACAATCAAATCACTATCCTCATATAGAATATCTAAGGGAATATCCTCAGGAACAATTTCAGGTTCTATCAGTTCATCAATAAAAAAAGAGAGTTCGTCTCCTGTCTTGACTCTGTAATTTGCCTTGCAAACCACGCCATTCACAGTCATCTTCTCTTCCTTCATTAATCTTTGAATATAAGAACGCGACAATTCCTCAAAGACAGATGTGATGCATTTATCAACACGTTCATTTTCATACTTTTCATCAACAGTATAGGTGTGTGTTTTAATCATATTTTAATTAACCCTCTTATTCTTAAAAGAAAATACTAAAAAATCTTCTTCTTTATAGTGGAATAGTATTAACAGACACAATACTATCGTTGAAACTGTCACATAACAGTCTGCAAGATTAAATATCGGGAAATTAATGGCCCTTATGTATATAAAATCAATTACATAATTATATCTAATTCTATCAATCATATTACCAATCGCACCAGCAGCGATAAATACAAATAAAACATTTAATGCATAATATCTTTTTGTATGTGGCATAATAAATAAGACAATCATAATAATAAATAATATTATGGCGCTTGCCAGGATAAAAAATGTTTGTTGTTTTTGCAAAATACCAAAAGCTGCCCCTTGATTTTCCAAATAATTGAGTTCTAAAACACCGGGTATTAATTCATAAATTTCCCCTTCTTTTAATGCAACAACTGCCCATATTTTTGCTAATTGATCTAAAAACAATAGAAGTCCTACAATAATAGCCTCTATCAAAAAGCGAATCACTTTCTTATTCATAATCTCTTTCTTCCTCCCAAGTTATTTCGCGGACGGCTTCCAGAATTTCGCTTTCCGTTACCGTTTCGTCTATGACAGCAGTACCTATTTTCTTTAGTAATACAAATTTCAAATTACCATGCTCCATCTTTTTATCGGATTTTGTATTATTTATAATATCTAAAGGATCCATATGGTCTATCGTGATGGGAAGATTAAAAGGCACGAACATGTCTCTTACTTCATAATATTCTTCCATAGAAAGCATGTTTTTCTTCCACGATATATATGCAGCGGCAACACAGCCAAGTGCTACACATTCACCATGCAACAGCTCAAAATTCTTATAGGTTTCAATTGCATGACCTATCGTATGTCCAAAATTAAGTAATGCACGCTCTCCCTTTTCAAAAGGGTCTTTTTCTACAACTGCTTTTTTAATAAGACAACAGCGATAAATCATTTCTGCAAGTATCTCTGGTTCTTTTTCATTAATGGCATTAAAGTTGTCAATCAACCATTCATAAAAATTTGCATCTTTAATAAGTGCAGATTTCATGACCTCACCCATTCCAGCAGAAAATTCACGGCCTGAGAGTGTTTTTAATACATTCATATTCATATAAACGAGACTTGGCATCCAGAATGCACCAACCATGTTTTTGTATTGCTTACAGTCTACACCTGTTTTACCACCAATACTGCTATCCACCTGTGATAATAATGTGGTTGGAATCTGCATGAATTTGATCCCTCGCATATAGGTTGCCGAAACAAACCCAGTCAAGTCACCTACTACGCCGCCACCAAGAGCAACCAATACGTCTGAACGACTCATTTTCTTTTCAATTAAATAGGTAAATAAATCAATAGATGTCATTATATTTTTTTGCTTTTCGCCTGCCTGGAACTGAAAAACAAATACCTCTGACGTAATCTCTTTGAGTAATTTCTGTACATCACCCACATATAAATCATTCACATTAGTATCAGTCACAATACATATTTTTTGTGTGGAATCAATTACCGCTGCTATAGCCTCTGTCAACTTTGAAAAATCCGACTCTATTAAAATCGGATAATTTGTTATTATTTGCTGTGTGTTTTTACAATCAACATTTATTTTATACGACATGCTAATTTTTCCTCTCTAAAAACTTCCTGTATGAAATACAGGAAGTTCAATTTGTCTCACAAGTTAAAATCTATTATTTAGAGCGGGAACATCAAATGCCCCTGATAATATTTCTTGGAAATCTCCTGATATTTCAACACTTCTAGGTGTAATTATAAAAATGTAATGTGAAATCTTCTGCAGGTTTCCACTGATTGCAAATGTTGAACCCGATGTGAAGTCAATAATTCTTTGTGCAATATCTACATCTAAACCTTCGAGATTCAGTACAACAGTTCTATTTGCAAGCAACGTCTCTGTGATTTCTCTTGCGTCTTCTACTGAGGTAGGTTTAATCACACATACTTCCATTCCGCTTGCAGTAGTGCGCACTTTGCTGGAAGACCGCATTGGAGTTACTTTTGGCAATGGCTTAGCTTTCTTTTCATCATCATAGTCATCACGTATAGATTCCTGTTGTTTTGCAGATCTTTTCTTAGGCACCGGTTCTGCATAATCATCCTCATCATCAAAATAATCTTCGTCATCATCATATTCGTCGTCATTTAATTTCATTGCATTTAAGAATTTGTCCAAAACTCCCATATTAATTCTCCTTATTCTCCCATCTTTATTCACGCCGTTACATATATGCGTTCCCCAAAAATAGATGTACCAACTCTCACATATGTGGATCCCTCTTCAATCGCAACTTTATAGTCGCCTGACATTCCCATTGATAAACAATCCATACTAACATTATCAATGCTTTTGCTAATTATGTCAACAGATAATTGCTTCAATTTCTGGAAGTAAAGACGGTTTTCCTCGGGATTCTCTGTATATGGTGCAATTGTCATCAGACCTCTAATGTGTATTCCTGGAAATGTAGATACCTCTTTTATAATATCAATTGCTGACAAATCAGATATCCCATATTTTGTTTCTTCATGCGATATGTTGACTTGTATCAATATATTAACAGAAATATTTCTTTTTGTTGCTTCTTTACTAATTTCCTGTGCAAGCTTAATTGAGTCTACACTATGTATCAAAAACACTTTATCAATGATGAATTTCACCTTATTTGTTTGTAAATGACCAATTAGATGCCACCGAATATCGTCTGGCATTTGAGGATACTTATCTATTAACTCCTGTACTTTATTTTCTCCAAAGTCACGAATACCAGCATTATAAACCTCATTTATGAGAGCTACAGGCTGTGTCTTACTGACTGCAATTAAAGTGACTGTTTCAGGCGGGATATCATGCTTTTTACAAGTAGTATCGATAGTATCCCTAATCATTTTCAAATTATCTCTTAAAATTGAATGATGCATTTTTTTCTCCTATTAATATATAAAGTCATTCTCATCAACACTTTCACCAACAAGCACAATATGATCATATACGCTCAGACCATACTCTGTATTTGACTTAACAATCGCATACTCTTCATTTTGATTTAATATAGTGACCTGTTTAAAATCAGCATAGCCCTTATTAATATTATATACCCCAATTAAGGTTGCCTTCTTACTGATTGCATATCTCTCATTAGAATCAGGACGTATAATATAGTCTCCCGGTTCGAAAATGGAGCTATCAATATAGTAGTCATCTTCTGATTCGTTATAAACTGTGGCTTCAACAAATTCTGTTGATGCTTGCCCATCTTCAAGATATGTTTCACGAATGAAACCATCATTTCCGCTATTACCACCCTTTGTCAGATATGCTTTTGGTATCAGATAAAACTCTCTTTCAACAATAGCTGAATTTGGTATCTTTAAGCCTTCATCTTCATCTGTTTCCAATTCCAGCTCTAGAATTCTGTCTGTTGCAAATGTAATCATTGAATTCGTAAAATCAAGCATTAGATAAACTGCACTGTCTTGTCTGACAATGGATACTGAACCCCATGATTCATAACCATTTTTCAAAAACTTGACTTTTATATAAGACGCTTCCTCCAGTAATACTGCTTGCTCTTCCGTAATCGCGATAACAATCGACCATTTTTCGTCAGTAATTAATTTGTATGCTGCATCATCTGCTCCAATCAAATCATTGCTATGAAACTGATGCTTTTCATAGTTTAATGGGTCCATTAATTCTGGCGTTAATTCATCAATTCCAACGTCTTCATAACCATCTGTAGAATATACTAAAACGCCAGATTCCGGTGCATATCCAAACTGAACAGAATCCGAAAGATTTGCCTCTTTTAGTGTATCAAGACTTGATAATACTCTATAATTTGCCAGCTTCAATACGGTTCCCTCAATATCATATTTAAAATCATAGGTCGTATCAAAGGAGGTTACATCAAATGCTGTAGCAAAATCAGCAATGGAGGTCTTTAGCTCGGCTAGATCTTCATCCGTTAAAGAACTCTCTTCACTGGCTGAACCAATTAGCATGTCTGCCAGTTTACCTGTCTCATCAATGGTATATACCATTGAACCAGCCGCAACTTTTTCGTTTTCTCTTGCATAATAATTAATATATCCAGAGTTTGCCGCGTTTACTATTGTCTCTTCTCTAAGGATTATGCCTCTGTATGTATTATTAACTGCAAGTGAACCTATTTTCACTTCATAAGGAGTTACCTGATCATTTTTTAAATACAAAACAATACTGGTTATCATATATATAAAAATAATAACAAAAATAATCAATCCAAGATTGATATTAATTGGTTTTCTATATTTTGTTATCTTATTATTCTGTTTATGCGCCATATTTTCCATTTAGAAAGCCTCGGCAGTCATTATATGCTCCCGAGGCTTCTAGTTTTCGATTTATACTATAGAGAAACGATTACTTTTGATTTTAAGTCTTCGGATAATTCTGATTCATCTACTGATATACTGATAACAAAATCAACGGAGAATTGTTCACTAATCTTTTTTAATTTAGCTAATACAGGGGCAACATCTCTATTCGTTATAAAAGCCACCTCCATAAAACTATCTAAATACATCTGTTCCAAGTCATTATCCTGAGAAACGATTCCGCAAATGAATCCTGTGAATTCATCAGTACTAGAAATCGGAAACTCAGATGCATTGATTAATCTTATTTTATTTTTAAGTTCATACATATGTTTGGAATTCTTGTCTAGATAAACAATATTACCATTCGCTGTTTTAATCGCTCCATTTACTTTTTCAAGTAAATGTTTCGTCTTTCCCTTACCCTTTTCGCCAACGATTAACTGTATCATTGTTATCT
>CAZAAC010000066.1:0-11294 GCA_964483155.1 uncultured Lachnospiraceae bacterium | reverse complement strand
ACTTTATATTTCTTAAGTACGACAAGCGGTGACTGTACACTCTCCCGTGTGTGTCTTAGCAAAAGACTTATATAAACCTTTTACTTTAAACTACACGTTGTTTCTGCCTTCTTAGCAGACTTCTGATTCGTACAGTGACTTGTCGCCAGTTTCCTAACTTGACATTCGCTCCACGGAAAAACCCGCCATTACTGCATTTCTGCAAGACGGCAACCTCGCGTTTCAACGCTATCATGTCACAGCAAGATTCAGTATACACGAGAACTATATGTATTTCAAGACTTTTTTTATATTTTGTGCATTTTTTTTAAAACAATTTTTTATTTTTTGTATGAATGAACATCTACCCTACAATATATAGGCAAATTCCTTTTCTTTCCTATATTACTTCTCTTCCAAATTTAAAGAAATCACTGCACCAATTACCAATATGATACCCACTATACCCGTCAGGCTTAATGATTCTTGAAATACTGCAATACCAACAATTGTTGCAACGACAGGCTCTATGGATGCCATAATAGAAGCCTTTCCGTTCCCAACCTTTGTAAGTCCCACTGTATATAATATATAAGGAAACACTGTCGAAATAAGTGCAAGTCCCATCATCAATATTATATTGTGAAGAATTTCCCCTCCCATTACCACCTCTCTCACTCTATGCGAGCTAATAAGGGGCAAAGTGCCCACTGTAGAAAAGAGAAACGTATAAAAAATAATAGTTAAAGAGGAATATCCACGATTCAATGCATATCTTCCAAATATACTATAAAGAGCATATCCAAATCCAGCACCAAGTCCAATTAAAACCCCAGTCAGATTCATAATAGGTTTTGTTGAGAAAACTCCCACTACAAAAACACATCCAATAAAAGAAATGCACATCAAAGTTACCTTTTTCAACGTCAGCCGCTCTTTGAACAATATGGATGACAGCACAACAACAATGGCTGGCGCAGTATAAAGCAAGATTGCTGCTACAGAAAGAGAAATATAATTAATCGTTTTAAAATAACACCAATTAAAAAAAATTAAGCTAAAAATTCCTGTACCGATAAAACACCAGCAGTCCTTTATCCTAATTATGAAAAGCTTCCTATTATATATTAAAATGATAACAGACATAAATAACAGGGAGCCAAATGATCTGATTGCAACTAGCTCCATCTCTTCTAGTCCAATTGCTGAAAGTGCTCTTACAAAAATAGCAATCATTCCCCATAATGCACCTGCTGAAACAATACATATTGCTGCAAGTCGTTTACTCATAATTTTCACCTTTTTCTTTATACAACTCAATTTTATATTGTATACAAAAGCTATTAATACGTCAATTAAAAAACTTTTAGTTGGCTTTTTCCGAAAAACGTTATACAATTAAAAATAATATCTTTATATAGAGGAGGGGTTATTTATGTTTACACAATTCTGCGGGCATTACCTGATTCATAAAAATTTACTAACCAAAGAACAATTTGATGAGATTGTAAAATCCGAAAGTCAGACTCGCGTTAAATTGGGCTTAATAGCTGTGTCAGAACGCTTTTTGACTGATTCTCAGGCTTCTGAGATTAATCGGTTACAGGCAACAATGGATCGACGTTTTGGCGATCTTGCCATTGAGAAGGGGTATCTCACCCATGAACAGGTTTCCTGCCTGCTAGATTTACAAGGCAATCCATATTTATCTTTTATCCAGACAGTGATTGACAAAAAATATCTTACATTGCAGGAAATAGAGAAAGCTCTTACTGATTATCAGGAAGAATTCCAAATGTCAGATGAAGATATGACTGCAATCAAAAGCGGTGATATTGATAAAACCGCATCAGCTTTTATTAAAATTGAAGATCCCTATTATGCAGATTTATTTGGGCTGGCGCTTCGTAATATTGTTCGTTTTATAACGCCGCGCATATATATGGATAAGGTTTACCAGACGAATGCATATTCTTTTGCGCACTTGTCTTCTCAGCAGATGCAAGATGATCATAATGTATTTTTAGGAATTGCAGGTGAAGGAAATGCTCTGCTATCGATTGCCTGCCCTTTTGCGCAGGAAGATTTTGCTACTGTGGATGAAGATGTTTACGATGCGGTATGTGAATTTATTAATGTCATCAATGGTCTTTTTGCTTCAGAATTGAGTAAGCAAAAAATTGAGATTGATATGTTACCACCGCTATTCTATTCTAATCAGACAATGAAATCAAATAAACAATTTTATATTCTTCCGGTCTATATTACCGGAGTTAAAGTTGAAATAATCATTTCTATAGATTATGACTTTGAAATAATATAGTTTAACGCCTAAAGAATAAATTACAGGAGGAAAGATAATGGCTAATATACTAATTATAGATGATTCAAGAACTTCTCGGAAAATGCTCATTAACATTCTGGTTAATGCAGGTCATACTATTGCTGGCGAAGCAAATGATGGTATTTCTGGTGTGGAAATGTATAAGCAACTTAAACCTGATATTGTAACAATGGATATTACGATGCCAGTATTGGACGGCATAGGTGCTCTCAAGCAAATAATGGAGTATGATGTAAGTGCTAAGGTCATCATGGTAACTGCAGCTGGACAACAAAACAAAATGGTCGAAGCTATCAAAATCGGAGCAAATGATTTTGTTACCAAACCTTTTGACCCTGATATTATATTATCAATTATTGATAATATTCTTCGCTAGACAAACAAGATAAATACCTATTAGGAGAAGCATTATGTGGATTGCAGACAATTGGAAAGACTACGAAGTATTAGACACTTCCACTGGCGAGAAATTGGAACGTTGGGACAAATATCTTCTTGTTCGCCCTGATCCGCAAGTAATATGGAATACTCCTAAAACAAATGCTGGATGGGCAAAAATGAATGGTCACTATCATAGAAGTTCTAGCGGCGGAGGCGAGTGGGAATTTTTTAACTTACCCGAGCAATGGTGTGTCAGTTATGGTTCTTTAAAATTCAATTTGAAACCTTTTAGTTTTAAACACACAGGTTTGTTTCCAGAGCAGGCCACTAACTGGGATTGGTTTTCTTCCCTTATAAGAAATACTTCTTCTGTAAAAGTTCTTAATCTATTTGCCTATACTGGTGGCGCTACACTGGCCGCTGCTGCAGCAGGTGCGCAGGTGACACATGTAGATGCCTCTAAGGGAATGGTCAATTGGGCAAAAGAAAATGCAAAGAGTAGTGGCTTAGAAAATGCTCCAATACGCTGGCTCGTAGATGATTGTGTGAAATTTGTTGAGCGTGAGATCAGACGTGGTAGTCAGTATGATGCTATAATTATGGATCCACCTTCTTATGGAAGAGGGCCTAAAGGTGAGATATGGAAAATGGAAGATTCTATTTTCCCTTTTATTGAATTATGTACTAAAATTTTATCTAATAAACCTTTATTCTTTTTAATAAACTCCTACACAACAGGATTGCAACCAGCCGTACTGTCTTATATGCTAAATACTGCACTAGTAAAAAAATTTGGGGGTACCGTTATCGCTGACGAAGTGGGATTACCAGTCAAAGATTCAGGACTCACTCTTCCCTGCGGTGCTTCTGGTCGATATACAGGTCTTTTATAATACTAGAACATGGCAAGAATAAATTAATCATATAAGAATAAAAAAAGAGACTTCCAGCATATTATGCAACTTGGAAGTCTCTCTTTTTTCATATTTCAATAGATTCTGTTACATCTGGCTAGCGATTGTTGCTGCTATTCCAGCTATTGCAGATGAGCAGATAATTGAAATGACAATACTGATTGCATACCAAATTAGCATAGCCTTTGCATAATTTGACTTAGTCGGCTTTGTGTTCTTTGTGTCACCGAATGCCCATATAAACATCATAATCAAACCTACGCAAGGAATCATCATGAGAAATGTTGTTAGCATCCATTCACCGACTGTCATAATAGATTCTGTTGGTTGCGCAACCGGGGTTGCATTGTATGTATCCATACTTTTCCTCCTCTAAAGAAAACTTATTGTAACAGTATTAATTCTATCACAAGTTCCCAATTTTTCCAATCCTTTTTATTGTCTTATCCAAAAGTCTTATCCTGCATTCTGATTCTGAACTACTTTGCAACTATCTCAGTGAGAACTTTCAAGAACATACTGATTTTTGTCGGCGAATAAACCAGCGGCACTTGATTTGGAAAGTATTTCATCATCCGATAGATATAGAGTCCCACCATACAGACACATAGTACCACAGCCCAAATGCCTATTTTCTTTTCTTCATGCAATTCCCGTCCCAGCACATATCTTCTGATAAAAAATATGATTCCTAATAGCAACCACAGTGGTGCCATTGGATGCATCTGCATCGATTCCGCCAAATGCCCCGTAAGTAGCAAAATCATTGCCCTTGTCATTCCGCATCCTGGACAGGGAAATCCCGTCAGTATTCTCGTTGTACAAGACTCCTGAAATAGCAGATATGTGATAAGATAATACACTGTTAAGCCCAAAATAACCCACTTTGCATTTATTATATCTGTTTTAATTCTTAAAAGAATCATTCCTATTTTTTTATTCATAGTCTCCATCACAGTGCTTCTTATTTTTTATCATTGTACCAGATTAGACAGACTTTTCATAAATTCGCTTTACGCCTTCGAAATCAAGCGTAACAATGCAATTTGCAATATGACCTGTTTTCATGGCTGTTTTCGAATACTGCTCTATTTCTTCTGCTGTTATTTTTTCAGTCTTCTCCAAAAGCGTTTCCATCTTCTGTTTAAATTCATCTATTGCTTTCATATTCATGAAAGAAAGAATCTCTGCAATTAAATCTGGCTCAAATTCTTTTATATAGTTTAAAAATTCTCCCATTAATAATCCATTGGCATGTCCGTGATCCACATTTTTAAAATAAGTGAGTGAGTAGCCCATTGCATGTACCGCAACTGTACCAGTCTGCGATATTACCATTCCCCCAAGTGAAGATGCATACAATAGTCTTTCTCTGGATATTGTCGATACTTGACCCGATTCAAGTTCCTGAAAGCATTCAGCAATAATACGAATTCCTTCTGTTGCAAGAAGATTAGAAATTGCATTTGCCCTTTTGGACAACATTCCTTCTATAGAATGTGATAATGCATCAATCGCTGTATTTACAGTCGTTTTTAGTGTTAATGTTTCTGTATACTTTGCATCAAGCATGGCTACATTTGGAAAAATAAGAGGCGTAGCAACGCTTATTTTTGTCTGTGTGATATCATTCGTCAAAATAGCATATTTCGTCACTTCTGAGCCGCTTCCAGCTGTGGTAGGAACCATAATCATAGGAAGTATTCTATCCTCGTACACTCCACCAAAAAGATTCTCTCTGCTAATATCCTGTGTGGCAAGTAAAGCAATTACTTTTGCCGCATCCATCGGTGATCCTCCACCAATGCCTATAATTAATTGAACATCATTCTCACGTGCCTGCATAGCACCTTCATAAACGATATCAACTGTTGGGTTAGCCATGATTCTGTCAAATACAATATACTCCATCCCTTGAGATTCCAATGCAGCTATTACATCTGCTTGCGAACCATTTTGTTTTGCAGATCTTTCTCCTGTTATAAGCATTGCCTTCTTTCCATATCTCGCAAAAATGGAAGCGTTATTTCTAATACACTCTTTCCCCATTACCATTTCAGTTGGCATTAAAAAATTCATAATTTCTGCTCCTCTCACTTTTTCTTATTCTACCTTGAAATATATTATACAAAACATTTTGTAATAATAAAAGTTAATTTATATTTTATTTTATAGACACTTCAAATAATATTACTGTGGAATATATTACATATAAATTTTATAATAATTTACTAGACTTTTTATAGTAATAAGGTCATAATATTGAATGGTGCAGTTGCATTATTTGACTATTCTATTTGTAATATGGAGAAACGTAATGATTAGCAAAATAAAATCAAATATTACTTATACGAGAATTATAGCCTTTAGCTTTTTTTCCGTTATACTAGTCGGTACATTATTACTATATTTGCCCATCTCAGCTAAGAACGGTGATTTTACACCTATTATAGACTGCTTATTTACAGCTACCAGCGCTACTTGTGTAACAGGATTAGTCGTCTATGATACTTACAGCCATTGGTCCTTATTTGGACAAATCGTCATTTTGCTTTTAATTCAAATTGGTGGATTAGGCTTTATGACAGTTATTACAATGTTTTCAATTTTCATGAAGAGACATTTTAGTCTCCATGAAAGACGACTATTAATGGCATCAGCCAGCACCATGAGGATTAGTGGTATTGTAACTATGGTGAAGCATATAGTAATTGGAACTCTTTCTGTAGAGCTATTTGGTGCCGCTATTCTGACGACCTGTTTTTACAAAGATATGGGTTTACCAATGGCAATCTGGTATGGTGTATTTCATTCTATTTCTGCTTTTTGCAATGCTGGTTTTGATATTATGGGACAATTTGATACACCTTCTTTAACTGCTTATGTTGGAGACCCTGTTGTAACAATTACCATTATGCTTTTAATTATTACTGGCGGATTAGGCTTTTTAGTATGGGGTAATATTCTGTTTAGTAAATTTCGGCTTCATAAAATGGAGTTACATTCTAAGATTGTAATTATTACGACTACTTTTTTAATTTTGTTTGGTGGAATACTACTATATATGACAGAGTACCATCATGCCTTTTCTACATTAGCACCTGGCGAAAAATGGCTTGCTGCTTTTTTTCAGTCTGTCACAACACGAACTGCTGGCTTTAACACTGTTGATCAGGCTTCGCTAAGCAATGCTGGAAGTATTATATCTACAATTCTTATGTTTATTGGTGGTTCTCCCGGTTCAACAGCCGGCGGTATTAAAACAACCACTTTTGCCATTATCATTATGAACATTTTTAGTTCCACTTCAAATAGCTGCGGCATTATTATGTTTAAACGTAAAGTAAGCCATCAAATAGTAAATCAGGCATATGCAATCGGGAGTATTTATTTGTTGTTGGTACTTTGTTCAACCATAATGATATGCGCTATTGAGCCCCTCGGATTAAGAGAAACTTCCTTTGAAGTGGTATCAGCAATTGGAACTGTTGGCCTTTCTATGGGCGTTACAAGCGTTTTGTCAGCAACTTCAAAATTAATAATTATCTTTTTAATGTATTCCGGAAGAATAGGAGGTTTATCGCTGGTCCTTACCTTAGCAGAAAAGAAAGATAAAATACATCTTGACAGACCTACAGAAAAAATAGTAATTGGATAAAGGAGTAAGAATTTATGAAATCAGTTTTAGTAATTGGAATGGGACGATTTGGACGTCATCTGGCTGTGAAAATGCAGGAACTCGGAAATGATGTTATGATTATTGATAAAAATCCTGAAATAGTCGAAATGTTTTCTGCAAAATTCACCGATGCACATATTGCAGATTGTACGAACGAAGGCGTCATCCGCTCTTTAGGTGTCAAACACTTTGATTTATGTTTTGTAACAATTGGTGAGGACTTTCAATCCTCTCTTGTCATTGCCTCTTTATTAAAGAAACTAAATGCAAAATATGTTGTTGCAAAAGCAAATCAGGATATTCAGGCAGAGCTTCTAAAGCAAATCGGCGCTGATGAAATCATCTATCCCGAAAAAGAAATGGCAGAAAAACTTGCTATCCGGCATAATGCAAACAATATATTTGACTATATTCCTCTCACCAGTGATTATTCTATATATGAAATACCTGTTCACAAAGATTGGATCGGTAAATCTATTTCTGCGATTGATGTCCGAAAAAAGCATGAGATTAATATAGTTGCTGTAAAAACCGGAAGTTCTCTTTCACCAATGCCAGGACCTGATTATGAGTTTGTCAAAGATGACCATTTGATTGTAATTGGTAAATCTTCTGATGTATTTAAAATCACTTCCCGGTCTTAAAAAGAAGGCTCTTTTCATTAATTCATGAAAGGAGCCTTTTTTCTATTCTGGCAAATGATATCTTTCCTTATATTTCAACATCTCTCTTTCATAAGGACTTCCCGCTCCCCTGTCTAGAGAAGCGACATACCCATGCGTATCCAGATTCTCACTACAAATCTGTATTACTGATAATGCTATGTTGCTACAGTGTGCCGCAATTCTTTCGAGGCTAGTTGAAACATCTGCTAGTACAAAGCCTTTTTCAATCGTACACTTACCCTTTCTCAAACGCTTTATATGACGTTCTTTTATTTCTCCTTGCAATGTTTGAATCACTTCTCTTAATGGCTGAATACTCTCTGCCAAAACAATGTTCTCGTCATTAATACTACTAATAGTGGATTCACAAATTTCATTTACAGCACTAGACATAACTACCAATTCTTCTTTCGCTTTTTTAGAAAAGACTTCTCCCTTTCTATATAATTCTTTTGCAGAATGTGCGATCAAGGCAGCATGATCAGACATTCTCTCAAAATCACTAATAGAGTGCAATAAAAGTGAAAGACTTCTTGAATCCTTTTCTCCTAAATCCTTTGCACTAAGTTTCACTAAATAAGTACCTATTGCATCCTCATACTTATCTACAAGGTTTTCTTCCATCACCACCTGAGAAAAATGCCCTTCGTTATAATTCCATATTAAATTAATTGCTTTACTTAAAGAACCTTGCGTTATATCTGCCATTTCTTCTAGAACCTTCTTGCATTGCATAATGGCAAATCCCGGCATATCCAAAAATCTAACATCAAGAGTCTTAAATATTTCCGGCATTTTCTCTTCTTGCTGTTCTAATTCCATTTCACTTTCCTTAACAAAAAACTTTGAAAGCTTTATTAAGTAATTCGAAAATGGCAATAAAACAACTGTAGCTGCAATATTGAAAGAAGAGTGTATTACTGCTATTCCTAATTGATTTGCACTATCTGAAAGAAATTTAAAGGGTATTAAAAAATTAATGAAATAAAAAACTGACAAAAACAAAATAGTGCCCATTAAATTAAAGCACAAATGAATGCAAGAGACACGCTTAGCATTCTTACTCGTACCGATAGAAGAGAGAATTGCTGTAATACATGTCCCGATATTCTGACCCATAATAATCGGAACAGCTGTAGCATAACCTACTGCCCCAGTTGCGCACATGGCCTGTAAAATACCAACTGATGCTGACGATGATTGAATGACCGCTGTTAATACTGTTCCAGCCAGCAATCCTAAAAACGGATTTGAAAACATCGTTAAAATAGAAGTGAATTCTGGAACATCCTTTAAAGGTGCAACCGCATCTGACATGGTCTCCATACCAAACATCAGAACAGCAAATCCCAATAAAATTCCTCCTATGTCCTTTTTTTTGTCATCCTTAAAAAACAAAAGTAAAACAACGCCTATCGCTGCAAGAATAGGAGAAAAAGAAGAAGGTTTTAACATTTTTACAAAAAAATTACTACCCTCAATTCCAGATAAGCTTAAAATCCATGATGTAATTGTTGTTCCTATATTTGCTCCCATAATAACGCCAACAGCCTGTGATAGTTTCATAATACCAGAATTAACAAATCCAACTATCATAACCGTTGTCGCTGATGAAGACTGAATAATCGCTGTCACGCCTGCGCCTAGTAACACACCCTTATATTTATTTGACGTGAGTTTTTCAAGTATCTTTTCTAGTCTGCCGCCTGACAGCTTCGTAAGTCCCTCTCCCATAATGTGCATGCCAAATAGAAAAAGGGCTAACCCACCTATCATTGTAAAAACACCAAATATATCCATACTAACTATCCATCTCCCAATTCATATTATACTTTCACAAATTACGATTAAGTAAAAAAACAACGAGACTGCTTCAAAAAAAAATGTGAATCCACTCATTGCAAATTTCTTTTAATCTATGCAATTCATTATTTCTCAAAAACATTTTCCTGCATATTTATAGCCTGTTTCCTGCTTGCCCTTTTGTCAGGTCTCTTCATGGCATTCCACTGTCTATAAGCTTGCTTTGAGTCTTTTGTTTGATATAACTGTACTTCATTCTCACCAATTTCATTTATAAAGTAATTTCCGTTCTTAAACACAAAATGAAATGTCTTATCATTGTCAACATATACCCCGAATACATAAGTTCTATCTTCCGCTATCTTATCATTTCTCGCTTTTTTCATTTTTCTTCTTACCTCTTTTTAGTCCTAAGTGCACTACACCTGGCCATTTCTATAAAAACTTTTTAAGTACTATCATTACCACAACCTTGCTTTCTGAATCTATTATAAAACAATTATTACCGTTTTGCTACTCTATTTTTACAAAAAACCGCAATCCCTCTTTACAAAAGGATTGCGGTCATTATTTTAACTGTTTTAATTTAATAAAATCAATTATTTGATGATTGTAGCAACACGTCCTGAACCAACAGTACGTCCACCTTCACGGATAGCAAATGTAAGACCTTGATCCATAGCAATCGGATGAATTAATTCGATTGTCATTTCAATGTTATCGCCAGGCATACACATTTCAACGCCTTCAGGTAAATTACAAACACCTGTAACATCAGTTGTTCTGAAATAGAACTGAGGTCTGTAGTTATTAAAGAATGGAGTATGACGTCCACCTTCATCTTTTGTTAAAACATATACCTGTGCTGTGAATTTTGTGTGACATTTGATTGAGCCCGGTTTAGCAAGAACCTGTCCTCTTTCAATCTCATCTCTGTTAACGCCACGAAGAAGAGCACCAATATTATCACCAGCCTGTGCCTCATCAAGTAATTTACGGAACATTTCGATTCCAGTTACAACTACTTTACGAGTTTCTTCTTTTAAACCAACGATTTCAACTTCTTCAGATATACGAAGAACACCAGCTTCTACTCTACCTGTAGCAACAGTACCACGTCCTGTAATAGAGAAAACATCTTCTACAGGCATAATGAATGGCTTATCTTTATCTCTCTTAGGATCTGGAATGAAACTGTCAACAGCATCCATAAGTTCCATAACTTTATCGCCCCATGAACATGATGGATCTTCAAGAGCCTTTAAAGCTGAACCCTGAATAACAGGTGTATCATCTCCTGGGAATTCATAATCTGATAATAAGTCTCTGATTTCCATCTCAACAAGCTCAAGAAGTTCAGCATCATCAACCATATCACATTTATTCATGAAAACAACGATATAAGGAACACCAACCTGACGAGATAACAAAATGTGCTCTTTTGTCTGTGCCATAACACCATCAGTAGCAGCAACAACAAGAATTGCTCCATCCATCTGCGCTGCACCAGTAATCATGTTTTTAACGTA
>CAZAAC010000065.1:0-11434 GCA_964483155.1 uncultured Lachnospiraceae bacterium | reverse complement strand
TATCTAACCGTGCAAATCCCTTTTTTTTATTGAAAAAAGAGAGGGATTGTACTATTATGTATAAGTAAGTCACGCAATGCGTGAAATCGGCTGGAGGCAATCTAAATGGCGGAGAAAAAGAAAAAAGATTTTGAAAAAGTAAAGTTATATGGATTATTGCATTTATTATTGATGTTGTTTTCGATGACGGCGATTTTTAGTAAGAAAGCTGGCATACAGGAATTATTTAGTATGAATTTTATTCTATTTTATGGAGCGGTTCTTTTGATATTAGCTGTATATGCTATTATGTGGCAGCAAATTATCAAAAGGATGTCATTAACGGCGGCATATGCCAATCGGGCAGTTACCGTTGTATGGGGAATAATCTGGGGCAAATTAGTATTTGATGAGCAGATTAGTTGGGGAAAAGTCGTTGGTGGCATAATTATTGTGGTTGGAATCGTTCTTTATGCGATGGCAGAGGAAGGGAAGGCAACGGAATGACGCCCTATGTGCTAATTTATATGGTGAGCTGTTTTATAGCGGCGATATCACAGGTTTTATTAAAAAAAGCAGCGACAAGACAGTATGATAGTTTCGTGAAAGAATATCTAAACCCGCTTGTAATCGTTGCCTATTTTTTGTTTTTTGGAACGACGGTACTTGGTATATGGGCATATAAGGTGATTCCCCTTAATCTCGGACCGATTTTAGATACAACAAATTATGTTTATATTACAATATTCGGCGTTGTCATATTTAAGGAAAAGATGAATAGGAAGAAATTGATAGCGCTTGGATTGATAATTGCCGGAATACTGATTTATACGTTGTAGATGTAGCAAAAGCAGGTACTAGAAAATGAAATGTAAAAAAATGTATTTGTAACTATCATAGGAGATATGATATTATAATTTAGAAGCATTAGATAAATAATAGTAGCTACTTAATTGCAAATAAGGCTGTGAGGTATAACGTGTTTCCTATAAAAAGTGATAGGCTTGGTCATAAAAAAAATAGAAATACAAATGATAGAAATCAACAGATTTTTATGCTTATTATGGTAGCTCTCTTCTTTTCGATATTGCTGGCGGGAAGTCTCTATTATAAAGGCGAAAGTCTGGGGTTTCATGAAATGCAAGTATATGATTTTGAGGAAGGCTGGACATATGTGGATGATGTGGGAAATGAAGTGGCCGTAGTTCCACCGGACAAAATTCCAGCTGACAGAAAAGTGAAATATAGCATCAGTGCATATCTTCCAGATGATTTCAAAGAAGGAATGTCGATTTTAGTCAGGACATCACAGCAGTCAATCAGGGCATCGATAGCGGGTAAGGAAATTTATGAGCGAGGCTGGGATTCCAGTTTGTATGTAGGCGAGTTTAGAGGAAGCGCATGGAATATTTTTCTTGTTCCGAGCAGATATGCGGGTGAAAAACTAACACTAACGTTTCTCAGCCCTTATGAGACATTCGCAGGTTCCATAAATGCAATCTCCTATGGTTATAAATCGGATTTGATGTACAAAATTTTTATAGAGCAGAGTGGAGAGTTATTTGCAGCAGTCATCATGCTGGGAATCTGCTTGGGCTTGCTAATTTTTTATCTCATAAAACTGAAAGAAAGAGTGAATGCCTCACAAATTCTTTATTTATCTATGTTTGCAATGTTTTCTTCACTCTATTTATTTGGAGAATCAAGACTATTGCAATTCTTTTTTCAGAACCAGTTTTTTATTACTACATTACCATTCTTAGCTGAAATTATGATTCCAGTTCCCATTCTATTATATTTACGGGAGCAGTGGATGCCACGTCACAGATGGGTTGCCAGAACTTTTCAGTGGTTCGCAGCAATTGTTTTTTTCATAACGGTTGTATTGCAATATGCTGGAATCAGAGATTTTTTTGAGTCAATTGCGATCTTTCATATTTTAGTTGAAACTTTGTTAGTGGCAATTATTGTTGTAACCTTAATCGAGATTATAAAATACAGATACATTAAGATCTATCCTCTGGCATATGCACTTGGGATACTGATTATAGGTACGATTTTTGGTATTATACAAATAAACGTGTCAAATTTCTTCTATGTTGGCTTTTGCCTTCAAATGGGCATGCTGGGTTTTGAAATCGTTATGGCCATTGATGCTGTGAGAAAGTACAGAGTGAAGGAAGAGGAAGTACGTGAGAAAAAGTATTATAAGCGACTGGCTTTTATTGATGGACTGACACACGGACAGAACCGAAATGCCTATATGGAGAAGATGCTGGAGTTATCGAACAAGCAGGAGAATACACAAAAAGGCAATATAAAAAAGATACAGGATAAATATTTATACTATATTATTATGGATTTGAACAATCTAAAGAGAATCAATGATACTTACGGTCATACAACAGGCGATGACGCTATATTACGGGCTCATAAGTGTATTACAAGTGCTTTTGCACGGTGGGGAGATTGTTACCGTATCGGCGGAGATGAATTTGTTGTACTGGCGGAGCAGTGCACATTAAAGGACATTGAATTATCAATGTGTCAATTACAGCTTGAGGTCGAACAGCATAATAGAGAAATCGAATATGAACTTAGTATGGCAGTCGGCTATGCAGGATGTCCCTATACAGACCCGATTGCATTTGATAAATTGATGAAGGAAGCAGATAAGATGCTTTATGAAAACAAGCATATTATGAAATTGAAGGATTTAATAATAGGATATAACACCTAAGGAGGATAAGTACTTGAGTAGATTGAAAATGCAAACAGAGAATCAGGCGCAGCAGACGGTGGAGGGACTTTATCATGATGTAGAGCGCAGAATTATCGCGAGCCCGCCCGGATTATGCCCGATTGATCTTACGCTTTCTTTTATGAACCTTTGTCATGCACAGACCTGTGGCAAATGTGTACCCTGTCGTATCGGATTGACACAGCTGCAAAATCTGTTAAATGATGTACTAGGTCATAGAGCGAATATGGAGACTTTTAAGCTGATTGAAAAAACGGCGAATAGTATTATGGATTCTGCTGATTGTGCAATTGGCTATGAAGCAGCCAGAATGGTTATCAGAGGCCTTGAAGGGTTCCGCGATGATTATATGTCACACATTTTACATGGGAAATGTACCTATCAGTTGAAACAGCCAGTGCCCTGTGTGGCACTTTGCCCCGCGGGTGTAGATGTGCCTGGTTATGTAGCACTCATACAAGAAGGAAGATGTGCGGATGCTGTAAGACTGATTCGTAAGGACAATCCGTTTCCGGTTGCCTGCGCTATGGTATGTGAACATCCCTGTGAAGCACGTTGTCGGAGAAATATGATTGATTCACCGATTAATATCAGAGGACTCAAAAGGTATGCGGTAGATGGTGCAGGAACAGTTCCGGTGCCGCCGTCAGCAGATTCTACAGGAAAAAGTATTGCAATTGTAGGTGGAGGTCCTAGTGGATTAAGTGCTGCTTATTACTTATCCCTGATGGGTCATAAGGTTGTCGTATATGAGAGAGAAAATAAACTTGGCGGCATGCTTAGATATGGAATTCCCAGTTACCGCCTCCCACGTGAACGTTTGCAGGAAGATATCGATTCTATTCTGTCAACAGGTGCAGAGGTAAAACTGAATGTTGAAATCGGTAAGGATGTTACTTTTAATGATTTACACAAATCATATGATGCTGTTTACATCGCAATTGGTGCGCAAGTCGACAAAAAGGTAGGAATTCCAGGAGAAGAGAGTAATGGCGTTATTTCAGCAGTAGAGATGCTGAATGATATCGGTAATGATGAAATGCCGAATATGGAGGGAAAAGAAGTTGTAATCATCGGTGCAGGAAATGTTGCGATGGATTGCACGAGATCTTCTTTGCGTCTGGGTGCTAAAAAGGTGACGGTAGTATATAGAAGGCAACAGGCAGATATGCCAGCTGCATATGAAGAGATAGAAGATGCCATGCAGGAGGGGTGCGAATTTCTCACTCTAAAAGCACCGACGCGTATCGAAGCAGATGCAGATGGAAATGTGTGTGCTCTTTGGGCAAAACCACAGATTATAGGGCCTATTGATAGATGGGGGCGTGCGAAACCACGTGATGCGCAAGCAGAAGAAGAAAGAATTCCTTGTGATAGAATCATAGTTGCAATAGGGCAGGGTATTGATTCGAGTCATTTTGTGGAGGGTGGAATACCCGTTAATCAGGGCGTTTTTCAGGCTACAGAAGACAGTGAAGTAGTAAAATTCCCAGGCGTATTTGCGGGTGGTGATTGCGTAACAGGACCGGCAACAGTAATCCGTGCGATAGCAGCGGGTAAGGTGGCTGCCGCCAATATAGACGAATTTTTAGGCTTCCATCATTTGATTGGATGCGATGTAGAGATACCAGAAGCAAAGATGAAAGGTAAGCCACCATATGGAAGAGTCAATATGCGTGCAGAGGAAGCTATGATAAGAAGAAATAACTTTGGTGAAATAGAACGTACCATGACAGATGAAGAGGCTTGCCAGGAATCAGGCAGGTGCCTGCGGTGTGACCATTTTGGATATGGCGCATTGAAAGGAGGCAGAGAGACAAGATGGTAAACTTAACGATTGACGGAAAGAGTGTTATGGTACCAGATGATTCTACCATAATGGAAGCAGCCGAATCTATAGGTGTATGGATTCCTAATCTCTGCTATATGAAGGGACTGAATGAAATCGGAGCCTGCAGGGTTTGCTGTGTAGAAGTAAAAGGTAGAAATCGTTTGATTACTGCCTGTAACAATGTCGTGACAGAAGGCATGGAAATAATGACTAATAGTCCCAAAGCAAGAACAGTTCGCAAAAATAATGTACAGCTGATTTTGTCACAGCATGACTGTAGCTGCCCTACTTGTGTGAGAAGTGGTCATTGTGAGCTACAGAAGATGTCAAATGATCTGGGTATATTGGATGTTCCATATGAACAGCAACTAGAAAGAATTCCCTGGAATCAGGATTTCCCATTGATTCGTGATTCAGCTAAATGTATTAAATGCATGAGATGTATTCAGGTTTGTGACAAGATTCAGGGCTTAAATGTATGGGATGTGGCAAATACAGGTTCTAGAACGACAGTGGATGTTTCTTATCATCGTCTGATTGAAAATGCTGACTGTGTTTTATGTGGGCAATGTGTTACACATTGTCCTACCGGAGCGCTCCGTGCGCGTGATGATACCGATAAGGTGTTCGAGGCGCTTGCAGATCCAGAGCTAATTACAGTCGTGCAGATAGCACCAGCAGTACGCGCTGCATGGGGTGAAGGTGTAGGACTCGCACCTGAAAAAGCAACGCTAAAGAGACTGGTCGCGATACTGCGTAAGATGGGATTTGATTACATTTTTGATACTAATTTTGCTGCAGATCTTACGATTATGGAAGAAGGTAGTGAATTATTGGAGCGATTGTCAAAGCCAGACGGTCACAAAATGCCGATGTTTACTTCCTGCTGTCCTGGCTGGGTTCGCTTTTTGTGTATGCAGTACCCTAACCTGACAGCACATTTATCATCGGCCAAATCACCACAACAGATGTTTGGTGCTGTGGCCAAAACCTATTATGCAAAGCTATTAAAGGTAGACCCAAAGAAAATATTCTGTGTTTCCATCATGCCCTGTATTGCGAAAAAGTTTGAGGCTGATTTGCCAAATATGTATGATGATGAACGCGGGCAGGATGTGGATATTGTCTTAACAACACGTGAAATCGATAGAATGATACGCGCTGACCATCTGATTACAATTGATATGGAAGAGGAAGAGTTTGATGCACCATTGGGGACCGGAACTGGTGCAGCAGTGATATTTGGTACAACGGGGGGTGTTATGGAAGCGGCGCTTCGCAGTACTTATTATCTTGTAAAAGGAGAGAATCCTCCAGTGGATGCATTTAGAGAGGTAAGAGGGTCTAAAGGCTGGAAAGAAGCTGATTTTACGATTGATGATATTGTTGTGCATACGGCAACTGTCAGCGGGTTGAGTAATGCCCGCAATTTATTAGAGGCAATCAAACGTGGCGAAGCAGAGTATGACTTTGTAGAAGTCATGGCTTGCCCGGGTGGATGCGCAGGTGGTGGCGGTCAACCGATCAGAGAAGGAGAAGAGCCAGCAGAAGAAAGAGGAAATATTCTCCACGAATTAGATGAAAAGAGTGCAATCCGGTTTTCTCATGAAAATCCTGAAGTAAAGAAACTATATGAGGATTTTCTCGATAAACCATTATCGGAGAAGGCACATGAATTACTACATACGGATCAAGGAGCATGGAATATGCCAGTATCAAGCAAGTGGTATAAAATAACAGAGGGTTACTAGAGCGGGTAGTATCAGTGAACGGACCCATCTCTGGATATTAGCCGGAACTGTGATGGGAACATTACAATTCCGGTTTTTTGTCTGTGTAGATGGGGAAAAGGGGGGAAACAATATGAAAGATAGCATTACAAATAAAACAATCGATTATGTGGAAAGTCTGGCAAAACTAGAGCTGGCAGGTGATGAGAAAGAGCAAATCAGAATGGATATAAGAAACATGCTCGATTTTGTAAATCTACTAAAGAAATTGGATACACACGAGGCAGAACCTATGTTTCAAATAACGCCGATAACCAATGCATATCGTGACGATGTGGTGACAAATGATAGTCACAGCAATCAAATCATGAAAAATGCCCCAGAAAGTAAAGAAGGATATTTTGTAGTGCCAAAGATAGTGGAATCCTGACAGGAGAATATGTGATATGCCTTTATTAGATATGACTGCCGTAGAACTCGGCAAAAAGATTAAAGTGAAAGAAGTTTCTGTCATAGAAGCCACACAGGCGGCACTCGAGCAGATAGAAAAGGTAGACAGTGAATATCATGCAATGATTACTGTGGATAAAGCGGGGGCGCTTATGCGCGCAGCCGAGGTGCAGAAGCAGATTAACACTAAAACCCTGACGGGTCCTCTTGCAGGGGTACCAGTTGTAATCAAGGATAATATGTGTACAAAAGGATTGTTGACGACTTGTGCCTCAAAGATGTTAGCAAATTATGAACCTATTGATACGGCAGAAGCAGTTATAAATTTAGAGCGGGCAGGCGCAGTTATTATTGGGAAATCAAATTTGGATGAGTTTGCAATGGGTTCAACAACAGAAACCTCTTATTTTGGCGTCACAAAAAATCCAGTCAATAAGAACTATGTTGCGGGAGGCTCTTCTGGTGGAAGTTGTGCAGCAGTAGCATTGCGTGAGTGTTCATATGCACTCGGTTCTGATACGGGTGGCTCTATCAGACAGCCCAGTTCCTTTTGTGGCGTTGTTGGACTAAAGCCAACCTATGGAACTGTATCGAGACGTGGCTTGATTGCTTATTGTTCATCCTTTGATCAAATTGGACCGATTGCGAAAGATGTAACGGACTGTGCAACGATATTGGAAGTGATTGCCTCTTATGATAAAAAAGATGCTACTTCTATAAAGCGTGAAGATTATCGATTTACAGCGGCACTTGTAGATGATGTAGAGGGTATGTTGATAGGAATTCCCCGCGATTATCTTTCTGAAGGAATTGATAAAGAAGTTAAAGATGCTATTTTAGAAGCTGCGAAAAAGTATCGTGCAGGAGGTGCAATAGTCGAAGAATTTGATTTGGGCCTAGTCGAATATTCTGTTCCTGCTTATTATATTATAGCATCCGCAGAAGCAAGCTCTAATCTTGCTCGTTTTGATGGTGTAAAGTATGGCTTTCGTGTCAAAGAGTACGAGGGGCTCCATTCGATGATTGAGAAATCCCGCTCAGAGGGTTTTGGTACAGAAGTGAAACGAAGAATTATGCTGGGGTCATTTGTACTCAGTGCAGGCTACTACGAAGAGTATTATCTAAAGGCATTATATACGAAGGCGTTAGTCAAAAAGGCTTTTGATAAAGCATTTGAAAGGTATGATGTGCTCCTTTGCCCGACAGCACCCACGACAGCGCCTCTAATTGGCGAACTGATTGATGACCCGATAAAAATGTATCTCAGTGATATTGATACGGTAGCTGCAAATCTTGCAGGATTGCCCGGGATTAGTATTCCCTGTGGGATAGATACAAAAGGATTACCAATAGGGATGCAGATCATCGGTGATTGTTTGAAAGAGAATAAAGTGTTAAGAGCTGCCTATACATATGAAAAAATGCGAAAAGGGGGGCAATAACGTGCACCAGGAATATGAAACTGTTATTGGTCTTGAGGTTCATGTTGAACTTGCGACGAAATCGAAGATTTTCTGCGGATGCGCTACACAGTTTGGCAGTGCACCAAATACGCAAGTATGCCCTGTTTGTATAGGTATGCCGGGTTCTCTTCCTGTACTAAATAAAAAAGTAATTGAATATGCGGTAACAGTAGGCATGGCAACAAATTGTAAAATTGCCCAATATTGCAAATTTGACAGGAAAAATTATTTTTATCCTGACAATCCTCAAAATTATCAGATTTCGCAATTATATATGCCGATTTGCAGCAATGGAGCGATAGAGATTGAAACAGCCTTTGGTAAAAAAATAATTCGCATTCACGAAATACATATGGAAGAAGATGCGGGGAAATTAGTGCATGAGGAAGCAGAAAAATGTTCTCTTATAGATTATAACCGCGCAGGGATTCCTTTAATTGAGATCGTATCTGAACCAGATATGAGAAATGCAGAAGAAGTCATTTCTTATCTCGAAAAATTGCGATTTCTAATACAGTATCTAGGTGTTTCCGACTGTAAACTGCAGGAGGGCTCTATGAGAGTAGATGTTAATCTGTCTGTCCACGAGACGGAGACATTGGAGCTCGGGACACGTACAGAAATGAAGAACTTGAATTCCTTTAGAGAAATCGCAAAAGCAATTGCCCATGAAAAAGCGAGACAGATCGGTCTACTTAAAGAAGGGAAGGCTGTCATACAGGAAACCAGACGTTGGGATGAAAAAAAAGAATGTTCTGTTACGATGCGCTCCAAAGAAGAAGCAAGAGATTATAGATATTTTCCAGAGCCTGATTTACCACCGATTGTGATCAGTGAAAGGTGGTTAGAGAAAATAAAATCCAGGCAGCCGGAGTTGCGTGATGAAAAAAGGGCAAGGTATAAAAAAGAATATGATATTCCAGATTATGATATTAATATCATTACAGAAAGTAGAGATATGGCAGAGCTGTTTGAAGATACCACGGCAATATGTAACAATCCCAAAAAAGTATCTAATTGGCTGATGGTAGAGACTTTACATATCCTAAAGGAAAGAGAACTGGAGGCATCTGCAATTGGATACGCAGCAGAAAATCTTGCAAAATTAATTATGTTAACTGAAAATAAAATAATTAATAGTACCGTAGCAAAAGAAGTATTTGAAAAAATGTTTGATGAAAACATAGATCCGGAAGTTTATGTCGAGGAGAAACAGTTAGGTACTGTGACAGATCAAAAGACACTGCGTGAAAATGTTTTAAGAATTATGACAGAAAATCCGCAATCAGTCGAAGACTATAGAAAAGGAAAAGAAAAAGCCATTCTTTTTTTAGTAGGACAAACCATGAAATCTATGAAGGGTCAGGCAGACCCTAAAATTGTCCAATTTTTATTAGAAGAACTACTATCACAAGAAATTCAGCTTGAGTCCTCAGAAATTGTATCATGAAAATGATAAAAGTTTTTTTGGATTCCAGATTTTTTATAGAGAAACTTTTTGCTGCTAATTTTTTGAAGTTGTTCATAAAGTACCCCCTAAAATAGAGTTTCGAGGATAAAAAGTGTAGGAATTCAAGAAGTGAAACTATTGCAAAATATCTTACTTATGGTATACTTAAAAAAAATATAGGAGTATAATATGAAGCCTGTTATTAATAAAAAAAGTATCCCCTTTTTAATTTTACTTTTTTTTCAACTTCTTGTTGTTCTATTTTTTTGTTATCAAAAAAATGGATATCATACTGATGAGTATTATTCTTATTCTTCAACAAATGGTACGCAGAACATTTATGCCTTTGACCGAAAATGGACAAATTCAGATCGATATTATACTGAGTATGCGGTTCGAGATTTTGAACGCTTTTACTACAAGCATGTATACATTGCACAGTCAAATGATGTTCATCCCCCATTCTATTACTTTTTATTACATACAGTATGTTCGCTTCGTCCATATAGCTTTTCCAAATGGATGGGATTAAGCATTAATATACTTCTCTTTTTATTCAGCTTTTTTTTGGTTCAGCGTATTTCATTACTATTAACAAATCAAAACTATAGAGTCAGTTTTGCCGCCTGTCTGATATATGGTTTCAATCCTGGAATAATCTCAAATATTGTTTTTATCAGAATGTATTTTTTACTGACTGTATGGATGCTTTTTAGCTTTTATCTGCACATAAAAAATATAGAAAAAAAAGAATTGCCTTTTTTACAATTCTTGGTCCCTCTATTTATTTCAACTGCGCTTGCTTTTTTGACACACTATTATTTCATCGTCTTTTTATTTGCCGAAGTATTTATTTATAGTATTTTACTTCTAAAGAAGAAATATATTAAAAATATGCTAAAATATTGGGGAACAGTTTTGATTTCCATTATTTGTGCTATTGCATTGTATCCCGCCTGCATTAGGCACATTTTTTCTGGATATAGGGGAAAAGAAGCTTCTGGATCATTTTTTGATATACGTAATACACTTGAACGTTTTTCTTACTTCACAAATTTAACGAATCACAATGTTTTTTCAGATACTTTATTATTCATTTTTATTGGAATGATTCTGCTTTTCTTTTTTGTCATTATTAAGAACCGTATCATCTTTTCTACATTCAGAAAATCCAAGCATTTATTTGCATTACTGTTTGTAACTATTTTCTTTTTCTTGATTTGTAGTAAAACATCCATCATGTTTGGGGAAGAGTCCTGTCGTTATATCTTCCCAATTTATCCATTTATTTTGCTCTTTATTATTATCATTATATATAAATTATGGTGTATCAGCCTAGAGTTGAAACCTTCCTATATCACTCTTTGTTTTTCTGTGAGCATAGCATTGTTGCTTTTCATAAATATATTTGGATTGGCAACAAATAAAGTACTTTTTCTCTATACTGAGCAAAAAGAATATACTGCGTTTGCTTCTACACATACAAACGATGAGTTAGTTTACATTTATGAGGACTGGGCTGATTGGAATATTTCCAATGAATTAATCCGTTATAAAGAAATCTATTTTATTAATGCAAATGATCTTTCTCCCATCGTGGATGAAAAAATCAATAACAGCGATGGTTTGGTTCTTATTCTTCCTGCAAATACTGAAAAAGAAGACCAGTATCTAAATTTTATTAAGGAGAATATACCGAATCTGTCCGTTGAGCTAAATCATCAAACGAGTTTTCATAAAGTATTCTATTTCCATAAATAGACAAAAATT
>CAZAAC010000064.1:0-11533 GCA_964483155.1 uncultured Lachnospiraceae bacterium | reverse complement strand
ACAGAGCCGGATTTGAGGTTCGT
Source organism: uncultured Lachnospiraceae bacterium (assembly GCA_964483155.1). Taxonomy (GTDB): domain Bacteria; phylum Bacillota; class Clostridia; order Lachnospirales; family Lachnospiraceae; genus JAAYYM01. Next base: position 11,510 of record CAZAAC010000064.1, on the reverse strand, counting down.
GACGTTCACTATTCTCATTACGGCAGAATGTGCCCGATTGAGACCCCTGAAGGTCCTAATATAGGTCTGATTAACTCACTGGCTACTTATGCGAGAATTAATGAATATGGATTTATTGAAGCACCTTTTAGAAAAATTGATCATACAAATTCGGCAAATCCAATCGTTACGGAAGAAGTTGTTTACATGACTGCCGACGAGGAAGATAATTATCATGTGGCGCAGGCCAATGAAGCTTTGGATGAAAAAGGTCATTTCGTAAGGAATATGGTAGCTGGTCGTTATAGAGAAGAAACACAGGAGTATGAAAAGACAGATTTTGAATTTATGGATGTGTCTCCTAAGATGGTTTTTTCAGTTGCAACAGCATTGATTCCTTTCTTGGAAAATGATGATGCTAACCGTGCACTTATGGGCTCTAATATGCAACGTCAGGCAGTTCCACTACTTATAACAGAAGCACCCGTAGTTGGAACCGGTATGGAGCCAAAAGCTGCGGTTGATTCAGGTGTATGTATTATTGCTAAAAAAGCAGGTACGATTGAACGTGCTGTATCAAATGCAATACATATTACGTACGATGATGGAACGAAAGAAGTATTTCGTTTGCAAAAGTTTGCGCGAAGTAATCAGAGCAATTGTTACAACCAAAAGCCTATTGTTGTTAAAGGTGAGCACGTGGAAGCGGGAGAGGTTATTGCTGATGGTCCTTCAACTGCAAACGGAGAGATAGCACTTGGCAAAAATCCTTTGATTGCATTTATGACTTGGGAAGGATATAACTACGAGGATGCAGTATTATTAAGTGAAAGATTAGTACAGGAGGACGTTTATACTTCTGTGCACATTGAAGAATATGAGGCAGAAGCTAGAGATACAAAGCTTGGGCCTGAAGAAATAACAAGAGATGTTCCAGGTGTTGGTGAAGAGGCACTGAAGGATCTTGACGAAAGAGGTATTATTCGAATCGGTGCTGAGGTTCGCGCAGGTGATATTTTAGTAGGAAAAGTAACACCTAAAGGAGAGACTGAGCTTACAGCAGAAGAGAGATTACTTCGTGCAATTTTTGGTGAAAAAGCGAGAGAAGTAAGAGATACCTCTCTAAAAGTACCGCATGGAGAATATGGTATTGTTGTTGATGCCAAGATATTTACGAGAGAAAACGGCGATGAATTATCACCAGGTGTTAATCAGGCAGTTCGCATTTATATCGCACAGAAGAGAAAGATTTCTGTGGGAGATAAGATGGCAGGCCGTCATGGTAATAAAGGTGTTGTATCACGTGTTCTTCCAGCAGAAGACATGCCATATCTGCCAAATGGACGTCCTATTGATATCGTATTGAATCCATTAGGTGTACCTTCCCGTATGAATATAGGACAGGTGCTCGAAAGCCACTTATCTCTTGCTGCAAAAGTACTCGGATTTAATACTGCGTCACCAGTATTTGATGGTGCAAATGAAGATGATATTATGGATACCTTGGATTTAGCAAATGATTACGCTAATCTTGAGTGGGATGAATTTGAGAAGGCACATAAGAAGGATTTACTACCTGAAGTGCTGCATTATTTATCAGAAAACAGAGATCACAGGGAGGTATGGAAAGGTGTTCCGATTAACCGAGATGGCAAAGTAAAACTTCGTGATGGTAGAAGCGGGGAGTTTTTTGACAGCATGGTAACAATCGGTCATATGCATTACCTGAAACTGCATCACTTAGTAGATGATAAGATACATGCACGTTCTACGGGACCTTATTCACTTGTTACGCAACAGCCACTGGGCGGTAAAGCACAGTGGTGGACAACGTTTCGGAGAGATGGAAGTTTGGGCACTTGAAGCATATGGTGCTGCTTATACGTTACAAGAAATACTTACAGTCAAGTCGGATGATGTGATCGGGCGTGTAAAGACCTATGAGGCAATCATAAAAGGTGACAATATCCCAGAACCTGGCATACCAGAGTCATTTAAGGTATTGTTGAAAGAATTACAGTCATTAGGGCTTGATGTCAGAGTGATGCGAGATGACAAGACAGAAGTAGAAATCATGGAAACCATCGACATGGGAGAGACGGATTTGCGTGCTGTTATTGAAGGCGACTCCAGACAGTATGAAAGTGAATCTTTTGCAAGCAGCGGTTTTATAACTCAGGAATTCGATGATAATGAAGAGCTTGTAGACATTGAAGAAGAGGAAGAGTTTGATGCAGAGGAAGATTTAGACGATTTGGAATTGATTGAAGAATCAGAAGAATAAGATAGAAATTCCTAATGGAAGGAGTGCCATATATGCCAGAAATGAATAAAGAAGCATACCAGCCGATGACATTTGATGCAATTAAGATTGGTCTTGCTTCACCTGAAAAGATTAGAGAATGGAGTAAGGGAGAAGTAAAAAAACCTGAAACAATTAATTACAGAACCTTGAAGCCAGAAAAAGAAGGTCTGTTTTGTGAAAAGATATTTGGACCTAGTAAAGACTGGGAGTGTCACTGTGGTAAGTATAAGAAAATTCGTTATAAGGGTGTAATTTGTGATCGTTGCGGTGTTGAAGTAACGAAGGCAAACGTGAGAAGAGAGCGCATGGGTCATATTGAACTTGCGGCACCTGTATCTCACATTTGGTATTTTAAAGGAATCCCAAGTAGAATGGGACTTATCCTTGACTTATCGCCGAGAACGCTTGAAAAAGTGCTTTATTTTGCAAACTATATCGTAATTGATCCTGCTGGTTCAGATCTTAAATATAAGCAAGTATTAACTGAAAAAGAATACCAGGATAGCAGAGAAGCATGGGGACAGAAGTTCCGTGTGGGAATGGGAGCAGAAGCAATCAAGGAATTGTTGCAGGCAATCAATCTCGAAGCAGAGTCGGTTGAACTAAAGGCTACACTGAAAGATGCAACAGGACAAAAACGTGCTAAGATTATAAAAAGACTTGAAGTGGTAGAAGCCTTCAGAGGTTCAGGGAATGCCCCAGAATGGATGGTTTTGGATGTGGTTCCTGTTATACCACCTGATTTGCGACCAATGGTACAACTAGACGGAGGACGTTTTGCGACATCAGATTTAAATGACTTATATAGAAGAATTATTAACAGAAATAATCGATTGAAGAGATTGCTAGAGCTTGGAGCACCCGATATTATCGTAAGAAATGAAAAGAGGATGCTACAGGAAGCAGTTGATGCTTTGATTGATAATGGAAGAAGAGGCAGACCAGTAACTGGACCAGGTAATCGTGCTCTCAAATCATTATCAGATATGCTAAAAGGAAAATCAGGTCGTTTCCGCCAGAACTTACTTGGAAAACGTGTGGATTATTCAGGTCGTTCGGTTATTGTAGTAGGCCCTGAACTTAAAATATACCAATGTGGTCTTCCAAAAGAGATGGCAATTGAGTTGTTTAAGCCTTTTGTTATGAAAGAACTTGTAGCAAACGGTACATCACATAATATTAAAAATGCCAAGAAAATGGTAGAGAGACTTCGTCCTGAGGTATGGGATGTGCTTGAAGAAGTTATTAAGGAGCATCCTGTTATGCTAAATCGTGCACCTACTCTTCATAGACTGGGTATTCAGGCTTTTGAGCCAATACTAGTAGAGGGTAAGGCGATTAAACTACATCCTCTTGTATGTACTGCATATAATGCCGATTTTGACGGTGACCAAATGGCTGTACATTTACCCCTTTCAGTGGAAGCACAGGCAGAATGCCGTTTCTTACTGCTTTCTCCAAACAATCTATTGAAGCCTTCGGATGGTGCCCCTGTAGCAGTTCCTTCACAGGATATGGTGCTCGGTATTTACTATTTAACGCAAGAAAGACCAAATTCAAAAGGCGAAGGTAAGTTTTTCAAAAGTGTAAATGAAGCAATTTTGGCATATGAAAATGGAGCGGTTACACTTCATTCAAAAATTAAAGTTAGAATGAGTAAAATAAATAGCGAGGGTGAAACGATAACTGGTATGGTAGAGTCGACAGTAGGACGTTTTATCTTCAATGAAATATTGTCTCAAGATTTAGGCTTTGTGGACAGAAGTAAACCTGAGAACTTTTTGAAGTTAGAGGTAGATTTCCATGTAAGTAAGAAAGAATTAAAGCAGATTCTTGAAAATGTTATTAATACGCATGGGGCAACAAAAACGGCAGAAGTACTTGATAACATTAAATCAATGGGTTATAAATATTCAACGAAAGCTGCTATGACGGTATCTATTTCAGACATGACAGTTCCAGGCAAGAAAAAAGAAATGCTTGATAAAGCGCAGATTACAGTAGATAAGATTGCACAGAGTTTTAGACGTGGTTTGATTACTGAGGATGAGCGATATCGTGCAGTTGTTGAAACTTGGAATGAAACAGATAAGGAACTAACGAAGGTTCTTCTTGCTGGGCTCGACAAGTACAATAATATTTTCATGATGGCAGATTCAGGTGCACGTGGTAGTAATCAGCAAATTAAACAGCTCGCAGGTATGCGTGGATTGATGGCAGATACGACAGGCCGGACGATGGAATTACCTATTAAATCAAACTTCCGTGAAGGTCTTGATGTACTTGAGTACTTTATGTCAGCGCATGGTGCACGTAAAGGTTTATCTGATACAGCGCTTCGTACTGCTGATTCAGGATACCTAACAAGACGTCTTGTCGATGTTTCACAGGATTTGATTATTCGCGAAAAAGATTGCTGTGAAGGAAAAGAAGTTCCAGGAATGTATGTGAAAGCATTTGTGGATGGAAAAGAAGAAATCGAAAGATTAGCTGACAGAATTACAGGCAGATATGCTTGCGAGACTATTTATGATAAAGATGGCAATATTATAGTAAAAGCTAACCATATGATTACACCGCGCCGTGTGCAGAAGATTATGTCTGTTGGTGTAAATGCAGAGGGAAATCCAATTGAAAAGGTTAAGATTCGTACAGTCTTGACATGCAAATCCCATATTGGAGTATGTGCAAAATGTTATGGTGCAAATATGGCAACTGGAGAAGCAGTGCAGGTAGGCGAAGCAGTAGGTATTATTGCCGCACAGTCAATCGGAGAGCCAGGTACACAGCTTACAATGCGTACATTCCATACAGGTGGTGTAGCCGGAGATGATATTACACAGGGTCTTCCTCGTGTAGAAGAATTGTTTGAAGCAAGAAAGCCAAAAGGACTCTCCATCATTTCTGAGTTTGCAGGCGTGGCAATGATAAAGGATACAAAGAAGAAGCGTGAAGTAATCGTATCAAATGATGAGACGGGTGAGACTAAGACATATCTAATTCCTTATGGCTCAAGAGCAAAAATTGTGGACGGCCAAGTGCTGGAAGCAGGGGATGAGTTGACAGATGGTAGTGTTAACCCACATGATATCTTAAAAATTAAAGGTGTGCGTGCTGTTCAGGATTATATGATACGTGAGGTTCAGAGAGTATATCGTCTGCAAGGTGTTGAGATTAATGACAAGCATATAGAAGTAATTGTGCGTCAGATGTTAAAGAAAATCCGCATTGAAGACAATAAAGATGCTGAATTCCTGCCAGGAACTCTGGTTGATATTCTTGATTATGAGGATATGAATGAAGCATTAATTGCAGAAGGAAAAGAGCCTGCAGAAGGGAAGCAGGTCATGTTAGGAATCACAAAAGCATCACTTGCAACAAATTCCTTCTTATCAGCGGCATCTTTCCAAGAAACAACAAAGGTACTTACGGAAGCTGCAATTAAAGGGAAATCAGATCCTTTGATCGGCCTAAAAGAAAATGTTATTATTGGTAAGCTGATTCCAGCTGGTACAGGTATGAAGCGATATCGTAACGTGAAGCTGGATACGGGTGAGGAATTATTCAATCCAGAAGAGCTCGAGGTAGAATTTATTGATCCAAAAGAAGAAATGGAACTTAATAAAACGATCGATATTGAAGAAGAGTTAGATATGGAAGTAGAAGAAATGGCATTGGTAGAAGAATAATAGATAGACAAAATGAACGGTTCGCCAGAAAAAGGCGAACCGTTTGTTTATTTTAAAAAAGAACTTTTCAAAACTATTTTATACGTTTAGACATCATATCAGGCGTAGCTGCATATGTCAGTGCAGTTTTTTCGGAAATCACACCAGTCTTATATAAATTTATCAGACTAGTATCCATAGCGAGCATATTCTCATCTGCGGCAGAGGAATATATCATGCCGTCTATCTGATGAATCTTCGATTCTCGTATCATATTGCGAATAGCAGGCGTTACTGTCATGATTTCAAAGGCTGGTACAATTCTGCCATCCACAGTTGGAATAAGTTGTTGTGAGATAACAGCTTGTAGAACCATAGAAAGCTGGATAGATATTTGATGCTGCTGATTCGGAGGAAAGGCATCGATAATGCGGTCTATTGTATTGGCAGCTCCTATAGTGTGTAGTGTTGATAAAATCAAATGTCCTGTTTCAGCAGCTGTCATGACAACATTCATTGTTTCATAATCGCGCATTTCACCAAGAAGGATCACATCAGGACTTTGCCGTAAAGAAGCACGCAGGGCGGTCAGATAACTGTCGGTATCAGTTATCACCTCACGCTGACTCACGATGCTCTTTTTGTGCATATGAAGATACTCTAAGGGGTCTTCTAACGTAATGATGTGTGCTTCGCGTGAAGAATTAATAGCATCAATCATACAAGCAAGTGTAGTAGATTTACCACTACCAGCCGGGCCAGTAATTAGGACAAGTCCTTTTTTGCGATTGGCCAGTTCAATAATATTTTCAGGAATACCAAGATCGCTTGGATGTGGTATCGAAAAATTAATGACACGGATGACGGCAGATAGAGAACCACGTTGCTTGAAGGTGTTGGCACGAAATCTGGCAACGCCATTCAATGCAAAAGAAAAATCATCATCACCAGATTCATATAGGATATCCATGTCACGATTATCGGCAAGAAGATAAATATTAGTAATAAATTCCGAAGTTGCCTGGGGCGAAAGTTTTAATTCGTCATAAGTATGCAATTTGCCATTTAACTTGTAAGTGAGTGGTAAGCCTGCAATAATAAACATATCAGAAGCGCCTGCTTTCGTCACTTTTTGTAGTATTTCTCTGATTTCCATTATGGTTCCTCCATTTGATATTCTTCCGGATTTAATAGATTAAGTGAATAATCCGGTTGCCAGTCTATATTAGAGACAGTTCTCCATGATAAAATATGATAAAATTGCTGGTCAGTTGAATGTGGATAATGAACTTCCAATTCCACATATAGATTCTGTGTATCAGAAATAGAAAGAGAATAATTAATGGTGATAAGCGATTCTGTAGCATTAACAATAAAAATATCATTATTCGAAAATGCAGAAAGAATAGCAGCTTTATATTCCTCCTCATTTTTGCTCTTATAATGGAGGGAGGCTAAGGTGTTTTCTACATCTGCCAAATAGTAAGAAGCCATTTTATCTGCTTCATAATAAGCAGTAGTCCGCTCGGCAGTTTTTTGACTTAATAAGTAATCCGAACGAGCGCTGATATAGGAGAGCGTGGCAAAAGTAATCAGAGCCAGTAGCATAAAGATAACTAGTATTGAGGATGTTCCTATATGCGTATTATGTTGTTTTGTTTTTGACATACTTTATGCTCCTCAAAAATAGAATAGATATACAATAGATTACTTAATAACTGCTGTACTACGGTAATGTATAGTCGATAATTCATAGATTTCTTCACGTGTTTTTAAAACAGACAAACATACACTTATATTCTGAAAACCTTCTGTGCCAGTAATAGATACCTCTGCTGAATAAGCAGCATTGTCTTTCAAGCATTCATAGAAATCTGTATCGTAATATTGAATAAAAGCAGTCTCGCTTAGTAATTCAGCATTTGGATATAGCATAAGCACTTCTTCAAAAGAACCATCTGTTCCGCGTGCTGTTTCCATAAAGCCCTGTGCAGCAATGACGGCTTTGCTTAGTTCCATAGTTTGCTGACTCAGTAAATGTGATTGCACAAAAAGCTGTAAGCAGGCAGCACTTGCAATAGAAAAAAAGAGGAGTGCAATAATGATTTCCATTAAGAAAAGAGAAGATCGAGATTTGATATTATATTTCATTGCGCTTTATCCTCCTTACTGTCGCTTCCGGTAGAGACATAAAAAGAAATAGGAGCACCAGAATTATCTGTTATATTGAAAGAATATAAATGTGACGTTACTTTCTTCATATTGAAAGCAGATATCGTTAAAATATTTTGTCCCTGGTCCAAAGAAAGAGGATAGTTTTCTTTCACAGTAATTTCTTTTAGATAACCATCATATGCGTATAGATAGGTGTAATAGGGGATATTATCATATTCTTGATATAATGAAAGTACAGGGGCGCTATCTACAGAAATAATGGAAATGGCATCAGAAGAGTCATGCTGACGAATTTTCTCTGTCACATAGGCGATAGCGGTTCTGGAGGTAAAGTTTGATTCCATATCATTAACGGTAGATTCATATACATGTGCACCCAATACAACAATAAAAAGTGCAGATACTATAAATGCACCAAACAATGTGATAATGAATAGAATATCAACAGTATGCTTCTTTGAATGCTCAAAATTCATAAATGTGTCCTTTCAATTATTGTAATGTCCGGCATTAAGTTCGAGCCCAATACTTGATAATCCACAAAAAACTTATTTTTATCATATGTAATTCCATAGTTTTCTTCAATATAGGAAAGCGAAGAAGGGTAGACACCTTCGACCGCATAGCAATTTACAATACTCCTATTAAGAGCTCGCTCTAAATTGTTCTTTTGTTCTGCTTCAGATGTTTGGGATATAAATGAAACACCAAAAAGGAACAGAAAAAGAACTGCAAAAAAGATAGCAAGAGAAAAGTTTATGGAGTCCATCATTTTATTTTTAAAATTGTGCTTTTCAAAACGATTCATAACAATTTCTCCTAAAAGTTGATGACAGCCATCAAGGGTAACATAACTGATAATAAAATCATACATACAATAATAGATAGAATAATGACAAGAGATGGTTCTAATATAGAAATCATGCGCCTCATACGGTTATCGATTTCATCTTCGTAACAAGAAGCGATTTTGCGCATCACTTTATCTACAGAACCAGTTTTGTATCCAATTTTTATCATACGAGAATACATATTAGTGAAAATTTTCGTCTCAACTAGCGCTTCAGGAAAGCCGTAGCCTTTTGAGATTAAGTTGCGACAGTTCGTTATTTTATTGAGCATATTGGGATTGTTCACAAGACGTCCTACCATCTCAAGACTATGATCAGTATCCAGGCCACTGCTTAAGGTAAGGGCCATTCCGCTTGCAAAGCGACCAGCAGCAATTTTTTCATAAAAACCTTTTGAAAAGACGGATTTTGCACAGATTATACTCCAAACCCTACGGCCTAAAGGTGTTTTGAATATCAGAATGCATGCAATACCCAAAATGCATAATAATGATATGAAGACAAGGGCATAATTACTGAGAACAGAACCGATATCCATAAGTGTTTTTGAAAAACCTGTCATTTCCGTGCCAAGCTGAATAAAAACCTGATTAAATATAGGGAGCACCTTAATAATTAACACGAGGATTACAATCATCATCATGCCGATAATAATAAAAGGGTATGTTACAGTACTTTTTATTTCCTCCGCAATAGTTTCCTCACGCTCATAATATAAAGAGAGAGAATGCATAACTTCTTCTAAGCGACCGGAGTGTTCCCCAATTTCAATCATATCTAAGGCATATTGCGGAAAAACATCAGATGCGGATACGCTTGTGTAAAAACTTTCACCTCGTTCAGCGCTTTCAGCAATCTTATTTAATATACGTCGACCATCAGCGGAGGAAGTATCTTCCAACATAATTGAGATACCCTCGACCGGACTGATGCCGGCATTTAAGATCATCGACATTTGATCAAAGAAGAAAGTTAATTCACTGTTTGTCAATAACTTTAACATTTGATAATCTCCCTCCGACTAATAAACATACTTAGTCATATAATTGTGTCCATCACCGATAAAATCCTTCACTTCTTGTTCGCTACTGCTAGCGGCAAAAGTTGGGTCCATAATCGTCCAGTCTTTCCCATCAAATTCAATAATACCATTAATCCAGCCAATGTCAGTAATATAAACACTAATCCATGCATGGTAAGCATCACCTGCATAACCCACTTCCAATCTAGTAGGAATCCCTTGGCTTCTTAGCATTGTTGCCATAATGGCGGCATAATCAAAGCAAATACCTGTTTTAGAAGTTAGAACTTCATCAACAATAGGCAGATAGCCACTCTGCACGTATTTTGCTTTCTCATAATCATATGTAATATTTGTAGATACATAATTATAGATAGCAGAAATTGCAGATAAATCAGAATCGGCATCAGCAACAATATCGGAAGCGAGTTGAACGGCATCACTATGACTGTTAAAATTTACATATTGATTGGGATAGAGGTAAGGACCAAATTCGTTATAAATATTTACATCCATTTTTTCGGATAAAGCAGTAGAATATTGTTCACCTGCTATATTTTCATATATGGAGAAGGTATATTGACCATTTCCAGAGGTCAAGGGAAATACTTCGTAATTATCATTTAAATTGTAAGTATAGGTTATTTGATTTGGACCTGTTATCTGTAACTTAACCTTGTGATTATCACCAACATAGGTTGCCATAATATATCCTTCCGAAGAATTGGAGGCATCAATAAGCGAGGTTCTAGCAATGTTATAAAAAAAAGTAGAGCCATCAGCAACAGGTATCAATACAAGTGGAGTATTATCTCGTTTTGACAGTTTAGGAGCAGAAGCTTTATCGACAGTTTTCAATGGAGAAGCAGTAGGGATATCTTCATTATATATAATGTCAGTAGAATTAGAAATATCAGTGCTGTTACCATCAATATCAGTTTTGCTTATAGCAAAAGAGCAACCGGCTAAACTAGACACGATGAGAATTGCCAAGCATGCAAATAAAATAAGCAGCATGAAATGATTTTTCATAAGGTTTCTCCCAAGTAAAATACTGACTTGTACTTCTAAGTTATATTATAAGAAATTGGGTGAAAAATGTCACGTTATATTTTTGAAGAATAAAATAGTAATTTATACAGTAATTATACAGTAATTAAACAGTAATTAAACAGTAATTAAACAAAAGCGCTTGACATTGCTTCGTGAAAACAATATAATATTCTAGCGTGCACACAAATGCGCTTCTTTTGGTATGCATTGATGAAACGCAAAATGTAGTATACAAATATAATCATAGGAGGTGAAAAGAATGCCAACATTTAATCAGTTAGTTAGAAAAGGAAGACAGACATCAGTAAAGAAGTCAACAGCTCCTGCTTTGGGAAAAGGATTTAACTCCTTACACAAAAGAGCAACCGCGACAGCTTCTCCTCAGAAAAGAGGTGTTTGTACGGCTGTTAAGACAGCTACTCCTAAAAAGCCTAACTCAGCTCTTAGAAAAATCGCCA
>CAZAAC010000063.1:0-11546 GCA_964483155.1 uncultured Lachnospiraceae bacterium | reverse complement strand
TACCATTAAAAACCCAGTTACAAGAGCAAAAATAATTACATACAGCAGATACATGATAAAGCGCCGAGAACCCAATACGATTTTAACAGCACCCAGATTGGTAATCTTAGTAGCAGGACCGGTAATCATAAATGCAGCGGCTGATCCCATACTCATTCCGTCATGAATCCATTGCTGCAAAAGAGGTATTGTTCCACCTCCACACATATAGAGTGGAACACCTATCGTGGCTGCCATCAGGACGCCAAATCCCTCATTATCTCCAAATAAATTAACAAATGCATCCGTTGGGATATACCTTTGAAAGAGTGCAGTTAATACAATTCCGATGAGAAAGTACAGTCCAGTTGCTTTCACATTCCTCCCAAAGTTTTTCAAAAATCGCATCAGTAGATTAGGATCCGTATCCCGACTCTTTGATTCTCTGAAAGAAGAAAAGTTAAAAAATGAATTCTTCCTATAAAATATGTGTACTAGTAATCCTGCAACAGCGCCACATAGAAGGCACGATACTATTCGTACGATAAACGCTTTTGTCCCCAATGCCATACTATATATAATCAGCTGAGGATTAAGTAATATGGATGACATCATAAACGCTGCCAGCCAGTCGTCTCTTATCCCTTTTTCCGAAAAGGATGCAGCAATTGGAATCGTTCCATACATACACAGTGGTGAAGCTATGCCCAATAAACAGGCTGGTACGATACCAAACATGCCCCACTTTTTATCCTGCAAGTTACTAAATAACCGATGAATTTTTTCTTTGCCGAATACGGATACTGTCGAACCAATCATCATTCCCAATAACCAGTATGGAAATATCTGTCCGAGCTGTACGCAAAAGTAGTACCAAAGATAAACAAATTCACGATGCAGTATCTCAATCATCAAGGTTCACCAATTCATAAGTGCGACTTCCAAGTCCGATTTCTTCTGCTCGTTCTAGCGTGTGTAAACCATGCAATTCTTCTATTCTATCAACAAGAGTTTCTCTACCCTCCGCTGCATATACAAGATCGATGCATGCTTGATCAAGCGCTACTGGATCAGTTGACGCGAGAATTCCGATATCATGGATATCAGGTTCGGCCGGATTTCCATTACAGTCACAGTCTATACTAATTCTGTTCATAACATTGATATAAACTATATTTTTACCATTTCCCAGGCTGTCAGAAACAGATTTGCCTGCTTCAGCCATTGATTCTAAGAAGTCATCTTGAACACCTCCGCGCATACTTTTATTACTTTTTCCTGCAGTATGTATCAGACATTTACCCTCCCTGGAACCAAGTCCTATGGATATATTTTTAATAGCACCTCCATAACCTGCCATTTGATGCCCTTTGAAATGTGAGAGCACAAGATAAGAATCGTAATTTGCAAAATGTGATCCTACCAGATTTTCTTTCAGATGCGTTCCACCTACCACGGGAAGGCTCATAGAACCATCAGCATCCATAATGTCGACTGTAGCAATATCTGTGAATCCATGATCTTCTGCTACTTGCATATGCATGGCTGTTTCTCCACGGGAGCCACCATACGCCGTATTGCATTCCACGATCGTTCCATTTACAGACTGCACTAATTCTTTAATCAATTCCGGTCTCAGATAATTGCTCGCTGGTGGTTCTCCTGTGCTAAGCTTCACAGCAACATTTCCTTCTGGTATCCATGCTAGGGCTTCATAAGCTTCCATCATTCCTTCTGCACTGATATCTGTTGTCATATACACTTTTTGACCCTGCCCTGAAGCTGACGCTTTCACATCTGCTGAAACTGTTTGTTCTGTGCTTTCATCTTCTACACTTACCACTTTAGACTCTTCTGTATCTACACTTTCTGCACTTACACTTTCTGTACTTACACTTGCATCACTACTACTCTTGGAATTTCCACATGCTACGAAAGAAAGAACCATTATCATACCTAATACAAGACACCTTACTTTTTTCAATTTCATGCCGCTCACTCTCCGCTTTTTCTATTTTTTTCTGCAGTTTTTTATTTTCTACATTTCAATCAATATTAGTCGACTATTACACAATCCTTCATTTCTACAAATTTATCAAAATAAGCGTTTTCTTTTGGAATCCATTCATTTATAAATCGTTCTAATTTTTCTTCCCCATTTCTCTTTCTGATAAGATCAATTTGTCTCAAATCTTCAATATTCATAAATATCTTTAAATCATAAATGTTTCCAAAGTATGGGTGAAGGCTATAAGACCCTTCTATAATATTCAGTCTCTTGTGCTTCATTTTCTGTGTTAATTCTTCAAATTCTTTTTCCATACAATTATATTTCTTATATATTACATCTTGTTTCTTAAGAAGCTTATCAATTACTTCTGTTTTGAATCTTTCATAGTCAATATTGCCGCCAATCTCATTGACACGTTCCTCTGACTTTTGTTCCTCTCTTAAGAAAAAATCATCCATATGATACAAATTACATGCATAGATGCTCTGCAAATAATATGCCAGGGTTGTCTTTCCACTGGCGCACTTTCCATCAATCGCAATCATGATAGTATCATTTTTAGTTTTCAATAGCTTATCAATTTCCAATAAAACTAGTTCAAACCTTTTTATGCATTTCACTTCCATTTTTAATTTTTCATTCTTTGCAAGATGTTTCATAACTCCAGCATGCTTTAGTGAAGTTATCAACAGCGGAATTACTACTAATTGTACTATAATTCCTGGAATTGCATTGATAAAAGCCTGTATTACAAATATCTTCCATGTAAAAACAGTTCCTAGCAGAGAAAATAATCCTAGAGATACGATTCCCCAAACCAATCTTCCTGTAAGCATTGCCACAATAAGAGATGTATATAGCGCGTATTTTTTGTTTGAGAGTTTTTGATACATTACTCCTGCTACAAACCCATAGGTAGCAAGTTCAAACGACATCGCTGTCGCTATCGGCATAATAGGTGGCATACCAAATAAAACACTTCTTAATAAGGGAAGTATAAATCCTATTAAAAGACCATATGGTCCTCCACAAATAAAACCACACAAGATTACTGGAATGTGCATGGGTAATAACATATTTCCAATAGCCGGGATCTGCATTGTTACAAACGGTAATATAATTCCTATAGCCAAAAATAATGCCGAAATGACAAATTTATTTGTTCTGTTTGTTCTCATAGTTTTCTCCAAATGGTTTTTTTTTAGTTCTTATGGTATAATATATTTTAAATTCTTTCTTGGCAGAAAAGCATAAAAGAAAGATGTATAACACACTTCACCATATTTACAAATTATACCTTACAGGAATTATTAATGCCACTATTTTTTTCATTTGGCTTTACAGTCTTATATGGGAAAAGTATCTCTGGAAAAGTGTAGGAGGGAATCATGAGCACAGAACATAAACAACTTGAATCTAATAATGGCAGTGTCCACTACTGGATTTCAAGAAATCATAATCCGAGCACAAAATGCATCTTATTTACACATGGTGTCACTGCAAATCACACCATGTTTGAAAAACAAGTGGCCTATTTTGAGAAAAACTACACAGTGATCACGTGGGATGTTCCATTACATGGATTATCAAGACCTTATCAAAATTTTTCTTATGAAAATACTGCAAAAGAATTAAAGACTATCTTAGATAAAGAGAATATCGAGAAAGTTATTCTGGTCGGTATGTCTATGGGTGGTTATCCAAGTCAGGAATTTGCATATCACTATCCTGAACATGTAGACAGAATGATAATGCTCGATACCACGCCCTTTGGACTTATGTATTATTCAAAATCAGATTTATGGTGGTTGAAGCAAGTAGCTCCCCTTGGAAAAATGTTTACTGACAATCTGCTTCGGAAAAGCATGGCAAAATCTGTTTCCAAAACAGACTATTCCTATAAAAAAATGATGGAAATGTTAGCACCTCTATCAAAAACAGAGATTATTGAGCAAATGGATATTGCGTATGGTAACTTTGCTCTGGAAAATAAAAATGTACAATTTGATTTTCCAGTACTACTTTTACTTGGTGATCATGATACGACAGGAAAAATAAAGAAATATAACGAAGCTTGGGTCAAAGCAACTGGTTATCCCCTGCATATCATTAAGCATGCAGCACATTTTTCCAATGGAGATAATCCTGAACAAGTTAATCTGGAAATAGAGAGTTTTCTATATGATAGTTACCTGTTTTGAATCTGTGAATCATTTCCCTTGTGAGGCTTATTCCGTCTTCCTCTATCTGAATCTCTTCTCTGGAAAACCAATTTGCTTCCAATAATTCGTTTTCATCCAGAGTAATCTTATCATCGCCATCTAATTCTGCAAAAAACCCCATTAAAAGGCTACCTGAGAAGGCCCATGGCTGACTTTTGAAGTACGTTATATTTTTAACCTTCAGACCTACCTCTTCCAATGTCTCCCTCATCACAGTCGCTTCCACGCTCTCACCTATTTCTGCAAATCCCGCGATCAGTGCATAATTTGTATATTCTCTTCCTGCATATTTTGTCAGCAGCAGGCGATTTCCATCCACAATTGCAACCACCATTGCCGGAGAGATCTTTGGATAAATCATTGTATTACATTGCTCACAAAAAAGCATGCGCTCCTTATGACTTGGCTTCATATGACCCTTACATCTTCCGCAGAATTTGTTATCTCTATACCAGTTATATAGGTGAAAAGCAGTAATTCCAGCAAATCCCCGATCCTTCGGCGAAGAGTATCGCAAGGCACCTATTGGTTCATAAGTATAATCAGGGGCAACTAATCCATCATCCATAGCCCCTGCATTATCATAATCCGCAAGAAAATATTCTGTTGTATCTATTGAGAATAAATATATAAATGTACACTCCGCTTTCTCAAACTCCCTTTTCCTAGGAAATTCAATTTCTCCATCCTTATTATTTACAAGAATAGTATCATTATTAAAAGCTAAAATCACACTTTTATCTGTAGGTGTTTTTTCCACGTATTCATTATGGAAAACATTTGGAAATATATCCTGTATCATAATTGTACCTTATCATACTGCTCTCAGAAACAGTTGTTTTCTGTCCACGCAACCTTTCTATTTTTTTATTGCCTGTTTCCCATTATAGAAAAAAAACCAGCTATATGCAAGACTGTATGATTAAAATTCTATTGAAACATTTCGTCTCCGCTTCTGTAACCAAACGCTGGGTGGCGGTCAAACCTTACGGCCCCTACTACTGCTTCTGAACCCACTGCTTTACAGATGAGACCTGTACCTTCATTTCCAAAACCGGCACATAATTCTATTGCTTTTATTCCCTCTGCTACCAATTCCTTTGCTACTTGAACTGCCTGTTCATAATTTTCCACACCAACCACATAAAGTGTAAGACCTTGCGTATCAATTACTGCTCTGTGCTGTTTTGAATCTGCTTTCTCTGCTACAAAAATAAATGCTGCTTTTATTTTCATTTTATACCTCTTCCTTTGCTCGTTTTTTTCATCTAACACTAACACAAAGGAATTCGCTGGTATTGTAAAATATTGCTCTATTTTCTGCGAACATTTCTTTTATATTCCTGTAAGCTAACCCCCATCAGCTGCTTGAACTGCCTGCACAAATGGCTCTGGTCTGCGTAATTCAGCTCTGTTGCTATCTGCACTTCCGATTGTTCTTCCATAATCTTTGTTTTTACTGTGCGTAGCTTATTTTGTATGTAATACTGATTTGGTGTTACACCCATCTCCTTCTTAAACAGGCGTACCAAATGATATTTTGAAATATTGGCTTCCATCGCAATATTGTCCAAATCAAATCTGTTATTTTGATTTTTTTTAATAAATTCTGCTGCTTTTTTGACAGATAAGCTCAGTTGCTTTTGTTCCTTTATATTTTTTATAGAAATCATCGGTCGCATGATTTCTAGGAATTCTTGTATGATCTTCGACATATCTCCATACCACATAAAATCATAGCAGACTCTCATAAAGTTATCTGTATCCTTTAATTTTAAAAAATATTGTTCTAATTCTATTGTTTGAAATCGTTCTCGTAATTCATCCTTGAAGCATATCGTTACAAAATGATATCCCCTCTTTTTTGTGATTAATACCCCTGCATTAGAAGGGATAACATACATCATACCTTTTTTCAGAAGACATTCCTGGTCTTTAATTTTAAACCATACTTCTCCCTCGGTCACCATTCCGATACACCAGCATTCATGGCTGTGCAGTGGAAAGGAGTGGTCGTGACTACCAAATAAAATTTCTATCTGCCCCTGTTCATAAATATTTATCTTGCTTCCCATTCTTCTCCCATCAAGTTACCGTTTAATTCTATTAAAAAAATTCGCAACCTCTGGTTGTTCCCTTTCCCTTTACGACCAGCTTTGCAATTCAATAATATTGCCTTCCGGATCTGCTGCATATACAAAAACTGCTTTTCTTCCATCCTCGTAAAGTGTTTTGACAAGTTCTCCATATTTCGACCCACCAGCTTCTAGTACTTCTTTTAATTTTCCCTCAACGTCATTTGTTTCAAATGCAAGATGTGCAAAACCTGCTCTGTTAGTATGCTGGGTTCCTCCATCCAGTATTTCATCATAGGAAAAAATCTCTAACGTTGGATGAGCCTCATCATAACCAGGCAGACAGATGTGTTCCCCTGTAATATGTGCATTTTTTACACCAGTCATCTTATCAAGCCATTCTCCGCTGATATTCCGGGTTTCCCCTATACTCTTGCAATCAAAGACCTTTTTATAAAATTCGATGAGTTTCTTTGTATCTTTTGCAATAATGTTAGTATGTACATATCTAAGCATTTTTTCCTCCTTTTTTATTGTCTATTGTAGTATTCTATTCCCCCTTCTGGTTTGAAATACGTCCTGATAAAACCGTTTGAAGATAAAAAAATTTTTCTTTCGTGTTATGCTGATACCTCTGACTCAATGAGATTCCAGATGTATTTGCTGCTTTCTTCATTTAAATCATGAAAGAATGCTGTACTTCTGCATTTTTTATTTTCAGTTCCATCCATAACAAAGGTATATCCAGCTGGACATGTAGGAGAGCAAATCGCTCCTGTGAGTTTTTTACAATCTCCTGCTTTTATAATTTCCTTTTTCATTTTTGCTGGGAAATCATCCAAAATGGAATCAAAGTTTGCCACCTTGGCTGCATATATTCGCATTTTTACTCCTGTTTTTCTAAAGACATAATTTAACAGTGTTTTCTTTGTCGATAGATTTATATAAGACGAAACAAATCCACTTTTTGCTGCCTTTATTTCTCTCTTGCATCCTTTACTTATTAGAAACTCATCCAGTTCAAGCACAAAGCCCTGTAATGAAACTGGAATATCATTAAGAAACATCATAAACTTCTCATCCATACTCTTTCTCCTTACCTTGATTGTCAATCTATTACTTGATAGTACAATAGCCACGCACATTTTTCCTCTCTTTTTCTGTTCAAAAAATGAGAGCATCGTATGCAGGGCTATAAAAAATATAAAATAACTAATCATAATAGTATGGAGTGTTGCAAAAAGACTTATTACTTGTCAATTTATAACACTCCATTCTATCATTCTATCACTAATATCTTATTCTTCGGTTTTTGAAATATTCGATTTTTCTTCTATTGTCACTTCTTTTTCAACTTCTTTTGGCGTATTTTCTACTTTATCTTCCTCTTTTGTAACAAGTGATACCCCTAGTTTATCAATGGTAATGAATTTCAGTAAGGTGTCCATAACGGTATTTGTCCCTGCATTTGTAGCATTTCCATCGCCATTTCCGCCCATATTGACTACTGTTTTTGGAACAATATCAACCTGTGCATATCGAATTGCCTCAGATAGTTTATCCACAACTTCTTGAATTACTCGATATTCTGCACCACCATATGCTTTAACCTGTGCATCAATTGCCTGGGCTTTTGCAAGACCAACATTCGATTCTTTTGAAGCTTCTGCTTCACCTTCAAGTCTGATTTTTGTAGAGTTTGCCTTTGCAAGTGCCGTGATCTGATTTGCTTCTTGTTCTGCTTTACTTGCAAGCGCCGCACCGCTATTACGCTCTACTTCAATCTGAATCTTTGATTTGGTAAGGAATCCCTGTTGCTCAGCTGCTGCTTCTGCTTCACGTAATGTTTTTTCACTTTCTGCAGCTTCTTGCTGTTTCTGGTAAGTCACTTTCTTTTCTTCCGCAATCTGACGCTCACGAAGCTGGGTTAAAATATTCTCAATCATGATATCGCCTGCGCTTGTTTTTGGTGTTCCAATCAATACCTCTTCTAATTGAAGATTATATCTTTGGAATTTTTCATGCATTTCTTTTACTGCGCGCTCACGTATTTCACTTCTTTCCTGAATCAGTTCAATCAATGTCTTAGTCTGAGCCACATCTTTAAAATATGCACTTACAAGAGGATCTAGTGACTGATTTACCAACATACTAATATCACCAAATCTTTGAATTACCCATGGTGCCTGTTTATAATCAATATGCATTACAACTGAAAGTGGTAATGACGGCTCAAATGC
The DNA here is from genome assembly GCA_964483155.1 of uncultured Lachnospiraceae bacterium. Lineage (GTDB taxonomy): Bacteria > Bacillota > Clostridia > Lachnospirales > Lachnospiraceae > JAAYYM01. The sequence continues at coordinate 3,019 of CAZAAC010000063.1, read as the reverse complement.
ATCCTTTGTGATAATATCAACTTCTGTTAAATTTTCATCATATTTATGATCACCAGTTTCGCTCTTATTCCATTTCAAAATAATATTTGTAGTAGGAACAAGTACAACTTTTCCGGCATCTGTATTAAATGCATACTTACCTGGCATCAAAGGTTTTTCTAATACACCTTTACATCCATCTGCAACCAATTCTCCATGCTTATAATCAGAACCTGTAGTGTCTACACCCTGTTCTCCATAAAAGGAAACCACAACACCCACAAATCCAATGGGAACCACTGTTTTTGCACGGTATTCTACAGTAGCAAATAAACGATTAATATAGTAAGTTCCGTCTGTTAGTACTCTTATCTGTTTACCACGTCTTCCACCAAGTTCTAAAAACTTTTCTGGATCTTGAAAATTCGAATGGTCTGGTCCAACATCACTTGCAATGATCTCACCATTTTCAAGCGGAAGTCCATCATGTACTGTTACAATACAAATATCATCACTGGCATCTACGCCTCTACCCATAATAATGACAGGAGTAAATGCATTTCTTTGCGCCAATGTTTGTTGCATAGCATATAATTCATTTCTATCTTGTTTTGAAATATTAACTGCTTTTATATCGCTTGGTGTAATTACCACAAATTGTGCTAAATTAATAGCATAGGTACCTTCACGCAAAATCCCTCTTTGTGGACCTCTTTGACCACCATTTTGCAAAAATCCTTTTACATCCTGAAAGTTATTCGCTTCATTTACAACTTTTCCAAGTGTTTGTGTTGGAGCAAGTGGTTTTCCATCTCTTGCAAAAATATAAGCAATCTGCCCCTGGGGAATCGTAATCAGCGGATACTTATGCATTTTGTACATCAATACAGAGCGAAAATGTATACCTCCACGTAAAAGCGAAGGTTCATAACCTGCTTCTCCATTTAATGCAATAATGGAGTCTTTTAATGAACCTTTAATACTCCACCATTTTTCTACAACTGCTACTTCATTTGAACTAATTACGCGTAGTCCCAAAATTTGAAAAACAATTAGATACAATCCAAAAACACAACCCAAAATAATGAATAATAAAACAATTGACTGAATTGCCATATTCCTTCCTCTTTTCTTGAAAAAATTTACTGCTTTAAGTGTACTCGCTCTCCTTAAAAATACAAGTTCGGGCTAGATTTTTAAGTGAATATCTTTTTCCATAGTAATATTGCTAATTCATAAGTTCTCTACTCCGCTAATTTCAGCTAAATTCTTCCCATATGCATTTCAAACATCTCAATCAGCGCACGTACTGCAGGTTTATTTACTGCGTTATTATTGCATATTAAACAGATCGGTCTGTCCGGAATCTTCTGGGCTGTTTTTACTTCAAATAGATCCCCTGATTGAATCTTTTCCTCAGCAAAAGGCCTTGGTACTATTCCGATACCGCCTGTACTTATTACTGTTGGAACCACAAGATCTGCCGTTGCTACAGTTATTCTAGGTTTGTAATTTAAATCATTGTCTTCAAAAAATTTTCTATGTGCCTGTCCAGATACTGTGTTCTCAGCAAGGCCTACCAGAGAATACTTTTCCAATTCTTTTAATTCTTTCTTCCCGTTAAGCAGTTCCCGTATATTTTTTCCTGCAATTATACAGTAGGGTATTTGGGCCAGATCCTTTATGACAATCTCCTCCTTTTTATATTCCGCAGAAAAGAAAATCACAGCACAGTCTATCTTGCCATTCTGAAGATGCCTAATGATTTCCGGAGATACATTGTTCTCAATTCGGATACTAATCTGCGGATACTGCCTTTGATAAGCTGAAATGTAAGGCAGGAGAAAATGATGCAAAGTGGTTTCATTTGCACCGACTACCAGTTCGCCAGACTCTCTGTTTTTGTACTTAACCAATTCTTTTTCACTGCGCATAATGTTTTCACATGCATTCTCAATGTATTGATATATTATATGCCCTTCATCCGTAAGGATAACACCTTTTTTCCCACGAATTAACAATTTGCTGGATAATGCCTCTTCAAGCTTCTGGATTGAATGTGTTACCGTTGGCTGAGTCAACTTCATAGTCTCTGCAGCTGCCGTAATACTACCATTTTTTACGACCATATAAAAAGCCTTATACCAATCATAGCTTATATATTCCATTTCTTCATCTCCCTCGTTCAGCGTACAACTAGCTACCTATATAACATATCATTTTCCATAGATATTTTCTATATATAATATAATTAATATTCTGTATTTTTATTCGTTATGTTATGTTACGATTTCTTCGAAAGGAAATATAACTCAATGAACATACGAAACAAAGAATTATCCCTGCATTGGCTCATGTGCCTCAATGGCGGATTTCTCGGCGGATATACGATATTTTGCAGAAATGATAACTTTGGTCTTGCGCAGACAGCAAACATGATCCAGATTTGCAAGTCAGTCTGTGTGTCTAGTACAAATTCACTCATTCTTAGAATTTTGGGCCTGTTGATTTTTTTCTCAGGAATTGCATTGGGTACCATATTAAAAAGAAGCATGAACATCTCCCTATATGCCATATTGGTAAATTTCGCAGGTGCTCTTATCCTTTTGCTAATTCCAGTGAATGCAGATCCACTGCTTGGAGTTATGCCAGTATTTTTTATGGCTTCGACTCAATGGTCTGCTTTTCACGGAACAAAAGAATATAACTGCTCGACTATTTTTTCTACAAATAATCTGAAACAGTTTATCGATTCAGGAGTTGAATACATTCTGTCCCGGCAAAATGCTCAACGGGAAAAGTGTTTGTTCTTTGGCGTGACTCTGGCACTGTATCATCTAGGTGTCATTATTGCCCTGCTAAGTTGCCGGCGCCTTGCCACATACGCAAGCTTTTTATGCATACCCGTTATGATCATTGCACTTTCACTAAACACTAAAAATTTGGAGGAATAAAATGAAAAAAGTAATAATGACATTTGCAGATGGTTTTGAAATGGTCGAGGCCTTGACCGTAGTAGATATTCTCCGCAGAGGAGATG
>CAZAAC010000062.1:0-11659 GCA_964483155.1 uncultured Lachnospiraceae bacterium | reverse complement strand
GCAGTGATTTCTTGAAATTTATACTTGACAAGAGGTCACTTCATAACAGGTGATATTGTTTGGGGAAAATAGTCGAAATTGAAGGTGTAAATAAAATATATGGAACCAATCATGTAGTAAAAGATTTGAATATCACTGTAGAAGAGGGTGAATTTTTGACATTACTAGGCTCATCAGGTTGTGGAAAGACAACGACTTTAAGAATGATAGCTGGGTTTGAGGAAGCAACCACAGGGAGTATTAAGGTGGAAGGTGAATCGATTGAAAATAAGGAACCGTTTGAGAGAAATGTGAATACGGTATTTCAAAGCTATGCACTCTTTACACACAAAACAATTTATGACAATATCGCGTATGGACTTAAGATGAAAAAAGTTCCTAAGAATGAAATCAGGGAAAGAGTGACAAAAATGATGGAGCTGGTTCAGCTGGAGGGCTTTGAGAAGCGTTACCCTAACCAACTCTCAGGAGGTCAGAAGCAGAGAGTCGCAATCGCAAGAGCCTTAATTAATAAACCCAGAGTACTACTTTTAGATGAACCACTGGGAGCGTTGGATTTAAAGTTGAGAAAGCAGATGCAGCTAGAGCTCAAGCGCTTGCAGAAAAAATTAAATATCACATTTATTTATGTTACGCACGATCAAGAAGAAGCACTTACTATGAGTGATAGAATTGCTGTCATGCATGAGGGTGTTATGGATCAGATAGCCACACCGGCTGAGATATACGAACATCCGGCAACTAAATTTGTCGCGACATTTATTGGTGAGACAAATATATTTGATGGATGCATCAAAGAGATCGCAGGCGAGACTATCACAATTGGAGTTGAAAACGGTGATATAAAGGGTAAAGGCAAAGGATTTGCGGAAAATGAATTTATTACGGTATCTGTCAGACCAGAGAAGATGAATTATTCGACAGAGCCAGTAAATGGGTTTTCCTTGACGGCTTATGTAAAAGATTATATTTATGTGGGTTCTATAGTGAAATGTATCGTAGTATTGTCAAACGGCAGTGAAATTAAAATAGAGCGCTTGGCAGGGCAGGAACTACCAAAGGCAGGAGACCAGATTTTTCTATGCTGGAAAGAAGAAGATGCAGTGCTCATTCATAACCAAGATCAAGTGTTTTTCCAAGCAGTAGAGAATGTTGAGTTGGCATAGGAGGTGGATTTATGGCAAAGGGAAAGTCAAAACATAAGTGGAGAGCAAACACACTGCCAGCTCTTATTATGGTAGGACCGGTTTCATTCTGGATGTTAATTTTTATTGCAGTACCATTGATCTATGTATTTGTTATGAGCTTTTGTTCCTTGGATGAATACTATAATGTGACATATAAGTTTACGCTTTCTAATTATAGAAGACTGATTGATATTGACTATTTAAAAATATACGGACAGTCTCTAATGATAGCTTTGCTGACTACATTTTTTTGTATTCTTGTGGCATATCCGTTTTCTTACCTGATAGCAAGAACAAAGAGCAAAAAAAAGAATTTGTTATATATGTTGGTTATTATTCCTTTTTGGACAAATTCCCTAATACGTATTTATGGGTGGAGGACTTTTCTGGGTACAAGCGGATGGTTAAATACGATATTGCATTTTTTTCATATTTTGAAAGAACCGGTAGACTTTTTGTTTAATAAAGGTGCGACAGTATTAGGTATGGTTTATTGTTTGTTTCCCTTTATGGTGTTGCCATTGTATACAGCAATTGAGAAATTAGATACTAGTCTATTAGAAGCATCCAGTGATTTGGGGGCAAGAAAAGGGGCAACTTTTTGGGAAATAGTATTACCACTTACATCTAGTGGCATATTTTCTGGAAGTATTATGGTTTTTATTCCTACGCTAGGTTACTTTTTTGTATCAGATATTTTAGGCGGAGGAAATGCTGATTTAATTGGTAATTTGATTGAACGCCAGTTCCAGAGCGGAAACAACTGGCCTTTGGGCGCTGCACTTTCGATTATATTAATTGCTGTTACACTAATTTTGGTTAAAATATACCAGAAAATGGGCGGTGACATGGATAGTTTGGGGGTATAGATTATGACGCGAGCATCAAAAAAAAGAGCAGGTAAAATTTCGAGTGTAGTATTTTGCTGTTTTGTTTATATTTTTTTATTCCTTCCGATTGCAGTAGTAGTTGTGAATTCATTTAATGCAACGACTTCAAAACCTTATCTCATATGGAAGGGATTTACGTTTAATTGGTATGCTACACTTTGGGAAAATACAGCACTATTAGAATCTTTCGGAAACACAATATTGCTAGCTTCTATGAGTACACTTCTTGCAACTATTATAGGGACCATAGGCGCGGTCGGAATGTATAAGTACAAATTTAGGGGAAAAAGTGTTATTGATGGATTACTATATGTTCCGGTGGTCATACCTGAGATTGTGCTTGGTATTTCGCTTCTGATTTTATTCGCAAATGTCAATATTCCAAGGGGGATACTGACTTTAGTATTAGCACATGTGACATTCTGCATTCCATTTGTAATCTTTAATGTTCGAGCCAGGTTAGCAGGCTATGATAATTCGGTTGAAGAAGCAAGTATGGATTTGGGGGCCAATCGGATCGTCACCTTTTTCGAGATTACATTACCAGTACTTGCACCAGGAATCGGTGGTGGGGCATTATTAGCATTTACCCTTTCAATAGATGATGTTATCATTAGTTATTTTGTCAATGGACAGACAAAGACGTATCCGCTAAAAGTAATGGAAAGTATAAAAAGCGGTGTGAGTCCAGATGTAAATGCACTTTCATCCCTTTTATTGGTTGGTACAATTGCATTAGTACTGATGACGCAGAGTAATATTCTAAAAAAGGGAAAAGAGTAATTTGGTGGATACTTAATAGTTTAGATGAGTATAAAAATTGAAAACAAAATGAAAGAGAGGAATGTTTATGAAAAAGAAATTAGTATGTTTTGCATTAGTGTTAACTATGATTGCCAGTATGATTACTGGATGTAAAAGCGGTAGTTCGGAAAAGAGTGAGGAACTGAATCTCTTTGTATGGACAGAATATGTTCCAGATTCTGTAATTGAAAAGTTTGAGAAGGAATATGGAATTGAAGTCAATGTATCAACATTTTCTACCAATGAAGATATGCTTGCAAAAGTAAAATCAGAGTCAGAAGGTACCTATGATATTGTACAGCCTAGTGACTATATTGTAGAATCCATGATTGCACAGGAATTATTGGAGGAATTAGATCAGGCGGCATTGACCAATCTGAATCATATTGGAGCACAGTATTTAAATCCTGATTATGATCCTGGTAACGTATATTCAATTCCATATCAAGGAGGTGTGGCTGCTATCGGTGTCAATACTTCTATTATAAAGGATGATATTACAAGCTATGATGATTTGTTTAATCCAGCGTATGCAGATAGTCTGGTTGTATTGGACGATTATCGCGCAACGATTGGTATGACAGAGAGAAGTATGGGAATCAGTGTAAATGAATCTGATGTGGAGGCCTTGAAAAAGGTTAGTGAGAAGCTGCTGACGCTAAAGGATATTATAAAAATATATGATAGTGATAGTCCAAAATCAGCACTGATTTCAGGTGAGTGTTCTCTTGCATATTGCTGGAGCGCTGAAATTGCTCTTGCAATGGAAGAAAATCCAGATATAAAAATCGTATATCCATCAGAAGGCGCATTCAAATTTTTAGATAACTGGTGCATTGTAAAAGGTTCTAAGAACTACGATAATGCTATGAAATTCATTAATTTTATGTGTGAGCCAGAAGTAGCTGAGATGGTAATGGCAGAGTTTCCATATATGAACTGTAATCAGACGGCAATTGATGCAACTCCGGATTATGCGAATAATGTTGCAAAAAATGTTCCAGCTGAAGTTTATGAAGCTGGCGAACGTGATGAAGTCTTAGATAATGATACGATTGCAATATATGATAAGATGTGGACCCAGTTGAAGCAATGACAATTTTGGATAAAGCCTAAAAGATAATGGCTATTTGAAAAATAGTTTGAGTTGGAGGAAGCTGATATGGACAAGAAAAAAGTATATATTGATGGGGCCTGGGTAGATGGCACATCAGGGAAGACACTAAATGTAGTGAACCCAGCAAATGGAGAAGTATTTGCACAGGTTGAGGAATGCAGCCTGGAGGATGTTGAAAAAGCAATTGCTGCTGCCAAAAAGTCGTTTTATATTACACGAGAATGGCGGGATAAGGATTCGCAGGAGCGTGGCGATATTATGCTTAAGATTGCAGACCTGATTGAGGCAAAAGCAGATGAGTTTGCCGAAATAGATGCTTTGGATAACGGGAAACCATTACGTGAAGCAGAAGGAGATGTCAGTGATGGCATTCATGCATTTCGCTATTATGCCAGTTTAATAAAGGCACCATATGGTGGCGTTTATGATGTAAATAAAGGGTTTGGAACAATGCATTCTTATACGGTTCATGAACCGGTTGGTGTATGTGCGGAGATTACACCATGGAACTATCCGTTTCTAATGGCGGTCTGGAAACTGGCACCATCTATTGCAGCAGGAAATAGTATCCTGTTTAAGCCAAGCTCAGATACTGTTTTATCAGCAATTAAGTTATTTGAAGTATTTGAAGAAGCGGGTATTCCAAAAGGGGTAGTAAATTTAGTCATTGGTCCTGGCAGTAGTATTGGAAATTTTATGGCATCGAGTTTAGATGTAGATATGGTTACATTCACGGGAAGCACCGCAGTTGGACAGAGTATTATGCGTGCGGCAGCAAGCAATGTAAAAAAAATCGGACTTGAATTAGGCGGAAAATCACCTAATATTATTTTTGCAGATGCCGATTTTGAAGGCGCTGTTGAATGGGCAATGATTGGGATTTTTTTCAATCAGGGAGAAGTTTGCTCTGCAGGTTCCAGAATCATAATAGAAGAGTCAGTTAAGAGTAAATTTGTTGAACGTTTGGCAGAACGTGCAAATGCGATTACATTTGGAAATCCACTAGAAAGTCCTGATATGGGACCACTAATTTCAGAGCAGCATATGAATCGTGTTCTTGCCTATATTGAAAAAGGAAAATCTGAAGGCGCAACATTAGTATGCGGCGGAGAAAGATATGCAGAAGGAGATTGTGCAAAAGGCTATTTTGTAAGACCAACTATATTCGATGACTGTACCTCTGATATGACTATTGTGAAAGAAGAAATTTTCGGGCCCGTTGTAACAATTCAGACATTTAAAACGGAGGAAGAGGCAATTGCGCTTGCAAATGACACACCATATGGCCTTGCGGGTGCAGTATTTACAGCAGATGGAGCACGTGCTATTCGCGTCATTAAAGAAATACGAGCAGGAATCACATGGATTAACTGTTATAATCCTACCTTTAATGAAGCACCATGGGGTGGGTATAAAATGAGCGGTATCGGTCGTGAGCTTGGTATTCATGGACTAGAAGAGTATCAGGAGGTGAAGCAGATTAACATTAATCTGACGCCTGGAGTTGTTGGATGGTATGAACATTAGTTATTACATATTTTAATGTAAAGGCGCATAGAATTTTTATGCGCCTTTTAAATCATAAAAACTGGATATTAAAATAGAGAGAAAGAAGGAAGAGCTATGAAAACCCTAAATTCGAACCCAAAAGCAGATGGATTCAGAATGCCAGGAGAGTTTGAAAAACATGCAGGGACCTACATGATATGGCCGGAAAGAAGGGATAATTGGAGGAACAGCGCTAAGGATGCACAAAAAGTATTTGCAGAGGTTGCAAAAGAGATAGGTAAATTTGAGAAGGTAACAATGCTTGCTAGCAATACACAATATGATAATGCCAGACATATCTTGCCAGAATATATACGTGTGATTGAAATGTCCAGCGATGATTCATGGGTACGTGACTGCGGACCAACCTTTGTTGTGAGTGAAAGAGGAGATGTGCGCGCTGTAGACTGGACCTTTAATGCATGGGGAGGGTTAGTTGATGGTTTGTATTTCCCATGGGATAAGGATGATAGTGTTGCAGCAAAATTGTGTGAAGTGGAGAAAATAGACAGATATCGTACAGAAGGCTTTATACTGGAGGGAGGTTCTATCTGTGTGGATGGAGAGGGCACTGCAATTGTAACAGAGGAATGTCTTCTTAGTAAAGGGAGAAATCCTCATTTAAATCAACATGAAATAGAGAAGATATTAGAAAAATATTTAAATGTAAATAAAGTACTTTGGCTGCCCTATGGAATATTTAATGACGAAACAAATGGTCATGTAGATAATATTTGTTCATTTGTAGAACCAGGTGTAATAGTCCATGCATGGACATCAGATAAAAAAGATCCACAATATGAAATGATAAAAGCAAATCTGGATTATTTGGAAACACAGATGGATGCAAAAAAGAGAAAAATTTTGGTACATAAGTTACCGCTCCCGTTGCCAATTTATATAACAGAGGAAGAGAGCGAGGGAATAGTACAAGTGCCAGGAACAAAGTTAAGACAAACGGGAGATCGCATGGCAGGTTCTTATGTAAACTATTACATATGTAACGGTGCATTAATTATGCCTGGTTTTAATGACCCCAATGACTTACCTGCTAAGAAAAAGCTTGAGGAATTATATCCGGACAGAAAAGTAATTCAGATATATACAAGAGAAATACTCTTGGGAGGCGGTAATATTCATTGTATTACACAGCAGCTTCCGGCATATGGATAAGAGATTTGAGTTTATATGAGAAGGTTAGAAGTGGTGTAAATATACTTTTAAAGTGTTATTATGTGCGAAAAATAAGTAGAATAATGGTGTCAACGGTGAATTGAAAACACATTATAAGTGGTCTAATATAAGCATATGAGAAATAGAATATGTAAATGCAGGAAACGCATTTTACAATTTGATACGAAAAAAGAAGCAGGAGGAAAATACAATGAGCTATGAGCAGGTGAGTAAAGATCTAGAAAAGGTAATCGGATATATTTATGCTGATGAATTAGACGATGCATCAAAAAAGAGAATGACAGAAGAGACAATAGACTATTTTGATCATTATGTTAGTCCGGGCTGGTTAAAATATCGAAAATCGGTTTCGACAAATTCTGCTGTATTAGAATGGCGTGACCATGATAGCGTTTGTGAAGGACTCTATGGGGAAGAGTTCATTGATTGTCTTGGTGGCTTTGGTATTTATACATGTGGGCATAGAAATATTGAGATTCTTAATACGGTCAAAGCGCAGTTAGATCATCAGGCATTGCATTCACAGGAGCTACTAGACCCTCTACGTGGATATCTGGCAAAGGCAGTCGCTGATATTACTCCGGGAGATTTGCAATATTGCTTTTTCACAAATGGAGGAGCAGAAGCAGTTGAAATGGCTTTAAAACTAGCACGTGTTGCTACAGGTGGGAGATGGTACATTTCAACAGTAGGAGCATTTCATGGCAAATCGATGGGTGCAATTTCAATGGGAGGCAAGAATACATACCGTGTACCATATACACCTATGGTGCAGCAGGTGCAACATGTTGAATATGGAAATGTAGAAGATATGAGAAAAGCGATTAGAAATCTGACGGCAGTAGGTGAGAAAGTTGCTGGTGTTATTGTAGAACCCATTCAAGGGGAAGCGGGCGTCATTATACCACCTAAAGGGTATTTAAAGGAACTACGTGAAATTTGTGATGAATATGGTGTTGCACTTATTTTTGATGAGATTCAATGTGGTATGGGACGTACAGGTACCATGTGGAGATGCGAAGCAGAGGGTGTTACGCCAGATATCATGACATTTGGAAAAGCATTTGGTGGTGGTATTATGCCTATTACAGGGATTATCTGCCGTCCCCAAATGTGGACACAACAGTTAATTGATAATCCATGGTTACTTGGTTCACCTACATTTGGCGGAAATCCGGTCTGCTGTTCGGCTGCAATAGCAACCATTAAATACATGATTGATCATGATATTCCAGGACAATGTAAGAAGAAAGGTGAAATTTTAAAAGAGGGTTTGACAGGGCTTCAAGAAAAGTATCCTTCCATAATTGATGATGTACGTGGGCTTGGACTTATGCTTGCAGTTGAGTTTAAGACAAGTGATATTGGATACCATATTGCAAAAGGGTTATTCGCCAAAGGTGTTATGACAGCAGGAACCTTAGTAAATGCGAAATGCATACGTTTTGAACCAGCCGCAGTCATTACCGAGGAACAGATTTCACAGGTAATTGCACGTATGGATATAGTACTTGCAGAGACGCAAGCTGAGTTAAACGCCTAAAGTAGAAACAGGTTTGGAACAACATTTTCAAGTTTTCTTTAGACAATATATAATATAAATGAAAGAAGGAAAAGCAGATGCTAAGAGAGGATTTACCAGAAATCATCACCGTGACAGTCCCAGGACCAAAGTCACAAGCATTATTAAGCAGGAGGAAGGAAGCCGTTCCAAAAGCTCTGTGTGGGGATACTTACCCTATCTGTATTGCAAAGGGCGAAGGCGCAATGATAGAAGATTTGGATGGTAATAAATTTCTCGACTGGATAGGCGGTGTCGGTGTGCTGAATATTGGTTATTCGAGACCAGAAGTTGTAGAAGCTGTACAACAACAGGCAGAGAAATATTTTCATACTATTATTAATGTAGTTGTTCATGAAGGCTATATTGAACTGGCGGAAAAGCTCAATGAGATAATCCCCTGTCGTGGAATTCATAAAAAGACTTATTTTGCGAATTCTGGTGCGGAAGCAGATGAAAATGCAATTAAAGTTGCAAAGGCTTACACAAAAAGACCAAATGTAATTTGCTTCTCTGGTGCATTTCACGGAAGGACCAATCTGACTATGGCGCTGACTGCCAAAAAAGCATATTCTGTTGGGATGGGACCCTTTCCATCAGGTATTTACCGCGCAGAGTACCCGTATTTGTATCGTGCGCCAAAAGGATATTCAAAAGAAGAGGCAATTGATTATTTTATTGAAAAACTAGAAAGAATATTTGATGAGGCGACACCGGCGTCAGATGTGGCAGCAATATTGGTAGAACCGCTTCAGGGGGAGGGTGGTTTTATTCCAGCTCCAATCGAGTGGATAAAAGCAGTGCGAAAGATATGTGATGAAAATGGAATTGTGCTGATTGCTGATGAAGTACAATGCGGTAACTGTAGAACGGGAAAATATTTTGCATCTGCATATTGGTCTGAAGCCGGAGCAGCACCGGATATTGTTGTAACAGCCAAATCCCTGGGAGGTGGCATGCCTATTAGCGCAATTACAGCAAGTGAAGAAATAATGGATGCGGTCATACCCGGAACAATTGGTGGAACTTATTGTGGAAATCCGCTCTCCTGCGCAGCAGCTTTAAAAACAATGGATATTATGAAGGAAGAAGATTTTTGTGGGAAAGCCAGGCATATAGGGGAAAAAGTTATGAAAGCCTATGAGGGTTTTAAAGAAAAATACGCTGTTGTAGGTGATGTTCGTGGCCTTGGTGCTATGATCGGTATTGAATTTGTCGAGAGCAAAGAAAATAAAATGCCCTATACAGAATTTGTGAGTGATATGATTCAGTATGCACTTCAGAAAGGGCTAATGCTTGAATGTGCAGGAACAGCAGGCAATGTGATTCGTTTTCTTGCGCCACTTACGATAACAGATGTTCAAATAGAAGCAGGTCTCACCATTTTTGAAGAAGCATTAGTTGAAACAATGAAAAAATTTGGTATACAGTAGATTTAAACGCATAGGATCTGATTTCATGCTGATATTGCATAAATGGCGGGTATCTGTTATAATATACATGTAAAAGTAACAGTTGCAATCGGCAAGGATGCCTTTATATTCAAAGGAGTGATGAGAATATGTCAACGACGATATCGGGATTAACGACAATGGATTACAGTTCCCTTTTTTCAAGTTCGTCAACATCAGACAGCAGTTCGACCAGTTCCCTAGATTCGAGTTTATATGATTATGCAAGTATCAAAAATGGCAGTTATGGGAAGCTGATGAATGCATATTATGCGAAAAATAGCAGTACTGCAAAGACAAGCAATGAAATGAAGAAAGAAGTAAAAAACGACGCGCTTGTTAAGAGTGATGCCAGCGCATTGAAAAGTGCAGCAGATGCACTTGTTACAACGGGGAGTGAATCAAAATTTAGCCTTACGGATATAAAAGATAAGGCAGGAAATACAACAAAGGGTTATGATTATGATGCCATATATAAGGCAGTCAAGTCATTTGCAGAGGAATATAACAGTACATTAGATTCTGCAGGAGAATCGGAATCTACATCGGTTTTACGCAGAACGCTGTCCATGACGAATGCAACTGATAAAAATGCTAATTTGCTTGGTAAAGTTGGTATTACGATTGGTGAGGATAATAAACTAGAGATAGACGAGAAAGCATTAAAGAGTGCAGATATCAATGATCTCAAATCTTTATTTAGCGGCGTTGGTTCTTATGCGTATAATATATCCTCTAAAGCATCTATGATTAATGATGCGGCAACTTCAGAAATACAGAAGATGAGTAATTATTCAGCTACAGGTAGTTATTTGAGCGCTTCAGCAATTGGAAATTTGTATGATGGTATTGTTTAGTGTAAGCGAGTAGATAAAATTGAACGTTACAACAAAAATCCGAACCGTAAAGTTCGGATTTTTTGTTGTAAGCTGGAGAAAAAACATGGAGCAATAGGAAATATTTGATTAGCAGTGTTGACAATTAATATAAAACAATATAAAATGAGTTTTGCGTGTATTATGATATACGTAATGCAGGAATGGCGGAATGGCAGACGCGCACGGTTCAGGTCCGTGTGATAGTAATATCATGAGGGTTCAAGTCCCTTTTCCTGCACGACATCAAAGAAGAGAAACAGCGGTTTTTGCTGTTTCTCTTCTTTGATGTAAGGAATGTAAGCCTATAAGAAATGAATTTAAAACTTTAAGACTTTTTCAAATAATAATATTTAACTGTTTTTCATGATAATAGACTCCATCGCATCAGCCACATTTTCGCAAGAATCGCAACATTTTTCAAGGCAATCAAACAATTTGGTCCAAGACATTATTTCTACGGGGTCAGTACTGGTGAGGTATAGATTTCTTACTGTACGTGTATAAATACGATCACCATCTTCCTCCATATTATTTACATTAATGATATTTTCAATGACAGCAGTAGATTTTTTATAATTATGAAAATCGGACATTGCTTTTTTAAGAGCATGACAGCAGGAAACAATAGTCTCAGTAAACTCTAAAGCTTCAGGGCGTACAGATTGAATGCCATACATATACATCAACATTAATACATCCTCAATGGTATCGGTCACATTATCGATTTCCTGTGCAAGATTTGAAATATCTTCTCTGTCAATAGGCGTAATAAATTCTTTTACAAGATATTTCATCATGTCATGTTTTGCAATATCAGCAGCATGTTCAATCTCATGCATCTCTTTCATTTGTTCTTCAACCTGTTCGGGGTTAAAATTGGTTAAAATAGAATGCAGAAGCTCTGAAGCCTGGCAGGAATAATCTGCAAAGGTAACTAAAGAATCAAAATAGTTAAAAATCTTTTTGCTTTTTTTTAAGTCTTTCTTACTTTTTTTGTTTTTATTACTTTTTTCGTCTTTCATAATTACT
>CAZAAC010000061.1:0-11819 GCA_964483155.1 uncultured Lachnospiraceae bacterium | reverse complement strand
AAGGGAAATGAGGATTTTAAAGGGATGATAAAAATACTATTCGTTTGCCACGGCAACATATGTCGTTCACCGATGGCGGAATTTATAATGAAGGATATGATTAATCAGAGAGGAATGTCAGACACATTTTATATTGCTTCTGCAGCAACCAGTAGAGAGGAAATTGGAAACCCTGTTTATCCACCTGCACAAAAAAAGCTTAGGCAGCATGGCATTACGACTGAAGGTAAGTATGCAAGGCAAATGACGCATGCAGATTATGACCTGTTTGATTATCTGATTGGGATGGAACAGCAAAATATTTCTAATATGCTAAGGATCGTAGGGAGTGATTCTGAAAAGAAAATCTGTAGGTTATTAGATTATTCATTCAGGCCACGAGATATTGCGGATCCCTGGTACACGGATGATTTCGATTTGACATATCATGATATTCTGGAAGGCTGTACAGCATTTCTAGATTATATTATAAATGATAAAAAATAACTATATGATATAGAGCGTTTAGGCTTTCGTGAAAATCCACATAATTACTTTAATAGTGTAAAACAAATACTTATAAGATACTATTTAGACACATTAGTTTGTACTTTATCAATATGAAAAATGCCAATTTCCTTATTGTGTTCAATTTTATAATTAATTATACTAAGGCTATTTTCAAGGCTTTTAATTTCACCCTGTATTCTTGAATGATGCTTCAACAACATTGCCTTTCTTTCTTCTAATAAATCATTTCCCCTTAAACACATCTGCATAAATTCTTTTATTTCCTGCAATGGCATACCTGAATTCCTAAGGCAGCAAATTAATTTAATCCATTCCAGATTATCTTCGGAAAATTGTCGAATACCACTATCGGAACGCGAAATAAAGGGAATCAGGCCCTCTCTGTCATAATAGCGTATGGTATGTTCTGTCAGGTTCGTTTTTTCGGAAATTTGTTTGATTGTATACATAGTTTTTATGCCATCCAACTATCCTTTTATAAGGTGTTTGGATGATTTTCTCCTCTCTATTATTGCAAATAACTTAAATGTTATTACTTTGTTTGTATAAGTTAAAAATTACGAATTTACTTTACCATTTATCTACATTCTAACATAATTCAAAATAATTACAATAAGACACTTGACTTTGAGCTAACTCTAAGGAGTATAGTTAAGTTAAAGTAATAAGATAGGAGAAAAAAATGAAAAAAATTAATCTTGGAAAAAGTAATCTTCAAGTACCTAACATTGCGGTAGGGTGTATGCGGATTAATAGTATTGATTCTAAAAAAGCAGAAGAATTTGTTCAAAAAGCGTTGGAATTGGGTGCTAACTTTTTTGATCACGCAGATATTTACGGAGATGGAGAATGTGAAAAAATATTTGCTGATGCAATACATATGTCTCCCACTGTAAGGGATAAGATAATTCTTCAGTCAAAATGTGGAATTCGGTCAGGGATGTTTGACTTTTCCAGAGAGCATATCTTAAGTTCTGTGGATGGTATATTAAAAAGACTTAAAACAGATTATCTGGATGTCTTACTACTTCACAGACCAGATGCACTTGTTGAAGAGGAAGAAGTTGCAGCAGCCTTTGAAGAACTGGAAAGATCCGGAAGAGTTCGTCATTTTGGTGTATCTAATCAGAAGCCAATGCAAATTCAATTATTACAAAAAAATCTAAAAATGCCGCTTATTGCAAATCAGCTTCAACTGAGTATTACAAATGCATCGATGATTGGAAATGGGCTAGAAGTAAATATGCTAACTGATAATGCTGTAGATCGCGATGGTAGTATTTTGGACTTTTGCCGGCTAAATGATATAACAATACAAACATGGTCACCATTCCAGTATGGCTTCTTTGAAGGGGTATTTTTAGGGAATGAAAAATTCCAGAAATTAAATGAAACATTAAATGAGATAGCAGAAAAATATCAAGTTACCACCACAACGATTGCGATTGCTTGGATATTAAGACATCCTGCTAACATGCAGCCAGTAGTTGGAACGATGAATCCTCATCGCTTAACCGAAATATGTGCGGCATCAGATATTTATCTTACTCGTAAAGAGTGGTATCAGATTTATCTTGCAGCTGGTAACAAGCTTCCATAAACAAAATTTGCGAAAGGAATCAAAAACATGAAAATACTGTTTATTGGTGGAACAGGTACAATTAGTTCTGCAATCACAAGACAAATTATAGACAATAGTAGCCATCAATTATATTTAATCAATCGCGGAACAAGAAATAATATTCTTTCTGATAATGTTACCCTGATTCAAGCAGATATCAATAATGAGGAAGATGTTGCTGAAAAAATAAAAGATTTAAACTTTGACGTTGTCGCAGATTTTATAGCATTTGTCCCCGCACACTTAGAACGCGATTATCGACTGTTTAATGGAAAAACCAAACAGTTTATCTTTATTAGTTCGGCATCTGCATATCAGAAGCCACTTAGTGATTTTAGAATTAACGAAGGTACGCCACTTGCCAATCCTTATTGGGAGTATTCCAGAAATAAAATTGCCTGCGAAGATTATCTGATAAAAGTGTATCGTGAGAAGGGATTCCCTGTAACTATTATTCGTCCAAGTCATACCTATGATGAACGTGCTGTTCCGCTTGGTGTTCATGGGCGAAATGGTAGTTGGCAGGTTATAAAGAGAATGCTGGATGGAAAACCAGTAATTATTCATGGAGATGGAACATCATTATGGACCATGACACATAATAGTGACTTTGCAAAGGGTTTTATTGGGCTAATGGGTAATCTTCATGCGATTGGGGAGGCAATACAGATTACATCTGACGAAACATTAACTTGGAATCAGATTTATCAGTGTATCGCTGACAAGCTTGGTGTCACGCTGAAACCGTATTATGTTTCGTCATTTTTACTTGCAGCAATTTGTGATTATGACTTTGAAGGAAGCCTGATTGGCGACAAAGGCAATTCGGTTGTGTTTGATAACAGTAAGTTAAAGCGCTTAGTTCCTAGTTTCATAGCTACAAAGCGGTTTGAAGAAGGAGTAGCTGATACCCTTCAATATGTATGCTCCCACGAAGATTGCCAGAGCCCTGACGAAGAATTTGACAACTGGTGTGATAGGGTAATTGATATGTTAGATGATGCAAAAATGAAGCTGGCAAAATAGAATTTACAGAGTATGATAGTCTGGAAGGCTGTACAGCATTTCTAGATTGTATTTTAAATGATAGACAATAATCATATGATAAAAGCGTTTAGGCTTTCGTGGAAATCCACAATAAAGCTTAAACGCTTTTGCTATTGACGATATCATTAAACAATCTTATATACTATAGATTAAGTTTCATATCTCCGTTTTTAATAAGTCCTTTCTTGCGCATCAATGTAGATGCTGCAAGTGCAATCACTGCAGGTAATATAAAATGAAGAATTACTATTTTCAAAAGGACAATCGTACCAGGTTCTGTTTCCGTCATGACCTGCCAGGTCATAATCTGCCCTACAAGACCGGCAGTACCCATGCCAGAACCGGTTGCATTACTCGTCATATGAAATAGCATAGTTGATACAGGACCCAGAATAGCACTTGCAAGGATGGCAGGCAGCCAGATAATTGGCTTTCTCATAATATTAGGAACCTGGAGCATTGAAGTTCCAATTCCCTGTGCGAGCAAGCCTCCTGCTTTGTTTTCCTTATAACTTGCAACTGCGAATCCTATCATATTACAGCAACAGCCAACAGTAGCGGCGCCAGCGGCCAGACCACTTAAATCCAGCACAATGCCAAGTGCGGCAGAGCTGATAGGAAGAGTTAGAACCATACCCATAATAACAGAAACTACAATTCCCATCAGAAATGGCTGCTGTTCAGTACCCCAGTTGATAATTGCGCCAAGACTTATCATAAAAGCGCTGATAGGCGGACCTACTAATAATCCTATCGTTGAGCCTGAAATAATTCCAACAAATGGCGTTATAATAATATCCAATTTGGTTTTGCCAGATACAAGATGTCCAAGCTCAATGGCAACCATTGCAGCAATAAATGCACCAAGCGGTTCGCCAGGGCCAGCGAAAGATACTGCACCATCTACAAATACTGTGCCGGCGAGTATTTTTCCAGCATAACCACCCACCATGCCTGCAGTTGCGGCAGATAAAGTAACGAGGGCGCTTTCTTTAAATTTGCATGCAACCCCGACACCGATGCCGGCACTTGTTGCAACAGAAGCCATTTTGCCGAATAATATCAGATATTCGCCGATATTGCCACCGATAAAAGTGCCTAACTGTTTAATAATGGTTCCAATAATTAAAGTAGCAAAAAGACCAAAAGCCATACCGGATAGTCCGTCAATAAAAATGTGATTAAGAATTTTTTTAATCATACAATTTCTCCTGTGGTTTTTATTTTGTATTATACGCCTTCAATAAAGACAATACAAGTGACAAGACAGATAATTATTGAGAAGGATAGTACCAAAAATATGGCAATATGTTGAAATAGGACATACTGCGTGTTATACTAAAAAATATAAAAATGCAAATAAATGGATTATTAACATAATGGCAGAAGGGAGTTAGTAAAGCTATGAATGGACAAGAACGAAGAGTAAAAATAATACAAATACTGCAAGAAAGCGGACAGCCGATTTCTGGAGCTGAGCTCGCAAAAATGGCAGGTGTGAGTCGCCAGGTTATTGTGCAGGACATTGCTTTACTCAGGAGTGAAAAATATGTAATTATTCCTACTACATTAGGTTATATGATGGTAGATTCTACAAACCACAGACCCCAAAGGCATATTAAAGTGACACATTCAAAAGCTGAGATAGAGAAGGAATTAAATTTAATCGTTGATTATGGAGGTAAAGTGCTTAGTGTATTGGTAGAACATCCAATATATGGTATCATTTCGGCTGAACTTATCATTGCAAATCGTAAAGATGTCAAAGATTTTATAAGTAAAATCAAGGAGCAAAAAGGAATCCCTCTCCTGGAAATCTCAAAAGGTGTTCATGAACATATCATAGAGGCAAATAGCGAAGAGGAACTTGACATTATAGAAGCAGAACTTAGAAGGGAAGGATTTTAAAAAAGCGCGGAAAGATTTTTTTGCTTCATTCCCTTATTTTTTGTTCAAATTTCTTCCATAAAAGTCCAATCCATAGGAGAGCTGTAAATGCACTCATTATATAAGCGAGAAAGGAATCATATTGTACAAATCTGGCAAGCCAAAAAGAAGGCATAAATCCGCCAAGATATTGTACATTTTCTTTTACGAAAAAAGGGATTACAACACCAAGCATGAGAAGACCACTCATTTTTGTGATTGCCATACCCTCTACTTTATTTGCAGAGATTGCAACAACCATTAAGGATACAATTAAACCATTTAATGATGCAAGAAAAGAAATCTCTATAATTGTAAGCATACTTAAATCTGACAGAGAGAATAGTTTTAATGCTATTATGGATACAAATAGTGCTGCAGCTGCGGGAAAAACCAGTCTGGATGCAAGATATCCTTTTATACCAAGCGGTGTCACAGCCATATAACCTGCTATTTTATTATCTATTTCTTCAAGCAATACCATTGCTGCAACAAAGCAGTACATAGTCGGGGTTAAAATCGCTAAAAACAAATCAAATAAAAGTGCATAAGGCATAAGTGATTCAGAAAAACCAAAGGTTTTCATTAATAATAGTTCTAATGCGGGAATACCGAATCTAAAAAGAGAGCCACATAAAAAGGGAGTGAAACAAACCAATGCAAGCATAGCGTCTTTTGAAATTTGCTTGAGTAAATCCAATATTGAAAAGTAGTATTTAGATATATGAATTTTCATAATTTTACCCCTCCTATACTACGTAACATTTTTTTGATAGCCCGGCATGACAGAAAATAAAGGATACTAATCCATACCATCAATACGACTATATTTTGAATTGCATTCTCACTATTGCCCATGAAATAATCAATTAACACACAGCCTGGATGTAGACGCATCCATGAAAAACGTACGCCAAACAGGTAAAAAAGAGGCGGTATTAAGCCAATTATTTCTATAGGAACTGTTGTAATAATAAATTGATTTAGAGTTGAAATTTTACTGGCGATAATTAATCCTGCCAGTGTAAAGATAGCAGCACCTAAAAATGTGCCAATGATAACATAACCTATATTTATGATATCTGCAGCTAAAGCAAGAATAATGCCAACAATAGTACTGATGATACTTAAAGATAATACTTTTGACAAAATGAATTCGTTCGCTTTTATTGGAGAAACAGCGAGAGAATTAAGTACACATTGGCTTTTCTCTAATAATACAATGGCACCTATAAAGAACAATCCCAATGTCGCAGGATCAGTAAGTATCATAATTACTGCTGCTTTTTCACGAAAACTTTCAGGAAGTGAATGAAGCAGAAAAATATACAAAATAGATAAAACAGCATATACAAAATAGAACCCATATTTCATTTGAAATCTAATATCTCCCAGGAATAAGTTTTTGATTCTCATTGTAATTCTCTCCCCGTAATCTCAATAAAAATATCATTAAGTGTTGGCTCGCTACTGTGAATAGACAGAATTCTATTTTCCGACAATAAAGACTGCAACTTTGTATCAAGGCTACTTTGTTGCAAAATACAGTCACCCCATTGCTCGCCGTTTTCCATATAAGAATATTTTATTTTAGTTGCTCCCTTTTGCATAATCAGATTATGTGGTGTATCTAGGGCAGCAATTTTACCATCTATTATGAAGGCAACTCTGTCACACAATTCTGTTGCATCTAACATATTATGCGTTGTCAATATAATGGTTTTCCCTTTTTTCTTTTCCTCTAAAATAATATTTTTCATAATCCTACTATTGGACGGATCCAGACCACTTGTCGGTTCATCAAGAAATAGAATGCCAGGATTATGAATCAGAGCTTTGACAAAATTTAAACGAGACTTCATCCCCTTGGAATAGTCGGATATCCGTTTGTCACCATGACCGTTTAGTCCTATCATATCAAGTAACTCATCTATATTTCTTTTTTCCCCACAATAAAGGGAAGCAAAATACTTTAAATTTTCACGTGCCGTTAATTTTTCATATAAGCTTGGAAATTCAAAATCCACACCAATATCTTCATAAAAAAGATGATCATGCTTTTTGCTCTCTGTTCCATTTATGATTGCATGTCCCTTATAATTTGTGATAAGTCCTGTCAATATTTTCTGCAGAGTACTTTTTCCCGCACCAGAAGGGCCTAGAAAACCAAATATCTCACCAGTTGCAACTTCAAAATCAATATTTTCAATAAAAGGTTTATTTGTATAACTAAATGCCAAATCCTGCGTTTTAATCATTTTTCTTTGTAACCTCCATGATTTGTATAATAAGTCCCCGTAGCATTAATTCCAGACTTTCATAAAATAATTTTTCGCCGATTTCACGCTTATGTAGAATAGATAAAAATACGGCACGAAATGCTGCACTATATATTTCAGCTGTTTTTTCATCGACATTTATGCCCGGAAAAGATTGTAGTAATTTTCCGACACTCATATCATCTTTTTCATGATGGCTGGCGACGACTTCTGGTGGCAATTTTCGCATAAGCAATTCGAGCTCACCGCTGAAAAGAAGTTGGGGCAAAAAATCATTTTCTGATTTTATGAAAAATCTAGTGAATAGCTGGGTCAGACAATCTACGTTTATACAATCTTCAGATATTATTGTTTGTATGTCGCGAAGAATTTCAGATTGAATGATATCGTGAAAATCATTCAGAGCATCAAACATCAGTAATTCCTTTGATTCGTAAAACAAATAGAAGGTTCCCTTTGGAATATGAACACGTTTTACAAGTTCATCGACTGTTGTTTTACGAATACCATACAGGCGCATGCAGTCCATAGCCTCCTGCTTCAAAGATTTTTTAATAATAGCTCGTTCATTTTCTGTATAAGACTTTGGCATAAATCCTCCTTTTTTCTTATATAGCGAAGACAATAGAAACAGAAAAACTATTTGACCAAAAAGTATTATATGGTCATAATAAATCGCATAAACAGTTTTGTCAAGTAAAATTGAATGAAAAATAGAGGTAAAAGTTGACGAATGAAAAAACTAGATTATAATAATAACAGTGAGATATGATGTTTTATGAATATGGAGAAATTAAGATATGTTATATCAGATATGTAATGGTGCCGTTCGTTTTGCGGCTGACACTATACTCGAGAATATAAATTTTGAGATTAAGAACACGGAAAAAATCGCGGTAGTAGGGAGAAATGGTTGCGGAAAGACTACCTTGCTTAAGCTGATCACAGGTGAAGTGGATTTATCTAAAAGAGAAAGTGATGAAAATATATCGATTACAAAAGCAGGAAACCCGACTATTGGGTATCTGAAGCAGCTGACGTTTGACGACGAGACATTAACGTTAGATGCAGAAATCAGAAAGGTTTTTGCACCTATCTTAGAGATGAAAATGCGTATGAAGGTATTGGTCACGGAATTAGAAACGGATGCAACCGAGCAGAAAATAGCAGAATATACTAAATTAGAAGAAACCTTTACAGATCTAGGTGGATATTATTATGAAAAAGAATATGATACGATGTTGCGTAGCTTTCAATTTGAACTTGTAGATAAAGAAAAGAAATTAAGTGAATTTTCAGGAGGTCAGAAAACAAAACTTGCTTTTATCAAATTACTGCTAAGCAAACCCGATATTCTGCTTTTAGATGAACCGACAAATCATTTAGATATTACTACGATTGAGTGGCTTGAAAAGTATCTGGCAAATTATAATCGTGCAGTTGTGATTGTATCACATGATCGTATGTTTCTGGATAAAGTGGTAGATGTCGTATATGAGATAGAGCATCACACAATAAAAAAATATCCTGGTAATTATACGGCATTTATGGAAAGAAAAAGAATCAATTATAACAAACAGATGAAAGATTATATTGCACAGCAAAAAGAAATTGAGAGATTGACAGCCATTATTGATCGATTTAAAAACAAACCGACAAAAGTGGCAATGACACGTTCTAAGTTAAAGCAGATTGAGCATATGGAGATAGTAGAAGCGCCAGATCGTTATGATAATAAAACATTTCATACAAGCTTTGAACCAGGTAAGGAAACGGGGAAGGATGTTTTATCTATAAAAGAACTGGTAATAGGGTATGAAGAGCCAATTGCAAAAATATCTTTTGAAATGAAGCGTGGACAAAAGTTGGGTATCATCGGGGGAAATGGAATTGGTAAATCGACTTTATTAAAAACTTTAGTTGGAAAAACAAAGCCTTTATCGGGATACTATTCTTTTGGAAATAATGTCGAAGTGGGATATTTTGATCAGCAGATGGCACAGTATTCTAGTGAAAAAACGGTATTAGATGAATTCTGGGACGAATTTCCGACACTTATGCAGACCGAAGTCAGAAACTGCCTAGGGGCCTTTCTTTTTACCCAGGATGAGGTCTATAAGAAAGTTTGTATGCTTTCAGGTGGTGAGCGTGTAAGATTAGCACTTGCTAAGATACTTAAGCGTAAACCCAATTTCCTTATTCTTGACGAACCAACAAATCATATGGACATAGTTGGAAAAGAAACACTAGAATCTATGCTGAAAGATTTTTCTGGAACACTTATTTTTGTATCACATGATAGATATTTCATAAAACAGGTTTCCGATACGTTATTGGTTATGGATAAAAGCAATTCGCAAGAAACGAGTGAAATGACATCTCATTCCTATAAAATATATCAATATGGATATGATCAATATAGGGAGGAAATAGAAGCAGCTAAAAATGGGGATTGCGCAGAAAAGACTGTGGAATCAGGAAAAAAGACTGAAATGAACAAACAGAAAAAAAATAGAGTGGCAATTGATGTCTCTGATGTAGAATCAAAGTATTATAATCCAGGGAAAGAAAAGGCAAAGCAAGAACGTAAGATTAAAAAAATAGAAGAGGAAATGAGTGCATGTGAGAAGCAGATTCAAAGCAAGAAAGATGAATTGATGAATCCAGAAGTTGCTGCTGATTATTTGCGTCTACAGGCAATACATGAGGAGATCTCAGAGCAGGAGTCTCTGCTACTAGAATTAATGACAAAGTGGGATGAACTTACTTCTTTAGAGAAGGTATGAGATTGCACATGCGAAAGAGGTTTTGGTCTTGACTTCAACGTCAATAAAAGTTATATTATACTTTATCGAGTAAAAGCGTTAAAGAGAAAAAGATGATACATTATTATAGGGTAAGGAGAGTCAATTATGCCAATTACAGAACTTTTGGAGAGAAATGCACGCGAATATGGCAATGATATATGCCTAGTTGAAATTAATCCAGAGATTAAAGAAGACAGGCGTGTTACATGGAAAGAATACGAATTGATGGAACCAAACTCAAAAGTGCATTATAGAAGAGAGATTACGTGGAGTGTATTTAATGAAAAAGCCAATCGATTTGCAAATTTATTAATCAGCCGTGGAATTCATAAAGGGGACAAAGTAGCAATCTTAATGATGAATTGTTTGGAGTGGCTTCCTATCTATTTTGGTATTTTAAAAACTGGGGCACTTGCTGTTCCATTAAATTTTAGATATGCATCGGACGAAATTTTATATTGTGTGAAGCTTGCACAGGCAGATGCATTAGTGTTTGGACCAGAGTTTATTGGACGTATTGAGGAAATAGCAGAAGAAGTTAGTAAAAAGCGACTTATGATTTATGTTGGGGATAACTGTCCCTCTTTTGCAGACGATTACACATCATTAGCAGCGAATCAATCAAGTCAGGCAATTGGAATTGAAATCAAGGATGAGGATGACGCTGCAATTTATTTTTCTTCTGGAACAACAGGATTTCCAAAGGCAATTTTGCATAAGCATTTAAGTTTGATGCATTCATGTGAAGTCGAGCAAAATCACCATGGACAGACAAAGAATGATGTTTTTTTGTGTATTCCTCCTTTATATCATACAGGAGCAAAGATGCATTGGTTTGGCAGTCTGATTTCTGGTAGTAAAGCAGTATTATTAAAGGGAACAAAGCCAGAGTTTATATTTGACGCTGTTTCTAAGGAACAGTGTACGATTGTATGGCTTTTGGTTCCATGGGCGCAAGATATCATAGAGGCGATTGATAGTGGTCGCATAAAGCTAAACGAGTATAAGCTGTCACAGTGGAGACTGATGCACATAGGTGCACAGCCAGTGCCACCTAGCCTAGTTAGAAAATGGAAAGAACTATTTCCGAACCATGAGTATGATACAAACTATGGTCTGAGTGAATCCATTGGACCTGGTTGTGTTCATCTTGGAGTGGAGAACATTCATAAAGTAGGAACAATCGGTAAGGCAGGATATGGTTGGGAAGTTAAAATCGTAGATGAAAAAAGACAAAGTGTTGTGCGTGGTGAAGTAGGGGAACTTGCAGTGAAAGGGCCTGGAGTCATGACATGTTATTATCATGACAAAAAAGCTACAGAAGAAGTGCTCGCAGACGGATGGCTTTATACAGGAGATATGGCAAAGGAAGATGAGGATGGATTTATTCTTCTTGTAGATAGAAAAAAAGATGTCATTATCAGTGGTGGCGAAAATATTTATCCTGTGCAGATCGAAGATTTTCTTCGTACCAATGAAGCAGTTCATGATGTAGCAGTCATTGGACTTCCTGATAAGAGACTCGGGGAGGTCAGTGCAGCAATTATTGAAACAAAAGAAGGGTATATTCTGACAGAGGAGCGGGTAGAAGATTTTTGTAAGCAGCTACCACGCTATAAACGCCCTCAT
>CAZAAC010000060.1:0-12061 GCA_964483155.1 uncultured Lachnospiraceae bacterium | reverse complement strand
GGCTGCTTCTTCTACAGGTGCTGCTTCTTCTGCTGCTGCTTCTTCTACTGGTGCTGCTGCTTCTTCTGTCTTAGCACCACAGCCTGCGAGCAGTGTGGTTACCATTGCTGTTGCTACAAGTACACTAAGTATTTTTCTCTTCATTTCTTTGTTTCCTCCCTTTAAATTAGGTTAATGGTTTTATATTTATCCCCATGGGGATGAAATATTGCGTTTAATTAGTTCTTCTTTCTTTTGTTAAAGACATCTACAAATACTGCAAATATCAGTACAATACCAGTAAAGAACTGTTGCCAGTAATTCATGAGGCCGATAAAAGGAAGTCCCGTTTTTAGTACCGCCATGATATACACACCGATGATGGTTCCAAAGATGGTGCCGACACCGCCTGCCATAGAGGTTCCTCCTATGACAACCGAGGCGATTGCATCCATTTCAAATCCGGAACCAGCGCCTGGCAACAGGGTGGAATAAATCGCGCCATAGGCAAGTCCTGCAATACCTGCAAACATTCCTGAAAATACAAAGGCTATCGTCTGATACTTATCTACATTAACACCAGATAGTCTGGTCGCTTCCTTATTACTTCCTAAGGCTAAGATATAGCGTCCGGTTCTTGTCTTATTCAGTACAATGGACATGATGACCGCACATAGGATCAAAAGGATAAATCCTGTTGGTATCAATATCTGGCTGCCCGATGCCGAAGTAATATTGATCTTAAAGATATTTCGAAACCACCCGCCGGGTTGATTTGTCTGGGGCCAGGTAACACTCTGTGCACTCGTGAAAATCGAGCCGATTGCCTTCGATACCATCATACTTCCCAGCGTCGCTACGAAGGGCGGTAAATCCATCTTGGAGATCATCAGTCCGTTTACAAGTCCAAATAGGATACCGATGGCAACTCCTATCAATAAACAGATCCCCATTGGAAATCCACTTCTTACAAACAGTGTTCCTGATATCAGCGAGGAACATACTAACACTGTTCCTATGGATAAGTCGATTCCTCCTGTGATAATTGCAAAGCATATGCCGATTGCCATAAATCCTATATAATACGATGCATCCAAAATACTTACAAATGTCGTATACTGTCTGAAGGAAGCACTGACGATACTGAAGAATAGAATCAATACTAATAATGCGAGTATTGCTACTAATCTTTGGGTCCCGACTGCTTTTACAATCGAATTATTTTTCCATGAAACCTTTTGTTCCTTTTCCATTTTCTCTTCTTCCCTTTCCTATACTTTTCCTTTATTCTCGCAAGGTAGCTACATGCATGATCTTTTCCTGTGAGGCTTCTTCGATTCCAAATTCTCCTGTTTTTCGTCCTTCACACATAACTACAATCCTATCGCTCATTCTTAGTACTTCAGGCAATTCTGAGGAAATCATGATGATGGCTTTCCCTTCCTTGGCCAGTTCATTCATTAAATGGTAGATCTCACTCTTTGCTCCAACATCGATTCCTCTGGTGGGTTCATCAAATATCAGAATATCACTATTTCTAACAAGCCATTTCCCGATAACGACCTTCTGTTGATTCCCGCCTGACAGGTTCCCAACTGGTACATTGACACCTGGTGTTTTTGTCTTTAATTGATCTACATACTTTTGGGCTGCTTCATTTTCTTTCTTACTGTCTATCAGCTTGTTTTTCTTTAAAAACTGATCCAGTGTGGCCATCGTTGTGTTCGCTGCGATTGTCTTATCGATTACTAATCCATATCTTTTTCTGTCCTCTGACAAATAACCGATTCCATGTCTTACCGCATCCTCTGGTGTTTTGATCTCCACGCGCTCTCCATTGACATAGATTTCTCCACTCTCCAGCCTGTCTGCTCCAAAGATCGCTCTGGCTGTTTCTGTCCTGCCTGCACCCATCAGTCCCGCAAAGCCGAGTATCTCTCCTCGATGAAGCTTGAAGCTGACATCCTTTACCATTCTTCCTGCTCGCAGGTTCTTTACCTCTAATACAACCTCTGCGTCCTCTGCGACATTGCTTTTTGACTTTGGCTCTTCATAAATGACACGACCCACCATCATGTTGATGATATCTTCCTTGGTACAGCGATCCGATACCAGCGTCCCCACATACTCTCCGTCTCGCATAACCGTTACGCGATCCGTGATGACCTTGATCTCATCCATTCTGTGAGAGATATAAATGATGCCGATCTCTTTTGCTCGTAAATCTCTGATAATCTTGAACAGCTCATCGATTTCTGAATCTGTCAGTGCTGCTGTCGGCTCATCAAATACAATGATCTTGGCTTCCTTTGAGATTGCTTTTGCAATTTCGCACATCTGCTGTTTCCCGACAGTCAGATTCCCCATCATTTCTGCTGGATCAATTTCAATATGCAATTTCTCAAATAGCTTTATCGCTTCCTCGTTCATCTTCCTATCATTGATCAATTTCCCCTTCATGAATTCTCTGCCGATAAAAATATTTTGTGCTACCGTCAGATGATGCATCATATTCAACTCCTGATGTACGATAGAAATCCCTGCCTGCTGCGATTCATGCGGATTCGTATAGGCTACTTCCTTGCCTTCATAAGTGATTGTCCCTGCGTCTTTAGAGTAGATGCCTGTCAGCACCTTCATCAATGTTGATTTCCCTGCTCCATTCTCTCCCATCAGGGCATGTACTTCTCCTTTTTTCAGTTCAAAGTTTACCTTATTTAAGGCATGAACCCCAACAAAAGACTTATCAATTTCCTTCATTGTTAATATTACTTCGCCCACTTTTTCACCTTCCTCTGCACTCGAGCTCTGCCCTGTATCCCTCTTTGCTATACAACCTGCTGCCATTACCCGTCATGCTTTGTTTCTTTAAAATACAATTTCATCCCTGTGTCAATTTATTACTTTATAATCAACACTGTGAGAATTATATACCGAAACGTTTCTAATTTTAATTGAATATTTTATAAAAAAAGGTTAAGAAACTACTGATTTTGAACTGACAGCCCTATGTTGGAATGAAAATTCTAACATAGGATGGTCAATTCATTATAGTTTCTTAACCTTTTTTGTATAATATTTTGTTGTTTTTTGTTGTTTTTCCTTCTCTTGTTTGTTTTTTACTTTCCACCCCTGAAAGGAAAGAGTAGCTTTTGATTTTCTTCCGTATAAATATTTTCTCTTGTAATCAATTCCGAACCAGAATCCAGATAAGGCTCATATTCTTCACCCTTAACAATTTTTAGTGCCTGCTGTACGCCAAGATAACCCATATTAAATGGTTTTTGAATAACAAAACCTTCAAAGATACCAGATTCTAGCAATCTAATCTCTTCTGTTGAGCTATCAAATCCAACCACGGTTACAGCATCACCTAATCCCAGGTCCCGAATTGCTTTTGCAGCACCTACTGCCGAATACTCATTCAGTCCACCGATTAATGTAATATTAGGATGTTTTTTCATCAGTTCAACCGTAAGTGTATATGCTTTAACTGACGATGAGTCACAAAACACAACATCCACAATACGTTCTGATGCTTCTTCAAGACCTTCTCTGATACCATATTCTCTCTCTATAGCTGTTGAAGTACCCTTTACATGTCCTACAATTGCAATCTCTGTGTCTTCCTCAACATATTTTTTCATATATTTTCCGACCTTAGTACCCGCTTCGACATTATCTGTCGCTATAATCGCTTCTTGTATTTCTTCATCTACTACTGAATCTATTAAAATAAGATGAATACCTGCCTCTACGACTTTTTTTGCTGCGTCAGTTGTCTTTGTATAATTACATGGACATATTAAAATAGCATCTGGGTTCTGCGTAATAGCCCATTCAATCAATTCATTTTGACGTTCATAATCCTCTTCAGATGTAGGCGCTACAATTGTCATATCAATATCAAACTCTGTTGTTGCCATATCAACCCCATCCAACAGTGATGTCCAAAAATCATTCGTCTCGTCTACAATCTTTGGAATAAATATCATTTTAAAAGTTTCTTTCTCTTTTCTGTACTCCTTTATTGCAATGAAGATTCCTACCATAATAATCACAAATACTAATACTAATACAATCCATTTTTTTCTTTTTCCAGTTTTCATAGGAAGACCTCCCCCGTCTTAATTTCTTTCGGAATAATTATCATTGCGGTCGTTCCTTCCCCTATTTTGCTATCATATCGAATGCCATACTCTTTGCCATAATGCAGCTGTAAACGCTGTTGTACATTATAAACGCCAACTCCATTAGATTTATAGTTTACACTATGCTTGTCGAAGATATGCAGCAGCGTTTCTTCATCCATTCCCTGACCATCATCATGTACCGACAAAATAATTTCATTTTCCTCGGCATAACCAGTCACTTCTATTAAACCTCTTCCTTCTTTATATTTGATTCCATGATAAATTGCATTCTCTACCAGCGGTTGCAAAACAAGCTTTACGATATTATTCATGTAAATATCTTTATCGACATCAATATGATATTCCAATTTATCCTTATAACGCATTTGTTGAATAATTAAATAGTTCTCCGTATATTCCACTTCGTTTTTTATAGCAACAAATTCTTCTTCATTGCTTATATTTTGCCTGAAAAGCTTTGCCAGTGAAGATGTCATTAACACAACCTCATCATACTTCTTCCCCTCTGACATCCATACGATAGAATCTAGTGTATTATATAAAAAATGTGGATTAATCTGAGATTGTAATGCTCGAAGCTCGCTCTTCCTCTTTTGACGTTGTTCAATGATATTCTGCTCCATCAGCCTCTGTATTTGTATCGTCATAACATTAAAAGAATGATATAAACTTCCAATCTCATTATTCAATACACTAGAAGTATCAACCACCTCAAAATTTCCCTGCTCCACTTCTTTCATAGATTCCTGCAACCCCTTTATTGGACGGGTAATTGCAGAAGAAAGAATAATGGACATCAATATAGTAGTCAATAATAACATGCCAGTTACCACGATATATATTAATTGGGTTTCATCCTTGTTACTCTGCAGTTCCGATACATAAGCCACACCTACTACTTTCCATCCAGTTTTTTCAGAAGTTGCAATTGTATAAAGCTTACTATTATCACCCTCTTCAGTTACAAAACTGTTTTCTGTACAATTCATTACCTCATTGATTCGTTCTGTCTTAAGTCCACTGTATAATAATTGCTGTTGTGGGTGATATACAATATTCCCATCAGCATCCAATATAAAGACAAACCCTTTCGTTCCCAAGCTATTATTTTCGCACAAATCACTGATTGCTGAATAATTTAAATCAACAAAAAAGATTCCATATTCCCCATTGATATAAGGATTTCGAATACTTCTGCTCAAGGTAACCACCCACTGATAATTATATTTAATCAGATTTTGTACATGCGATGATGACAATGATGTAGTTCCCATATTTGTTATTGTATTCTTATACCATTTCATAGTGTCAAGAGAAGCATACTCATTAAGCTCAGACTTTCCTGCATTTAATACATGCTTACCACTATCGGCTAGAATCCCGATGTTGCAAATATCTTCACGACCCTCCATAACTGTACTGAACTGTGTCAGAATACTCTGATATAAAACAGTCTCCGTAGTCGAATTTAAATCTGTATCAAACAAATAGTTCTGCACATCATTATTATAAGCAACAAGGGAAGATATATTTTCCATATAAGTAATGTATGCATCTATATCTACGTTTACCTGCTTAATAATCTTTGATGTATATTCTGTGGAATTATTCAGAACTGTGTCTTCTGTATAATTTAAAGAAATAAACAAAAAAGAAATTAATGTAACAATAATCAATGTTGAAAAAGAGACCAGCATTGCCATGCGAATGCTTTTAAATTTTCTCAAAAATATACTCCAGCTCTTTTGCTTCTTAGGCATAAATATCTTTACCTCTTTTTCTTAATATATGAAGTCGGGGTCATCCCCGTTACCTTTTTAAATGAAAGACTAAAATAGTGCGGATCTGAAAACCCTACTCGCTCTGCTATCTCGTAATTCTTTAAGTCAGTGTTCTCTAAAAGTTCCATTGCTTTTTCCATACGTGTTTTTATCAGTACTTCCATAAAAGTAGATTTAGTAGCCTCCTTAAATATTGCGCTAAAGCGGCTTGTGCTGATTCCCAGGTAAGAACAAACTGTGTTCAGATTTAATTGTGCATTCGCATAATTCTTTTCTATATAGTCAATTGCAAGCATAGCGTACCGCTTTCCTCCTGCATTCAAACGATTATCTAAACTAATTGCACATTGCACGCAGTATTGTTTTAATAGTTGAATGGCGCGTTCAAGTGTCCTTTCATGAATCATTTCATCCATCCACCTGTCGCGTTCCTGATAAAGCAAATCCTCCGCCATGTCTGAGGATTTAAGTACATTTTGCACTTCTACCATAATTTGTTGCAAATACATTTGAACTTTCACACGTGTTAAATAGTTCTCACGAAAATTTTCCTTCATTTTCCGCAATATTTCTATAATAACTACTTCATCTTTTCTTTTTATTGCAAGCTTGAGGGCCTCTACATCCTCCTCTAACCTAATTTTTCTTTCCGCCTTTCCTTTTATCTGCTCCTGCACAATAGTATTTCCACTGCCAAGCAGAAATCTGTATGAAATCAGTTCCATCGCTTCAGCATAGGAACGATTAATATCCGCTATACTTTTCACATAATCCCCAATTCCTATTGTAACAGTTGACTTCATGACTCTCTTCGCCTGTTTACTGATTTCTTCACAAACAGAATATACTGTCGGCTTAAATTCATGCGGTTTATTCGTTGAAAATAGTATATATACACGGCTCTCATTTCCATAACATACATATCCCGCATCCCTTTTCTGCACCAATTCGTCGGAGATATTATGCAGAATAAATGTCATAAGAGAAGCCTGTTGACGACTCTCTTCATTCTGTTCAAATAAATCGGAATAGGCGTCAATCTCAAGTATTGCGATACAATACTCGCTTCCCTTTAATTCAATGCCATATTCCAACATTTCCTTTCTGCTCTCTTCTTGCGTCTGTTTGCCCGTTATAACATCTGATAATACCTTGGATATCATCAGTATTTTATTTTTATTATAATTTCTGGCCAAAGAAGCATACTTTTCTTCTCTGGCTCTTTTTTCATCTATTTTCACCTTCAGCCGTGCCAATGTTTCAGAAAGTTCTAACGCTGTAATCGGCTTCAGCATATACTCCTCCACATCATACTTAATCGCTTTTTTTGCATATTCAAATTCATCAAACCCACTGAATATTAGTACATGTGTATCTGGAAATTCATTATAAATAAACTCACTTAGCTCCATACCGTCTACATAAGGCATGCATATGTCAGTCAGTACAACATCCACCGGATTTTCTTTTATAAACTGCATTGCTTCCCGACCATCCTGACAAGTTCCGGCCAGTTCATAATCAAGTGATTTCCAATCCACATTCTCTCCGATTGCTTCTCTGACAAGTATTTCATCATCTACCACCAAGACCTTGTACATACTTCTCCTCCTAATCCCGTAATACACTAAAACAGTAAGATACTTACCATAATACAATAAAATACTGCATTGACACAAGACTATCTATGTACTAATATAAAGCAAAACGTTTCGGTTTTCAATTACAATTTAATTAGGAGGTTTAATTATGTTAAAAGGAATACCACCCATCTTATCCCCTGAATTATTAAAAGTACTCTGTGAAATGGGTCACACAGATGAATTAACGATTGGTGACGGCAACTTTCCAGGACATACCTACGGAAAGAAAGTGATTCGCCTTGACGGACATGGTGTACCAGAAATACTAGATGCTATACTAACGGTTTTCCCGCTTGATACCTATGTAGATAAACCAGTTACTCTAATGGCAGTCGTAAAAGGTGATACGGCCCAGACGCCAATTTGGGATACCTACAAAGAAATCGTTGCCAAATATGATGACCGTGGTGCAGACTGCTTTGAAGCAATTGATAAATGGAAATTCTATGATAAGACAAAGGATAATTCTACGGTTGTAATTATGACTGGTGAAACTGCCATTTATGCAAATATTATTTTGAAAAAAGGTGTTGTGATTTAAATTATTCTTATCGTTTTTAAAAGGATGCAAACGCATAAAAGCATTTGCATCCATCTTTTTTACTCTGTCCAAAACTTCTTAGATTAATAATCATTCGTGCTCGCTACGCGTGCTACCAGATTATAAAATTCTTCCTTATAGGCATCTCCTCCAAAATCAATTGATTTCAAGGTCTTTAAAATATGGTGAAAGCTGGCCGCTCCCTGATATTCACTATTCTTAAGTATCATTCCAAACTCAGCCACCGCACTTGCAAAAACCCAGCTGGCACTATTATTTCTTATGTAATTCTCTGTCGTTACAGGCACTTCGAGAACTTTACTCTTTGAACCTGCTGGTTCTTTATAGCGTATACTGATTGTCAACCATTCTTTGTCCAAATGGCTTGCTTCTATTCCATAATCTGTCTCAATATCACTTTCTGCATACGCATAGTCTTCCTCTTGGTATTTCAAATCAATGCTCCCGCTCTTTCCTTTATCATAGTTGTAGTTGGGTGCCTCGTTTGTGACAATTTCATAAAGTGCCGTCACACTTTGTCCTGCGCCAACTTCCCCTGCATCCTTTGTTTCATCAGTAAAGTCCTGTGCCTTCATAACACGATTATCATAGCCTACAAGTCGGTATGATGAAACAACCTCTGGATTAAATTCTACCTGGAATTTAACATCTTTTGCAACTGTAACAAGCGTTGCTCCCAGTTCATCCCCTAGTACTTTCTTTGCTTCAGATAAGCAATCAATGTAAGCATAGTTTCCATTTCCTTTATCTGCAAGCATTTCCATCTTACTATCTTTTAAATTACCTGTTCCAAACCCAAGAACTGAAAGGAATACACCTGTTTCACTTTTCTCACTGATTAATCTCTCGAGGTCACTGTCACTGGTCAGCCCGACATTCAGATCACCGTCTGTAGCTAGGATAACTCGATTGTTTCCACCATAAATATAATACTCTTCCGCTATCTCATATGCCGTCTCTATTCCTGCACTGCCCGCTGTGCGTCCGCCAGCATCTAAATCATCAATTGCATTAATAATTGTTTCATATTCATTGCCCTTGACACCTTCAAGTATAATTTCATCAGAACCCGCATAAGTCACTATAGAGACACGGTCTTTACCTGTTAGTTTCATTGCAAGCATAGTAAATGCCTTCTGCAGTAACGGTAATTTATCATCATCACACATAGAACCTGATACATCTAATAAAAAAACCAGATTTGTCGGTGCTACATCTGAAAAATCGACTTGTTCTGTCTGTATTCCCACCATCATCAGTTTTGCCTCATCATTCCATGGACAATTACCGATTTCTGTTGCGACTGAAAACAGTTCGTTTCTTTCTTCTATTTTGTAATTATAATCAAAATAATTAATCATTTCTTCGATGCGAACAGCATCTTCTGGTATTTGATAAGGGGAATATCCATCATTTATCATACGTCTTACATTTGTATAGGATGCTGTATCTACGTCTGCCGAAAATGTTGATAAGGGCTCTTCATCTACAGACTTAAAACCGCCTTCCTCTGATGCTTTGTATTCTTCATGATTGCTTTCCACATAAAATGTAGCATCTTCTTTACAATCGCTTACCATACTATTCGTCTCTGTGGCTTCATCTGCGAAATAATTTTCCTGTGCACTTCTACTGTCAATACTCTCCGCAGCTTTTGCTCCTGTCTCCAAAGCATCCTCCCCCAAATAACCATCAGTGGTATCAACATCATACTCTGTTGATGCTTCCTCCTCCCAATCAGGTGTTTCCATACTCATATTCTCTTCTTCTGTATGACCACAGCCCGTTATGGTCGTTACCATCAGCATTGTTGCTACTATTACTGTTAACAATCTGTTTCCAGTGCTTGCGAATTTACCTGCCTTTAGATAATTTGCATTCTTCATAATAAAATTCCTCCCTGTCATACATATGATTTTAATTGCGCTTTTCAACGCCATCTTTTGTTATCATATATACGCTAGGAGGAATTCTTTTTTATGGGTTTCTTTTATAACATCTCAAATAGTTTTATTACTGCATAAACATATACAGTGCAAGCTGGCTGCTTGCAGATGGATCTGGATTCACAATTGTTGCATAAAAAGACTGACCTTCCTCCAACAATTTTGAAGTCTCTTCCTCAACATATACTTCACAGGTACTATCTTTTTCATATAGATTTGTTGCATCCTCTAATACCATAACTGTAAAGATACGATACTGATCCTTTTTCTCATCATCTATATTTTGGGCAATAATTTCCACTTTGACATCTGCTGTATACAAAGCGTCGGGACCAAAAAGCTTCTTCACATTCTCCAGCTCAGAATTGCTACGATCTGCAGCTAAATCAGTTTGTGTGTCTGCGACTTCTTCTCCAATCATTTCTTCGGCAGAACCCTCTGCCGCCATTGCCATATTGGTGTCTTCTTTTTTTGATTGTTCTGTTTCTGGTACAGGTATCGCACCAACAGCTTCTGGCGCTGCATCAGTCGTTACCGTTTCTTTTTGCATAGAGGTGTCGGTTTCTGCTTCTTCATCATAAATGATAGCTTCTTCTACTGGCGCTGATTCGTCATATTCCATATCCGCTGTTAATGCTGCCTTCTCCGACGATTTTCTCATTCCGCCCATAGATATAAGTAGTGGAAGAATAACCACAATGCAAAGTGCTGCGGCAATAAGCACCGCCATCTTGCTATATTTAGCATTAAACTGAACTACTTTTTCTTTTACCGTTGTTGTTACTGTTGCTTCTTTCAGAGGTGTTTTCTCCGGCAATGCTGCTTCGATTCTATTCCAAAGATCCGGTATTTCAGCCTGCATCTCTGCTTTATATGCCTGTTCTACTTCTTTTTCTACTTCCTGCTCATTGATTACTATTTCTTGCTCCTTCATTGCCACACCTCCTCTCCCGCATTATGCAAAGTCTTTCGGAGTTTTCCTATTGCAGTCTGGTAACGCCATGTGACCGTACCCATTGGAGTCTGCAAAATATCTGCTATTTCTTGGAAAGTCAATTCTCCGAATATTTTCATATTCAAGATCTGTTGTTCCTTCTCCTTCAGCGTAGAGATTGCTTCTTTCATTGTTATGTTGCTGACAACACTGTCCTCTACAGACTCTGGTTTCGTACTCAGTGTCGTTGCAGCTGACTGTCCTGCATCAGCCATATCCTGTATTTCATCTACTACCTGTTCTCTTCGATTCTTTCTGATATAATCAATGGCCATGTTATGTGCTATCGTCGCGAGATAAGCTTTATGTTTACCACCAAACTTATATTGATCCGCTATCTTCCAAAGTTTAATGAAAAATTCGCTTGTCACATCCTCCGCACCTTCTTTATTTTTCAGAATATCGTAAACAACAGAATAAATAAAAGCAATATAAGCCTCATATATCTGCTTAAGCCCCTCTCTCTCTCCTTGCTGTATCCGCACTATATTCTGTTCAAACAATTCGTCGGTCACATCTCTTCCTTTCCCCCAAAAATCGTACCTCATTTCGAAAAGAAATATCTTCCTTCACATATGATATACGCTTTAGGACACATTGATTTATGGGAATTCTTATAACATACTACTATTAATTCCATTGTGACAACATGTCATGCATCCACCTGTTCACATCCATTTGATAGACACGCTCGAGATTGCTTTTCGTCAGGACTTCATCACATGTTCCAAATGCAATTACCTCCCCATGATTCATTAAGACAGCATGCGTTCCATATGCTTTTGCTAGGCTTAAATCTTGTACTACAGAAATAGCTGCCTGCCCGCTTCTTTTAACCCACGCTGTGAGCAATTGAAAAATCTGCTTTTGATAAACCAAATCCAGATGATTCGTGGGTTCATCAAGAATCATTAATTTAGGATCTTGCGCCAATAATTGGGCAAGAAAAGTTCTCTGCAGTTCTCCCCCTGAGAGTGTAAGCACTGAATTATTTCTTAATTC
>CAZAAC010000059.1:0-12491 GCA_964483155.1 uncultured Lachnospiraceae bacterium | reverse complement strand
AGAAGCAGTAAGAAAAAGACCTGGTATGTATATTGGTACTACATCATCAAAAGGATTACATCATTTAGTTTATGAAATTGTTGATAATTCTGTAGATGAGGCTTTAGCAGGTTTTTGTAATAAAATAGAAATAATATTAAATAAAGATAATTCAGTTACTGTAATTGATAACGGAAGAGGAATTCCTATAGGAATAAATCATAAGGCAGGAATTCCAGCTGTAGAAGTTGTATTTACTATATTACATGCAGGTGGAAAATTTGGAGGAGGAGGATATAAAGTATCAGGTGGACTTCATGGAGTTGGTGCGTCTGTTGTAAATGCTCTTTCAAATTGGTTGGAAGTCCAAATTTTTTCTGAAGGAAAAATATACAAACAACGTTATGAAAGAGGACATGTTGTTCAAAAACTAGAAATAATAGGAGAATGTGATAATAATAAAACAGGTACCATGATTTCTTTTTTACCAGATGATTCTATTTTTGAGGAAATAGTATATGATTTTGATGTATTAAAACAAAGATTACGTGAAATGGCTTTTTTAACTAAAAATTTAAGAATTGTAATTAGAGATGAAAGAGAAGAAAAATTTATAGAAAAAGAGTTTTATTATGAAGGTGGTATTAAAGAATTTGTTAATTATTTAAATAAAAGTAAGACAGCATTATATGATAATATAATGTATTTTGAAGGTACAAAGGATAATGTATATGTTGAAGTTGCAATGCAACATAATGATTCTTACAATGAGAGTGTTTTTAGTTTTGTAAATAATATTACAACACCAGAAGGAGGAACACATTTAACTGGTTATAGAAATGCAATCACAAAAACATTTAATGATTATGCAAGAAGTACAAAATTATTAAAGGATAACGAATCTAATTTGTCGGGCGATGACATACGTGAAGGTTTAACAGCAATTATTAGTATTAAAATTGAGGATCCTCAATTTGAAGGTCAGACAAAACAAAAACTTGGAAATAGCGAAGCAAGGGGAGCTGTAGATAATATAGTCAGTGAACAATTGACTTATTTTTTAGAACAAAATCCTCCAATAGCAAAAATAATATGCGAGAAATCGATATTAGCGCAACGTGCTAGAGAAGCTGCTAGAAAAGCAAGAGATTTAACTAGGAGAAAAACCGCTTTAGAAGGTATGTCACTTCCTGGTAAGCTTGCTGATTGTTCAGATAAAGATCCAGTAAATTGTGAAATATATATTGTAGAAGGTGATTCTGCTGGTGGTTCAGCAAAAACGGCTAGAAGCAGAAGTACACAAGCAATACTTCCTTTACGTGGAAAAATTTTAAATGTAGAAAAAGCCAGATTAGATAGAATATATACAAATGCTGAAATTAAAGCAATGATTACAGCCTTTGGAACAGGTATTCATGATGATTTTGATATTACAAAACTTCGATATCATAAAATTATTATTATGACAGATGCAGATGTTGATGGTGCACATATTAGTACTTTACTCCTTACCTTTTTATATAGGTTCATGCCAGATTTAATTAAAAAGGGACATATATATCTTGCACAACCACCACTATATAAACTAGAAAAGAATAAGAAAGTCTGGTATGCATATAATGATGAAGAATTAAGTAATATATTATTAGAGGTTGGGAGAGATAATAATAATAAGATACAGAGATATAAAGGACTTGGAGAAATGGATGCTGATCAGTTATGGGAAACAACAATGGATCCTGAAAGAAGAATTTTACTCCGCGTTACTATGGATGAAGAAGCTTCTTCTGAAATAGATTTAACTTTTACAACCCTTATGGGAGATAAAGTAGAACCACGAAGAGAATTTATTGAAGAAAATGCAAAGTATGTAAGAAACCTTGATATATAGACAGGAGAAAAGTATAAAATGGATGACAAAATATTTGATAAAATCCACGATGTTGATTTAAAAGACAATGGAAACATCCTATATTGATTATGCAATGAGTGTTATTGCATCTAGGGCATTGCCTGATATTAGAGATGGCTTAAAACCAGTTCAACGTAGAGTTCTGTTTTCTATGATAGAATTAAATAATGGACCAGATAAACCACATAGAAAATGTGCTCGTATTATTGGTGATACGATGGGAAAATATCATCCTCATGGTGATAGTTCAATTTATGGCTCTTTAGTAAATATGGCACAGCCATGGTCTACGAGATATCCTCTTGTTGATGGACATGGAAATTTCGGATCAGTAGATGGAGATGGTGCTGCGGCAATGCGTTATACAGAAGCACGATTGTCTAAAATTTCAATGGAAATGTTAGCAGATATTAATAAAGATACAGTTGATTTTATACCTAATTTTGATGAAACAGAGAGTGAACCAGTAGTACTTCCAAGTAGATATCCTAATCTCTTAGTTAATGGTACAACAGGTATAGCTGTAGGTATGGCAACCAATATACCCCCCCACAATTTGAGAGAAGTAATAAGTGCTGTTGTAAAAATAATAGATAATCAAGTAGAAAACGATAGAGAGACAGATATAGATGAATTGATTGATATTATTAAAGGACCAGATTTTCCGACAGGTGGTATTATTCTTGGTACTAGAGGTATTGAGGAAGCATATAGAACAGGACGTGGGAAAATTCGTGTTCGTGGTATAACTGATATTGAAATGATGCAAAATGGAAAAAGCCGTATTATTATTTCTGAACTGCCATATATGGTTAATAAAGCTAGGCTTATTGAAAAGATGGCAGAACTTGTTAGAGATAAGAGAATCGATGGCATAACCGATTTGCGAGATGAATCTGATAGAGATGGAATGCGTATTGTTGTAGAACTACGCAGGGATAGTAATGCGAATGTTATTATTAATCAGTTATATAAGCATACACAATTACAGGATACATTTGGAGTGAATATGCTTGCGCTTGTGAATAATGAACCGCTGGTTATGAATTTACATCAAATGTTACATTTTTATTTGCAGCATCAAAAAAATGTTATAACAAGAAGAACAAAATATGATTTAAATAAAGCAGAAGAACGTGCCCATATTTTGCAAGGATTATTAATAGCACTTGATAATATTGACGAAGTAATTAAAATTATACGTGGAAGTCAATCTACAGCAGAAGCAAAAGAAAGACTAATTGAACGCTTTGGCTTATCAGAAGTGCAATCCCAAGCAATTGTAGATATGAGACTTCGTGCTTTAACAGGACTAGAAAGAGAAAAATTAGAAACAGAGTATGCAGAATTAATGAAAAAAATCACAGAATTAAATGCAATTTTGGCAGACGAAAGAAAATTACTAGGTGTTATTAGAGAAGAAATAGTTCTTATTTCAAACAAATATGGAGATGATAGAAGAAGTCAGATAGGATTTGATGAATTTGATATTTCAATGGAAGATCTTATTCCTCGCGATAATACTGTTATTGCAATGACAAGCCTTGGTTATATTAAGCGTATGACTATTGATAATTTTAAAAGTCAAAATCGTGGAGGAAGAGGCATTAAAGGAATGCAAACAATAGAAGAAGACTATATTGAAGACCTCTTAATGACGACAACCCATCATTATATTATGTTTTTTACAAATTATGGACGTGTTTATCGTTTAAAAGCATATGAAATTCCAGAAGCAAGTAGAACAGCAAGAGGAATGGCAATTATTAATCTTTTACAATTAAATCCAGGAGAAAAAATATCAGCGATTATTCCAATAAAAGACTATGAAGAAAATAAGAATTTATTTATGGTTACAAAAAAAGGAATTATTAAAAAAACAAATATTATAGAATATAGCAATGTACGTAAAAATGGATTAGCAGCAATTAATCTTCGTGATGATGATGAACTAATTGAGGTTAAGATTACAGATGAAAATACAGAAGCTTTTTTAATAACAAAACACGGAATGTGTATACGTTTTAAAGAAACTGATGTACGCGCTACAGGAAGAGCATCCATGGGTGTTATTGGAATGAATATTTCCGATGGAGATGAAATTGTAGGAATGCAATTAGATCATCAAGGAGATTCTCTTTTGATTGTATCTGAAAATGGAATGGGGAAACGTACTTATTTAAATGAATTTACAGTTCAAAAACGTGGGGGAAAAGGTGTTAAATGTTATAAAATTACTGAGAAAACAGGAGATGTTGTTGGTGTCAAAGCAGTGAATGATGATCATGAGATAATGATGATTACAACAGAAGGTATTCTTATACAGTTACGTATGGAAGATATATCTACGCTTGGTAGAATAACATCTGGAGTAAAAATGATTAATCTTAGTGAAGGGGTAAAAGTTGCAAAGATAGCAAAAGTAAGGGAAAAAGTATCTGATGGAAAGCAAGAATTTTCTAATGTAGAAGATGCAATGGAAGATATCCCTGATGAAGACAAAATCAGAGTTATTATTCATGAAGAAGTAATACTTCCAACAGAAAACGAAGAAGCATAACTGACAGATTAAAATAAAAGGATTGTGATAACTTTATCTACAATCCTTTTTTATAAAAAAAGCATATGTAAAAAAGATAAGAGGAAAGAGATGCGAATAATAAATGTAATAGAGGTAATAAATGCAATAAAGAAAATGTGTATAGAAGCAAATCACTTTTTGTCTGAAGATATGGAAAAGGTTCTCGGAGTAGCTGTCGATAAAGAAAAATCAGTAATCGGAAGACAAATATTATGTCAACTACAAGAAAACCTTCAGATTGCAGGTCAAGAGATGATTCCTATTTGTCAAGATACAGGAATGACTGTTATTTTTATGGA
This sequence comes from uncultured Lachnospiraceae bacterium, assembly GCA_964483155.1. Taxonomy (GTDB): domain Bacteria; phylum Bacillota; class Clostridia; order Lachnospirales; family Lachnospiraceae; genus JAAYYM01. The sequence continues at coordinate 7,720 of CAZAAC010000059.1, read as the reverse complement.
AATAGGGCAGGAAGTGTATTTTGAAGGTGGATTTTTGGAAGAAGCTATTAATGAAGGTGTAAGAAGAGGTTATGTTGATGGGTATTTAAGAAAATCAGTTGTGAAGGACCCGTTGATTAGAGAAAATACAAATGATAATACACCTGCAATTATTCATTATGAATTTGTTCCTGGGGATAAAGTAAAAATTACTGTAGCGCCTAAAGGTTTTGGAAGTGAAAATATGAGTCAAATATTTATGCTGAAACCAGCAGACGGTATAGAAGGTGTTAAAAAGGCAATATTAGAAACAGTTGCAAATGCCGGTCCAAACGCTTGCCCTCCAATGATAATAGGTGTAGGAATAGGTGGAACTTTTGAGAAATGTGCTATTATGGCAAAAAAAGCACTTACGCGTGATTTGAACGAATCCTCATCCATTAGTTATATAGCAGAATTGGAGAAAGAAATGCTCGAAAAAATCAATAAGCTTGGAATAGGGCCTGGTGGTTTAGGAGGAACAGTAACGGCTTTAGCTGTTAATATTAATACATATCCAACGCATATAGCGGGATTACCTGTTGCTATTAATATTTGTTGTCATGTTAATCGACATGTAAGTATGGAATTATAATTGATAGGAAAAAGGAAAAACGAATGGATAAATATATAAAGATGCCTTTAAGCGATGAAGAAGCAAAAAAATTACATAGTGGTGATTATGTATATATTACAGGTACTATATATACTGCTCGTGATGCTGCGCATAAGAGAATGTTTGAAGCTCTAGAAAAAGGGATAGAATTACCGATAAATTTGAAAAATAATATTATTTATTATATGGGACCATCACCCGCCAGAGAAGGTAAGGTAATTGGTTCTGCGGGTCCGACGACATCTAGTCGAATGGATAAGTATACTCCAGCATTACTTGATCTTGGCCAAAAAGGTATGATAGGAAAAGGAAAAAGAAGCAAAAATGTGAAAGAAGCAATTATACGAAATGGAGCAGTATACTTTGCAGCAGTAGGAGGTGCAGGTGCACTTTTATCAAAGAAAATACTAGCATCCGAAATAGTCGCATATGCTGATTTGGGTACAGAAGCAATTCGAAAATTAGAAGTAAAAGATTTTCCAGTAATAGTTGTGATTGACAGTGAAGGAAATGATTTATATGAAACAGCAATACAAGAATATTGTTGTATGGAATAAAAAGTAAAGAGAAAGAGAGCAAAAGAATGAGAATTGCTTTAATGGTATTACGTATGTTTTTCAGAGCAATTATTTTTACTATTATGATTGGATGGTATGGAAAGCATGACAAGTATTCGGAAGAACAAAGGTACAATTTGATCCGAAAAGCAACATTACAAGCCAATCATGCAGGTAGAATAACAATAGTTGCTTATGGAACTGAAAACATACCAAAAAAAAGTGGTTTTATTATGTTTCCAAATCATCAAGGACTATATGATGTTTTGGGACTTATTGAAAGTTGCTCAATTCCATTTAGTATTGTTATGAAAAAAGAAGCAGGGAATGTAATTTTATTAAAGCAAGTAGTAAATTGTTTAAAAGGGCAATTAATTGACAGAAATGATATTAGGCAGGGTCTTTCTGTTATTAATAAAATGACAGAAGAAGTAAAAAATGGAAGAAACTATGTGATTTTTGCGGAAGGAACGCGTACAAGAAACAAAAATGAGTTATTGGAATTTAAGGGAGGAAGCTTTAAAGCTGCTATGAATGCAAAGTGTCCAATTGTTCCAGTTGCTTTAGTAGATTCCTATAAGCCATTTGATGAGAACACGATTCAGCCAGTAACTGTACAGGTGCATTATCTGTCTCCTATTTTATATGAAGAATATGCTGGAAAAAAGTCTATTGATATTGCAAAAATGGTACGTGAAAGAATAAGTGAAGTTATAGTAAAATACGAAAATGTTAATTAGAGCAAGGAAAAATTTATGAATAAAGACACGCATTTAAATAAGCAGCAGCTTTTATATTGTGTAATTTCGTTTCTAGTTTCGGTATTTATGATGATCATAATTTCGATTTTTTTAAAAATGTATCCGTTTGGGGAAAGAACCATACTAATCTCGGATATTAATAAGCAGTTTAATGATTACTTTGCATATTTTAAGACAGTTATAACAGAAGGAAATCATTTTGTTTATACATTTAGTAAAAATTTAGGCGGTGATATGATAGGTTTTAGTGCCTACTATCTTCAAAACCCTTTTTTGTTTTTACTATTATTATTTCCAAATAAAATTTTACCATTAGGAATATGGATTATAATTATATTGCAGATAGCATGTTGTAGTGTTTCATTTTGTTATTATTTAAATAAAGTAAGTAATACTTCTTCTTTTTCTATTATATTTTCACTGGCATATGGGTTTATGGGTTATATTTTTGCATATATTACATTACCGATTTATTTGAATAATATTCTTCTTCTTCCACTTGTAATATTGGGAATACATAAAATAATTAAGAATTACCAAGATATAGGACTTTATATAATCACGTTATCCTTATCTGTTTTTTTTAATTACTATTTGGGATTTATGCTTTGTATTTTTTCGATGTTATTTTTTATTTATCTGTTAATATTAGAAGTAGAAACGTTAGATAAGGTAAAATCATATATAAAAGTAATTGTTTCATACATTTTATCTTCAGTCTTTAGCATATTATTAATGGCATTTGATTTAATTCCAGTCGTTTTTTCATTACAAGGACAAAAAACAATACCAACAGGGTCAACTTTTTCATTCTATAGAAATTTTAAAATGCTAGATGTTTTTTCAAGATTATATTCAAATGCATTTGATGGAAATACTTCAAATGATAATTTACCTTTTATTTATGTTAGTATTTTTGCTATTATATTTGTTATAATATATTTTTTTAGTAATAGTATTTCAAAAAAAGAAAAAATTATTTCCTTATTATTCATATGTGTTATGCTACTAAGTTTTTATATCCATAGTTTTGATGTTATATGGCATGGTTTTAATGATCCTGTTGGATTTCCTTATCGATATGCATTTTATTTTAGTTTTTTGTTGCTGTATATTGCTAGTAGAGGATTTACTATAATAAATTATAATATTCATTTTAAGACACTTCTTCCAGTTGGGAGTATCTTTATTATTTATTCAGGATACTTACTTTTTAGTAATAGAAATGCAATGATATTCAAAAGTATTGCGTTTGATATGGTATTATTTGTCAGTATCACGGTTTTTTATATTAGTGCAAACTATAATGGTTGGTCTGGTCGTAAATTGTTTCTTTGTTTACTAACACTTCAGATTATTAATTTATCTGTAAATGCAATAGTATCTATTAGGCAGTACGATGATTATGTACCTATGTCAGAATATAATAATTATATTAGTCAGGTTGAGCCATTAATAAAACATGTAAAAGAAAGAGACACTTCCCTTTACCGCATGGAAAAAAATTTCGAAAGATCACATAATGATGCCATGCAATTTAATTATAAAGGATTATCACACTCCAGTTCCTGTGAGAAAGATTATGTAAAAACATTCATGGGAAAAATGGGATTTCGTAATTTTGGACTATGGGCATATTATAACGAAGGAAGCACTACTTTTGCAGACAGTTTTTTAGGAGTAAAATATTTTATTTCTCGATTTGATGCAACCGGAAAACCCTATGAGAGAATATATCAAGAAAATGAAAAAAGTATATTTGAGAATGCATATGCATTACCTTTAGCGTTTGGAGTAACGAAAAAAGTTTTGTCAGTAGATATGACGGAAAAAGATTCATTTGTCCTGCAGAATGAAATGGCTAGTATTAATGGAAAAGAAAACTTTAAAATTTATAATAAAGTTAAAGTAAAAGACATTTCTTTGGTAAATCTAAAATTGACAGAAGAAAAAGGAACAAAACAATATGAAAAAATTGCATTGGCAGAAGATGCATATATAGAATATACATTGAATATTACTGATGAAAATTTGATATATATCTTTTTTGATGCATTAAAAGAGCAGGCAGCAGAAATTACAATCAATGATTTTTCATATGGAAATTACTTTACAGATACAAAATGGGATATTATTGAAATTGGTTCCTATAAAAAAGGAGAAAGTGTATCGGTTAAAGTATACGTAAAAGGTGAGAATATAAGCATTAATGAAGCATACTTCTATTATGAAGATGAAGAAGAAATAAAAAAGTGGTTTAGTAAGGCAAGTGTTGATAGTATAAATCTCAATTGTTTATCAGATTCACATTTACAAGGAGAGGTTATTGTTAAAAATAGTAATTACATAATGTTTTCAATACCATACGAAAAAGGATGGAATATATTTGTTGATGGTAAAAAAGTGTCACAAATTCAAGTAATGGATGCTTTGATGGCGATTCCAGTATCTTCTGGAAGGCATACTATTGAATTAATTTATATTCCGCAAGGATTATATATTGGACTAGTAATTACATTGCTTTCTTTCATTAGCGGCATTATTATTACAAAAGCAAGAAAAAGACAGAAGAACTAAGCATTTATTTGAAAGTCAGGCATAGTCTATTTATACTAAAATGCTATAAACAAAGTATTATAAAGATAATCAAAAAAATGTCAGGCCAAAATTCATTGACAAAAAGAAAGCCCTTTAGTATAATAAATTTTGCGTCATTAGTAATTATGACATAATAAAAGATATAGAAAACAATGATTCAGATACTATGGAGAAATACTCAAGTGGCTGAAGAGGTGCCCCTGCTAAGGGTATAGGTCGTTTATAGCGGCGCGAGGGTTCAAATCCCTCTTTCTCCGTTTCATTTCTATATCGCAGAAGGTATCTTAGCGATAAGGTTCCTTTTTTTGTTTAAAGGAATATCTGAGGTTATTATATGAGAAGAATTAATATTAAGAATTCTAAAATAAGCATTTATATTATGGCGTTTATTATTCCAATTATTTTGATGGTAGTAGTATTCATTTATTTGGGTGTATATCCATTTGGTGAAAAATCTATTTTAATTGCAGACATGAGATATCAGTTTTCTGATTATTACGCATACTACAAGTCTATTATGTCCGGGGAAAACAATATTTTTTATACATTTTCAAAAAATTTGGGCGGCGATATGCTTGGATTTTTTTCTTATTATCTACAAAATCCTTTATGTCTCGTGTTTTTCTTATTCTCACGCCAAGAATTACCCATAGGAATTCTTTGCATTATTATTATTACAGCAGGAATTAGTGGCTTTTCTTTTAATTATTATCTAAATCACATATTTAAACCACAATGGTCTTCCATTATTTTTTCAACAGCTTATGCTTTTATTGGATTTTTTGTAGCATATTTAAATTGCACAATATATTCATTTGATATTGCAATATGTCCTTTTGTTATGCTTGGCATTCATAAAATTGTTAAGAATTATAAAGATAGATACTTATATATGTTTTCACTAGCTAGTGTTATTATTCTTAATTACTATATTGGATATATGATTTGTCTATTTGCAGCACTGTATTTTATATTTGATTTGCTAAGGGAAATGAAAACGATAAAGCAAATCAGAAATTATTGTAAGCAAATCGTTTCTTTTATAGTAACATCTTTATTAGCGGGTGCTTTAACGGCAATAGAAATTATTCCTACGCTATTGTCATTATCAGGAGAAAAGCACGGTGCCGCATTATCAGGATTGACGTTTTATTATAAGTTTAAAATGAAAGATATTTTTACACAATTATATTCACTATCTTTTGATGGTAATATTTCAGATGGAAAGCCTTTGCTATATGTGGGTATTCTTGCAGTTATTTTTGTATTGATATTTTTGCTAAATGAGAACACATTATTTAGAGAGAGAGTATTAGCAATATGTTTTCTTACAATTCTTCTTTTAGGATTTTGTATTCATTCTATAAACATTATCTGGCACGGTTTTAATGATCCTATTGGATTTCCTCACAGGAATGCATTTGTATTTAGTTTTATGATGTTGCATTATGCATATTTTGGTTATATGGAAATAAAAGATACGATAATTAAGAAAAGTAAGTTATTTTTGATATTTGGCATCTTTTTTATTTATTCTATATATTTACATTTTTTTGTCGAAACTTATATCGGCGGAAGAATATTACTTTATAATGCCATAGTGATGGCTTCTCTTCTGATATTAATATTTTTATATGAGAATAAGCCAAAATGGAAAACAATATGTATTATTACAATTTTGCTCATTCAAGGTTTCGATCTTGTTTCTAATGCTATTTCATCCATTTCAAAATATCCAGTCGATAATATGGATGAATATGTAAAGTATATATCTGAAGCAGATATCATAATCAGTGATATAAAAGATAGCGATCAAAGTTTTTATAGAATGGAAAAAACTTTTAGGCGTACTCATAATGATGCAATGCAATTTAGTTATAATGGATTATCACACTTTAGCTCTGTTGAAAAAAATGATGTTACAGTATTTATGGGAAGAATGGGATTTCGTAATTATGGCGATTGGTCATATTATAATGATGGAAGTACTACGTTTACAGATTGCTTTTTAGGTGTAAAGTATTTATTGTCTCAATGGGATGCAATAGGAAAACCATATGAGAGAATTTCAGTTAAATATCCATACTATGAATTTGAGAATCCCTATGTATTGCCACTAGGATTTGGCATTACAAAAGATATTGATAATGTTAATATGGCGAATAGAAATTTGTTTGAAATTCAAAATGAAATAGCGGATAGTTTTAAATCAAAAAATAATCAAATTTTGTCACAGGCTGATGTTGTTGAAATAAACACAGTAAATTTGAATAAAAAGGGCAATGTTTATACTAAAATTGATACAGAGAAAGAAGCTTTTTTGGAATATAAAATAAAAGTAGATAATGAGAATCTTCTATATATATATTTTACAGCTCCATATGTACAAGATGCTGATATTTATGTAAACGAAACTTATAAGGGAGACTATTTTACAATATATGATTGGGATATTGATGAAATAGGTGATTTCAAAATTGGAGATGAAGTTCGTGTGCAAGTAAAAACCAATTTGAATACCATAACAATAGATGATGCTTACTTTTATTATGAAGATAAAGAAGCAATTGCAAAATGGTATCAGCAATCTGAAATTGTTAAGTGGTCACCAGAGAAAATAAGTAGTTCTCATTTAAAAGGAACTGTTCAAATGACAGATGCATATGACTATTTGATGATAACGCTTCCTTACGAAAAAGATTGGATAGTAAAGGTTGATGGAAGAAAGGTAGAGACATTTGAAGTTTTAGATGCACTTATGGCAATAAAATTAGATTCAGGGAAACATGTTATTGAAATGTGGTATGTTCCTGTTGGACTATATATAGGGATCCCAGTTACATTAATAGCTATATTTGCTATATTAGTGGTATATGTCTATGATAAGAAAAAAGAGAAAAAATTAAATAAACAAAGTAAAAAATAAAAATAAAGATTTAAACAAAAAAGCGTTGACAAGCTTGATTTTACAGTGTTATAATATAATTCCACCCGCGGGTATGGGTGGAATTATTTTGCAAAAATAAAAGATAAAAAAAAAGAAAAAATAAGTATTGACTTGATGAAATACCCGTGTTATTATGTACAAGTTGCGTGTCAAGCAAGACACGAAAAAATGCACCTTGATAACTAAACAGTATAAACCAACCCTGAAAATTCAAAAGGACTCC
>CAZAAC010000058.1:0-12631 GCA_964483155.1 uncultured Lachnospiraceae bacterium | reverse complement strand
CTCATAAAATCATTTTCTCAGATATCCCGCGTAATCCTACTGGCAAGATTGAAAAGCCGAAGTTGCGTGAGTTATATGGTGGAGAAGGACTGATTGAGGCACAAAACAGAGGCTAAAACAAGGTAGTTAGGAATATAAAAAGGGCGTCGATATTGACGCCATTTTTTGTAGAGATAGGAGTCTTTGAATTAGAACAGACGAATGGAGGAAAACAGATGAATCAACCAGTATTGGTAATTATGGCAGCAGGTATGGGAAGTCGGTACGGGGGACTTAAACAAATTGATCCAGTGGATGATAGGGGAAACAAAATTATTGATTTTTCGATTTATGATGCCATACAAGCGGGATTTCAAAAGGTAATCTTTATCATAAAAAAAGAAAATGAAAAAGACTTCAGAGCAAGCATTGGAGATATTGTGAAGGGAAGTATCGAAGTAGAATATGTATATCAGGATCTTTCTGATATACCAGAAGGCTGTAGCATTCCAGAGGGAAGAATAAAACCTTGGGGAACTGCACATGCAATCCTTAGCTGCAGACATATACTAATGGATTCTTTTGTTGTTATTAATGCGGATGATTATTATGGGAGAGAGGCATTTAAACTAATCTATCATTATCTTGCCAGTCACAGTGACAGTGATAAGTATTGCTATGCTATGGTGGGATATGAGCTTAGTAATACGCTCACAGAGAATGGATATGTATCAAGGGGCATCTGCAACACAGATTCCGATTTATATTTGACGAATATTGTGGAGAGAACGCATATCATAAAAACAAATACAGGCGCCGCTTATACGGAGGACGATCAGAATTATATGGAAATATCTGAAAAAAGTATAGTTTCAATGAATATGTGGGGATTTACAAAGAGCTTTCTTGTCGAAGTAGAAAGAATATTTGCTACGTTCTTTAAAATAGAGGTACCAGTCAATCCTCTTAAAGCAGAATGCTATTTACCGTCTGCAGTAGATGAACTGATAGAGACAGATAAAGCAACTGTAAAGGTTCTGAAATCAAGCGAAAAGTGGTTTGGTGTTACCTATAAAGAAGATAAGCCATATGTGGTCAACTCTATTAAAAGACTGAAAGAGGAGGGCGTGTATCCCGATAAATTATGGGACTAAAAGATAATCCGAATTTGAAGCTGTTTATTGAAAAAGGGATTCATAATCATATGATTTTGCATAATGATACATATCAAGCAGAGTATCATAATAAGTATCTTCTTTTAGTTCGTATTTGCCATCACGCATAGATTCGAACATAAAATAATTAATATCTTGAGAAAAATGGGAATAATCCCTATAATTATCTAAATTGGTAATAATGTCCGTAGCATTCTGAAAATAGAACATGCGGACATTTTTATACGTAAGCAATCGCTCACACACATAGGCATAAGCTGTAATTTCTGCAGCGGTATCTCCACGTCTCATACTATCATCCCAAAATAAAATACTATAAGGGGAAGCATAAAAATAAAATGTCACATCAGGATTGTTTTCTATATAGGGAATCATGGAAGATAAAAATGCATCACAATTATCTAAATAGAGATCATACGGCTTTTCTTCAAACGTTGTAGTCAATCGCTGCTTTTTATAAGTTGAAATGACAGAGTCTTTTGAAAATACAAACATGTCCTGCCAGGTGTATGCGCTATCAGCACTATAATGTTCCCATTTATTGTTTAATATAAATTTTGGAATATACTCAAATACAACATCCTTATTTAAGATATAGTAGATGTCATTAAATAAATTATCATCTGAAAGATAAGAAGGAATTGTAGTTGGATATTCACCTGGTATGTTAGTCAGTAAGTAGGTATCCAGGCAAAACAACACTGTTTTTGTATTATCATGTTGTAAAACTGCATTTAATATAATGTTGAAGTCATCAAAGTGAGCACCTTGTAAACAAAGCTTAACACAGGAATTCCCAAAGGTTCCATCTTCAAACCATGAAGCTAAAAAGTTTTCACTCATAGAGGAACCAATTAGTGCAGTATCATAGTCCATGTTTTTTGCAACGCCAATCAATGCATAACGTTCACTGGTTTCAACGGCCGCCCATTTTCCGAGCGGTTTGTGAAAATGAATAAACGGATCCACTATAATGGTTGCTGCTGCAATCAACAGAAGCAAGATAAGAGTTATATTAATTATTGTCCATGCAAATTTTTTCATATTTGCCTCCAAAATCATATTACAAAATAAGTAAGCAGAATATATGGTAGCTTAGAAATTGATATATAAAAATGTTCCAACTTCAGAAAAAGATAATATTGACCATAATAGTAAGACCAAAGTCAGTAATAATTCTTTTGTATTTGGTTTAAAATGCGCAACTCGTTGTTGTGTATTTTTCATATAAGCACTGGCAAATATAGAAAAAAGTATAAAAACAACAATAATAAAAGAGGCAGTGTAATAGATGGAAATCGTACTATAGTGTTGAACAAAATATTGAATCAGGTTTGCTTCTGTAGGAAGGGCTAGAATAACCATTTCAGCAGAAATAGGAACCCAATTCCAAGAGAAGAGTTGTTTTAAGAATACAATCGCATAGGTAATACTTTCTGATCGAAAAAAGACCCATGCCAGATTTACAAAAATGAAAGTTGCTAGCCACCTAATATAACGGGGCAATTTGCTTGTATATTTTTCACAGAGTTTGCTAAGGCATATGCCTATGCCATGCAATACTCCCCATAGTATAAATGTTAATGCTGCGCCATGCCATAGTCCGCTAAGTAAAAATACAATAAACATATTTATATATGTTCTGATCTTACCTTTGCGATTACCCCCTAATGGGAAATAAACATATTGTCTAAAAAATCTAGTTAAAGTAATATGCCATCTTTTCCAAAACTCTGATATAGATAAGGATTTATAAGGAGAATCAAAGTTATTAACAAGATCTATATTGAAAAACAGACATATGCCAGTAGCCATATCACAATAACCACTAAAATCAAAATAAATCTGTAAAGTATAGGCAAGCATAACAAGAAGTGCATTTGTGGTGCCAAGTGCTGGAATATTACCATATCCCCAATCAGCTATAGCGCCAAGATTATCTGCTAGCAGCATTTTTTTCGCGAGTCCAAAAGAAAAGGATACAAGCCCCTTAGATATATTTTCATAATTGACCTGCTTCTTGTTTTCATCGTTAAATTGAGGAATTAACTCATGATGAAAAGCAATTGGTCCTTGTGTGATTTTTGGAAAAAAGGCTACGAAAAGAGAATAGTCAAGAAATTTGTATTTCAAGGTATTATCACGATAACTGTCTACTAAATAGGAAATTTGCTGAAAAGTAAAAAAGCTAATGCCAAGGGGAAGTAAGATAGAAGCTACGGTGAAGGAGGTCTTTAAGTATTGATTTGATGTAAAAGCAAAAAACCCAAGGTACTTAAAATAAAATAAAGAGCCTAAATTAAGTGAAATACCGCCTATTACCAGAGACTTTCTTATCATTGTATTCGAAGTACGATTCATAAACAGTACCAGGCCATAATTTATAACGATACTAATAATAAGAATGGGAAGAAAGAAAACGTGGACATAAATATAAAACCATAATGACATACCCAGCAAAAACAGTTTTGCTATATCAAAGTGGCCTGTTTTATTGATCATATAGTAACCGGCTACTGTAAACGGTAAAAAGAATAGTACAAATATAAATGAATTGAATATCATCTGCATCTCCGCGAGTGAGTCTTTTTGCAATCTTCATAAGCAAGTACTTGATTATTATAGTAGATAGTAAGATAAAAATCTAGTAGTTCCATGAGAAAAGAAGAAAAAATTAAGAAATCCTTCATAAAGTGCTTATTGATTTATATTAAAAGACTCTCTATAATGAATAATGTACTATTAATAGAAAATGGAGAAAAAATATGGACCCTAATAATTCCGGTCATAATTCTAACAAGGATCAAAAGAATCAATCACCGAAAAACAAGCAGACGTTGCTGGTGTTGTTAATTGCATCACTTATAACACTCTTGTTTATTTCGTTTATGAGAACGATACTTTCAGATGCATCAACACAGGAAATTTCATATGATGATTTTCTGGAAAAAGTGGATAGCGGCGAAGTCGAAAGCATTTATATCGATACTGACAGAATAGTGATTACACCAAAACAGGGAGAAGAACCTTCGCTACCTCTTACCTATTTCACAGGTATTGTAGACGATCCCACACTGGCGGATCGACTGTTGGAAGCAAAAGTTAAGTTTTCCCACGAGATACCAGATTCGTCAAGTGCAATATTATCTATCATTATTAATTTTGTTTTACCACTGGCATTAGTATGGCTGTTACTTAGCTTTTTGATTCGTCGAATGTCACGTGGTGGTGGCATGATGGGAGTAGGAAAAAGTAATGCCAAGGTATATGTGGAGAAGGAAACAGGGATTACATTTAAAGATGTTGCAGGCCAAAATGAAGCGAAAGAATCTTTACAAGAGGTTGTAGACTTTTTACATAATCCTGGGAAATATGCTAAAATCGGTGCAAAGTTACCCAAAGGAGCGCTTCTAGTCGGACCTCCAGGTACAGGAAAGACGCTTCTTGCAAAAGCAGTTGCAGGAGAAGCAAAGGTTCCGTTTTTTTCATTAGCAGGTTCTGATTTTGTGGAAATGTATGTTGGTGTTGGTGCATCCAGAGTTAGGGATTTGTTTAAAGAAGCACAAAAAAGTGCCCCATGTATTATTTTTATTGATGAGATTGATGCCATCGGTAAGAGCCGTGATAGCAGATATGGTGGTGGAAACGATGAAAGAGAACAGACTTTAAATCAATTGTTATCCGAGATGGATGGATTTGATACCTCAAAAGGATTACTGATTCTTGCGGCAACTAACAGGCCTGAAATATTAGACAAGGCTTTACTTCGTCCAGGTCGTTTTGACAGGAGAATCATTGTAGATAAACCCGATTTAAAAGGAAGAGTGGATACATTAAAAGTTCATTCAAAAGATGTATTAATGGAAGACACAGTTGATTTGGAAGAAATTGCACTGGCAACGGCAGGCGCAGTCGGCTCAGATTTGGCTAATATGATAAATGAAGCTGCCATTAATGCTGTAAAATGTGGAAGAGGTGTTGTTTCACAGATAGATTTATTAGAATCCATAGAAATGGTTATGATGGGCAAGGAAAAGAAAGATCGTATCATGACAAAAGAAGAAAAGAAAATTGTATCCTATCATGAGATAGGACATGCACTGGCAAGTGCTTTACAGAAAAACACTGAACCGGTTCAGAAGATTACGATTGTTCCAAGAACAATGGGTGCGCTGGGATATGTATGGTATGTTCCTGAGGAAGAAAAGCATTTACGTAACAAGAAAGAACTGGAAGAGCAACTAGTATCCTGCGTGGCAGGGCGTGCTGCTGAGGAATTGATATTTGATTCTGTGACAACAGGAGCTGCAAATGATATTGAGAAAGCGACTGAGATTGCACGAGCGATGATTACGCAGTATGGTATGTCGGATAGATTTGGGCTGGTTAAGTGGGAATCTATTGAAGACAAGTATTTGAGTGGAAGAATCGTTATGGAATGTTCTGAAGCAACATCTGCAAAAATTGATGAAGAAATTATGAAAAAGTTAGAGGAATCCTATCAAAGAGCAAAGCAACTTTTACAAGAAAATAAATCACTACTGGATAAGTTAGCTGAATACTTAATTGAGAAGGAATCGATTACGGGCAAGGAGTTTATGGAAATATTCCGTGTAGAGAAGGGATTGCCAGAACCTGTAGAAGAAGACGAGCAAAAAGAGGATGCAGATATTTAAACTTTGAAAAGTAAATAATATGTTGTATAATAAAAAGGCTTGGGAGTATTTACTCTCCAAGTCTTTTGTTCACTTAAAGGAGCATGTATGACTAAAGATAAGAGAAAGCACATAGGTGGTAAAGTTAGTAAGAAGGACAAAGCATTGACGCTCCTTCTATTAAGTGTATCTATTATTATGGTTCTGGTTACTGCTCTAAGCTTGATTTATTTTAGAAGTCAGGTTACAAGTATGAATATAACGCAAGACGTCGATTATGACGAGTATGATAGACATTATGCATTTATTTCTCAGGATTTGGATGACGCTTTTTGGAATACGGTCTACGAGGGTGCAAAAGAAGAAGGTAATAAAAGTGAAGCTTATGTAGAACGTCTTGGCAAAAATCTTGCTGTAACCTATACAAAGCAGGAGCTAATGGAGATTGCTATTGATTCCTGTGTTGACGGCATTATTCTAGAAGGCGATGAAAGTGAGGAAACATTAGAATTAGTAGATAAAGCAACCAAACAAGGAATACCCGTTGTTACGGTATTACGGGACTGCTTATCAAGTGGGAGAAAGAGTTATATAGGCGTCAGCAATTACAATCTCGGCGGCGAGTATGGAAAGCAGATTATGAAGTTAATTGATAAAGACACTCACAAAATACTAATTTTGATGAATATGAATGCGCAGGACTCTTCCCAAAACATTATTTTTGGAGCAATTCAAGAAACGCTAGAAAAAGAAGGCGCGGATATGACACAAATAACAATAGAAACGGCGGCTGTCAATAATGACAGTGCATTTAGTGCGGAAGAATCTATTCGTGACATTTTTCTTGATACAAAGAATCTTCCAGATATTATGATCTGTTTAAACGAACTAAATACAACAAGCGTATATCAGGCTGCGGTTGATTACAACAAGGTAGGGAGCATGGATATTATTGGATATTACTGTTCCGAGACTACGCTCAAAGCCATTGATAGAGATGTCATTCAGGCTTCTATTTCTGTTGATACAAATCAAATGGGAAAATACTGTGTGGATGCATTGGACGAATATATTACCACAGGGCATGTCAGTGAGTACCTGTCAGTCGATATATCCCTTATTACGCATGAAAATGTTGCAGATTATATAATAAAAGAGGACGAAGATGAAGAGAACTAGACTCGGGTTCAATCTTGCAATTCAAACAAAATTAATATTTGTCTTTATATTTACGTCAATTATCGTGTTTGGTGTAAATGTATTTGTATACCTTAATTTAAATCAAATGATTAATAAGATAGATGAAATATACGGGAGTAATGTTAGTCTCAATGAACTGGCTGAAACACTTTCGGACGTTCAAATTAGTATGACTGATTATCTAAATACAAAAAGCTCTGATGCGATAGAGCAGTATTATCGTAGTGAACAGAATTATAATAACCTGATTAATAGTTTGAACGTAACGACGACAAATAGTGATATGCGCTTAATGGAAAAAAGCATTAAGAACATGTCTGATACCTATTTGAGAATTACAAATGAAACAGTGCAGAGCAAGCGAGGAAGAAATATAGAGAAATATAAGAATAGTTATGAAGAAGCAAGTGAACTGTTCTCTTATATTAATACCTATATATATAGTTTAAATAACGAGCAATTCAGATATAATTCCAGCAATTATGAAATATTATTGTCTTCACTGAAATATTCAGAGGTGGTAAGTCTTTCTATATTGATTGCTGTTGCGCTATGTAATATCATGATTATTATTTTGATGACAAGAAGTATTACAAATCCGCTCAAGGAACTTGCTAAAATAGCAAATGAAGTAGCGAGTGGACGTTTGGATGTGGAATTGCTGAAGATTAAGTCTGGAGACGAAGTCGGGGTCGTAGCTAAAGCTTTTAATAAAATGATATTGAGTGTTAGGGAATATATAGAGCAGATTCGTGTAAGGATGGAAATGGAAAGCGCTATGAAAGAAAAGGAACTAACGATGGAAACGCATCTTAAGGATGCGCAGTTGAAGTATCTTCAGGCCCAGATTAATCCGCATTTTCTGTTTAATACACTGAACGCAGGCGCGCAGCTTGCAATGATGGAGGATGCAGACAGAACATATGTGTATATACAAAACATGGCTGACTTTTTTCGGTACAACGTGAAGAAGAATAATGGTAGCGTTACAATTGAAGAAGAAATAGAACTGGTAGATAATTATATCTATATATTGAATGTGCGTTTTTCAGGAGAAATTCACTTTGAGAAAAACATTGATTCGAGTCTTACGTCAATAAAAATGCCGAGTATGATACTTCAACCAATTGTGGAGAATAGTGTTAATTATGGAATTAGAAATATTGAGCGTGAGGGACTCATTACATTATCGGTGTATCAAGATAATCATAATATTTGCATTAGCATAAAAGATAATGGAGTAGGAATTCCAGCAGAACGAATCCGAGAAATTATGGAGAAAGAAGTAAAAGAGTCTGAATCGTCCAATGATTCAAACGGAGTAGGATTAGAAAATGTTATCGCCAGACTGCAAATGTATTTTGAAAGTGATGATATCTTTGTAATTCAGAGCGAAGGTGAAAATAAAGGAACAGAGGTAATAATTAGAATACCGAAAGCAAAGGATGGAGAATAGCATGTATAGGATAATGTTGGCAGATGACGAGGGGATAGTAATTGATTCTCTTAAATTTATAATTGAAAAACATTTTGACACGGATTGTATTGTAGATTTTGCAAAAACGGGTAGAAGTGTAATAGAATTGACAGAGCACTTTAGACCGGACATTGCAATTATGGATATTCAGATGCCTGGTATTAATGGTATTGATGCGATGCGCGAAATCAGCAAGATAAATCCTGCAACTATATTTATTGTTATGTCTGCTTATGATAAGTTTGATTATGCAAAAGAAGCGATTAATCTTGGTGTGCTTGATTATCTGAACAAGCCAGTTGATCAATTTAAGATTGTTGAAGTACTGAAAAAAGCAATGACAATTATTGATGCCGAACGCGAGCGTAGAAGCGAAGATTTGCTTATCAGAGAGAAGATGGAGACAGTTGTTCCTATTATTGAAAATGGTTTAATCTATTCTATTTTATTTCAGGAGCACTTTGACAAAGATATAGAGAATTTTAAGCATTTATTAGGGATAGAAGAAGATTATGGATATATGCTCGTCATGATATGCGGAGAAACACAGGAAGGCAATTATATGACAAATGCTGTAGGAGCTAGTATTCGTGCACAAAGTGAATATCAGGAATTGCGAGAAATCGTAAAAGAATTTTTCCCGTGTATTATGGGTTCTGTCATGGCAAATAAGGTGGCAGCATTTATCCCTTGTAAGGAGCTTGGGATGGATTACAACACCCGTATTACGATTATTGAGAAAGCAAGAGAAATGGCAAGAAAAATGAAAAAAAGGATAGATGTTCAATTCAGAATCGGCATCGGCTCTGTTAAAAAATTGAACGAATCCATGGCGTCTTATCAGGAAGCATTGACATCTTTAATTAATACAACTGGTTCTGTCGCTCATGTGGAGGATTTACCTTTTGCATTAGATTATGAAGCGGATTATCCGATTGATACAGAGAAAAATCTTTTCGAGAAAACTGAAAAGGGAGATGTAAGTGGGACACAATCATATGCAAATCAGTTTTTTGATTGGATGATTGATACTTATGGAGAATACATGACGGACATTAAACTTAAATGTCTGGAATTTGTACTTTGGGCTGAACATGTCGTATACGAAACGGGTGGAATGACATATCATTTTCGTTCGAGACAGGATTACCTGCCGTCACTTATGGCAATACAAAATTATGATGAACTTCGTAATTGGTTTGTACTTAAAGTTACAGAAGCAAGTAGAAATGTTACTTCTAAGAAGGAAGAACAATCCAGTGGGATTATTGCAAAAGCAAAGACATATATTGATTCTCATTACAGAAGGGATATTTCTCTGGATGATGTATCCAGGGAGGTAGAAATTAGTCCATACTATTTTAGCAAACTGTTTAAAGAGGAGACAGGAGAAAATTTCATTGAGTACGTGACAAATATACGTATGGAGCAGGCAAAGAAATTGCTCACTAATTCAGAGTTTAGTATGAAAGAGATATGTGGAGAAATTGGATATGCAGATCCAAACTATTTCAGTCGAATTTTTAAGAAAAATGTAGGTGTGACTCCCACGGAATATAAGGAGGGAAAAGGTGTATGAGAATTAGAAAATGGATTGGATTTATCATTTTGTGTATAAGTGCCATGTCGATGGCTGGGTGTAGCCAAGCAGAAGATGTAAATGAAGAAAATGTAGAAGAGGCAGAAAAAGAACTGGAAATTGGAATGAGTTTTGATTCCTTTGTGATAGAAAGATGGCAGAGAGATAGAGATGTATTTGTAGCTGCGGCAAAGGAATTAGGCGCTGAGGTCAACGTGCAAAACGCAAATGGAGAAATAGATGAGCAGATAGCGCAGATAGAGTATTTTATTGAAAAGAAAGTGGACGTCATTGTTATTATTCCAATTGACGGGGAAAAACTGGCATCTGTTGTTACAGCAGCAAAAAAAGAAGGAATAAAAGTAATTGCATATGATAGACCAATTAAATATGCAAATACGGACCTTTATATATCATTTGACAATGAAGCGGTCGGTAGAATGATGGCAGAAGCAATTTATCGAGAAATCGGAAGCGGTGGAAAGATTATTATGATTAGTGGTCCCACCACGGACAGTAATGTTGCAATGGTGAATGCAGGATTTTCATCGGTTGCAATTCGAAGTAAAGAAGAAATTGTTGATATCACTTATGCAGAGGCTTGGCGTGCTGAGTCAGCATATATCTATATTAATGACCACTTTTCCAGAGTATTAAATGTAGATGCAATTATGTGTGGAAATGATAATCTAGCAGGGCAGGCGATTAAAGCTCTATCCGAATTGCGACTAGCTGGAAAGATTCTTGTGGTTGGACAGGATGCAGAGTTGGAGGCATGCCAACGAATCGTGGAAGGAACACAATTGATGACAGTATACAAACCAGTAGAGAAACTGGCAAAAGCGGCTGCCGAGTATGCAGTGATGCTTGCCAAAAACGAAGACATGGGGATAGAGGAAACTTACATGGATGGGGCTTATGAAATTCCTTGTGTGACACTAGAACCAATTAAAGTTACAAAGGAGAATATGGATGAGGTCGTCATTGAAAGTGGTTTTCATCTAAAAGAAGATGTATATATGAATGTTGTGCAATAAGATGCAACTATAATGCAACAGGATTTATTTGCAGAATAGCAGGAATCAAGCCAAAAAAATGCTAGTATCATGGAACATAAAAGTAATACAGAATGAAAATTTGAAGAACTTAACAATTATGTACTATTAGAAGTATGTTATAGTTTACGAGTAACAAGTTGTAACAACATAATATTTCAAGGGAGGATTTTCAAAGATGAAAAGAAAATTACTTAGTGTAGTACTCAGCGTAGCAATGGTAGCAACATTACTTGCAGGCTGTGGCGCAAAAACAGAAGAAGCAGCTCCAGCAGCAACAGAAGAAGCAGCTCCAGCAGCAGAAGAAGAAGCAGCTCCAGCAGCAGAAGAAGCAGCTCCAGCAGCAGAAGCAGCAGGCGGACTCGTAGGTGTAGCTATGCCTACAAAAGATTTACAGCGTTGGAATCAAGATGGTGAAAACATGAAAGCACAGTTGGAAGAAGCAGGATATGAAGTAGATCTTCAGTATGCTAATAACGACGTTGCTACTCAGGTTTCAGTTCTTGAGAACATGATTGCTAATGGATGTAAATTACTCGTTGTAGCTTCTATCGATGGTAGTGCTCTTGGAACAGTTTTAGAGCAGGCTAAAGAAGCAGGCGTTCCTGTAATCGCTTATGATCGTTTGATCATGAACACAGATGCAGTTTCTTACTATGCTTCATTTGACAACTACAAAGTTGGTACAATGCAGGGCGAATATGTAAGAGATGCTTTAGATCTTGAAAATGCAGAAGGACCTTTCAATGTAGAATTCCTTGCAGGTGACCCAGGCGACAACAATGCACTTCTTTTCTATGCAGGCGCTATGGACGTTCTTAAAGAGTACATTGATGCAGGCAAAATCGTAGTTCAGTCTGGCCAGACAGAGTTTGCTGAAGTAGCAACAGCTTCATGGTCAACAGAGAATGCACAGAGCAGAATGGAAAATATCATTTCTTCATACTATGCTGATGGTACATTAATTGATGCTATCTGCTGTTCAAATGATTCTACATCACTTGGTGCTCAGAATGCATTAGAAAGCTCATACAATGGAGAATGGCCAGTACTTACAGGTCAGGATTGTGATATCGCTAATATGCCAAACATCATCGCTGGAAAACAGTCAATGTCAGTATTTAAAGATACTCGTGACTTAGCAGCTAAGACAGTTGAAATGGTTGATGCTATCATGAAGGGCGGAGAAGCTCCAGTTAATAACACAACAGATTATGATAACGGCAAAATGATAGTTCCTTCATATCTCTGCGATCCTAAATTTGCAGATAAGGACAACTACAAAGAATTATTAGTTGATTCAGGATACTATACAGAAGAACAATTAGCTCAGTAGTCTGTAGTTAAACATTCATTCTGAAAGATTGTAATATGCAGGCGGGATTTAAAACCCGCCTGTTATATTCTGAATAAAAACAAAACTGATTAGATAGTGGGAGGGATACAATTGGCTAACATCATATTGGAAATGAAGAATATCACCAAAACCTTTCCTGGCGTTAAGGCACTCG
>CAZAAC010000057.1:6917-12634 GCA_964483155.1 uncultured Lachnospiraceae bacterium | reverse complement strand
TATCTTCCGTTTAGGAATAAACTCAATCTTAAGTGCCATATCCATTCCATCAGCCAATCTTTTTAATAGGTTAATAGATGGATTTCTAATTCCATTTTCCAACTTACTGATATCCGCCTGATTAATTTCACTGCGTTCTGCTAACTGCTTCTGTGTAAGATTTTGAGATACCCTTGCATCGACAATTGCTCGAATCACGTCAAACTCAGGTGTTTTTTTGTCTTTTTGATAAATCCATTTGTGAATATGATCTTTCCATCGTAATAAAAGAAAAATAGAACGGGAATTCAGTTTTTCTTTTGACCAATTTGGATTCCGCTTTACATCCAGCTTAATAATATAATTCTTCAATTCTCTTAAGTCCTAATGTAAATTTTCCCATATCTCTTGAGTAATACAGTGTCAGTTATTCTATTTTGTGTTAATTATACCATAATTTATCCCTCTATGAACACACAAAAAATGAAAGAGCCTCCTTTCAACCTATTTCGCATAGTCGCCTTCCCTCGACTCTCTACGAACACCTACTTTGATCTGTCCTAAATACTCAATTTCGGATCCGATTTATTTAGATATTACGTTTTCTGGTTTTATTAATGCTCAGTGTTGATGTGTATTAATTTCTAATCACTAATAATTTGATACTTTCCTTTATGTATATACGTTTCTTCAATTTTCTCTTTCTTGAATTTTTTCTCGTTCTGGTATTTTGTGATGTGCAAATCTGACTCTCTGGAAATATTGGTATATCCTTTCATATTATGGAAAAACAGTATGTTTTTTACGTTTTAGGGCACTTTTTAATATGTCTTATTTTCAACTTTGGATTGTAATCAAGTTTATAAACATACTCAACTCTTTATTCTCCTTCAAATTTAGAATGAAAACGTCTTCACTTTACAAATTGTAAACCATTTAAAGATAATTCATTCAAATCCTCTACTTCTTTCCAATATTCATTGTCGCCGCATGCATAGTACCAGGATCTATTATCACATATCCTTCTGACAATCATTCCGTCTTTTGTATGATTCCATAACCATGATTTGCTTTCTCATATAGACATAGCAGAATGTAAAAATAGCTTTCGATTAATAACTCATTTTTCAATATCTTCTATACTTCCACTGAGATTTTTTTCTTTTCTCCAGTTAATTTATAAATTATAAAAAACAGTAGCAATGGAAAAACTGGCAAAACAATCCATAATGCATCCATATCTAGAAATCTATCCGGTAATAAACTTAATAAATAAGGTAAAAAATTATTTATCATATGCATATAGATACAAGGAATGATAGATCGATATTTGTATGCAACGTATCCTGTTGCTATACCTAATAAAATAACATAGATTCCCTGTACAATATTAAAATGAAAAATTCCAAACAGACATGCTTGAATACCAATCGCAACAGCCACCGGAAAAACCTTTTCAAGCTTTCTGAAAATAAATCCACGCATAATGCATTCTTCGCCTATTGGTGCAAGAACTACTACAAATAGAATTGTTACTACTTCGTTTCCTCCAGTTATCAGGCTCAACATATTCTCAAAATCTTCTACTGCCTGTGGTATTAGGATTCGCATAATTGTAATAACATCAAGTGCCAATAAATAGCATGTTATCGCCGCCAAGCTAAATAGAATAACATTTCTTTTATTCATGGACTGTTTCCATAAACCTTGCCACTCCTCTTTTCGTTTCTTATTTGCAAATTTAAACTTATACCCGATTCCAAATACAAGTGCCGATATAGCTACTGAAACACTTGTTAAAATTGTTAAAAATTCAGGTTCTTGAATTTTACTCTGAATTAATCCTGTGACTAAAGAAATATTTTTTCCATTTTCTGCAACCAGCGGTATCGTGATTGCAATAATAATAATGAATGATACTGCAATTTGTATGGCATAATATAATAATATATAAAGTAATCCATATCCGACTCCGCCCATTCCTTTTAATACTTTATTTTGCTTTTTTTCCATGACTTTCTACCTTTTCTTTTTTAGTTTATAATTATGTATTTCAATTTGCATTATGTTATGACATATCGTTATGTGATATATCGCAACCTGATACATTTCTGAATTTATTTTACTTTTTATAGTATCGTGTGTCAACACAAAAATGAATAAACTTTCTTGTCACATTCTCTGTTCCATCTCAACATAGGGATTCATCCTTACGATTATTATTTTTTTCATTCATTACTCATTAAATTTTCCGTGTAATATCGTTTTGAATAAATTGATATAAAAGTTTCTGTATGCATATGCTGTACTACCTCCTGCAATCACACGATTGCTATTCTGAAAATAGGGCAGGTTCATAACTGTCATAGGGCAGGTATAGAAGTGTGCCTCTATGAATTAAGAATATTGTGTGCCTACTTTACTTTTAAATAGTTTAATTACTGTCCAATAAACAGTTTATTCAGATTTTCCAAATCGTTGCTAGATGTCAAGTAGCTTCTGGTCTTTCAAAGAATACTTATATTCTCTGAAAGAATATCGCCTTTTGAACATTATAGATGCCTCTTTTTTCTCTCTACCTTTTCCAACATTTTTACTTCTGTCGTATCCGAATATCGCAACGAGAACATATATCCTTCTATATCCAAAGTTGTGATAAGGGTTTCATTAATCATATCTTCTTCAGTAAAGATTCTTGTATTTCCATTTTCTCAATTCCAATAGGAGCAATTATTCTTCTAGAAATAGGTTGAAGGAAAAAGATTCCTAATAGCCTATTGGAGTTGCCGCTTTAAAGACTACCACGCATGATGCTCCCAGATTCTCGATGAGGCAAAGTTCTCCTGCTCTTTCATTTTTCATATCCATTAACATTTAGGGTCAGGATAATTCCCCATCATTTTATTTTCACATTCACATAATGATTTTCTTGTTAACATAATGTTCTTGGAAATAAGAAGTATTTTACCATCTATCTTTTACTCCTTTAATACACTGATTTTTCCATGCTTTTTGTGAGAGCAGTTTCAATATGCATTTAAATAATTCTGTACCGCTTCGGCTAGTTTCCCAATGTGCAGACCATCCACAAAAGAATGATGTGCCTGAACAGAAAATGGTAATAGTATTTTTCCATCTCTCTCAAAATATTTTCCCCAGTCAATCAATGGTGTCGCATTATCTTTTTTCCCCAGATTTGTATGAGAAATATGTGTATAAGAAATCCAAGGAATTGGCGAAAACTGAAATACATCATTTCCTAATAGGCCTGTAAAATATTCCTTCTGCTCTTCTGCTATTTTTGTAGCTTCTGTAACATATTCCTGCATTGTGGCTTTCATGGGTACATTTACCACCTTAAATAACTCTGTTTCCCTGTTAAGATAGGTAAATGCTGTATCTATCTTATCAAAAAGAACAACCTTTTCATCTACAAAACGATACCGAAACTCTTCTATTTCGTTTGCGCATTTTGATACGACATAAATCATAGCCATTGTAAATGAATACTGTTCTTCTCGTATTTTAGATAGGAAGTTTGTAATGTCTAACTCCATCGTTACACAAAATGCTGGCTCTATGCTATTTCTAAATATCATACAGTGCATTGCACGTTTCCAGTTTGTTTCATCTATTACGCTAAAATTGTTTGCCATAGACAGTCTCCTCTTATTTCTTCTTCACTTGTTTCTCTTCACCACGGTAATAATGATGCTTATAATCAATAAGACAAAGACTGCTATTCCTACATACCACACTGTAGCCAATCTGCCTGCTACAAATATACTCGTTGGTCCATCAGCCCCTCCAATTACGGAAATAGCGACTGCACTCTTCTGATATGCAAAAACCCCATATATTAGAACTATGATCAATGACGGCAGCATATTCGCTACTCGAAGTCCCGCTTTAAACATCAAATTGATACCGACGCAAAAGATAAGCATATTTCCAACAAGAGACAGATCTGATATCGTCTTTACCGATAGCCATGGCTCTATGGCCCTTGCGAGCAGAGTAATGCTTCCCTGCCATAGTATAAGTGGAATTACCGAAAAAATTGCACCCTTTCCAAATATAGATGCACATACCAATACAACTATCAAATCTAAAATAGCCTTTGTGAATAGCATCGTACAGTCACCACGTAATCCATCTTCCAGAGCTCCCACAACTGCCATCGCTCCTACACAAATAATGAGTGAGGTCGATACAAATCCATCGACAAACTGTATATCATTCTCGCTTTTCACCTTGACTTTCAGCCACTCTCCTAAATGTTCTATATGTTTTTCGAGGTTCCACCACTCTCCTAAAAGTGCTCCTATTACCAAGGCTATTACAGCCAGCATTGTTCCCTGTGTACTAATGGTTCCACCTTCGATTACAAGCATTTCTTTTAATGTTCCCGATACGCCGATAAATATTGTCACTAATCCAAGTACCTGCATAATAATTTCTTGAAATCTCTGTCTCAGACCTCCTCTTATACATAATCCAAGCAAACCTCCTACAATTACTGCAACCGCGTTCACAGTAGTTCCTAATCCTATCATACTCTTTCCTCTTCTGCTTATTTACTTATGTCTCTTCCCATATTTAAAAAGTATTTTAATACTCTCTGATTTTATCCTCTGCATCTCCTTCAGATTTCGCAATCGATTGAATGATGACATAGTAACCACTATTATCGTTAACCTTTACATATACCCTGTCATTGACCTTGTGCTTTACTAGTGCCTTTCCAATCGGAGATTCAATACTCACTAACCCTTTCAATGCATTTTGTCGTATCGTTGTTACAATCTTATACTTTTCAACTATTTTATCTTCTTCAAAGAATAGTGTAATTGTATCATTCATGCCAACTTCATCCATTGCTGATTGATCATCTATAATGACAGCTGTTCGAATCATACGCTCTAGATGACGAATTCTACCCTCGTTCTGATTTTTTTCTTTTTTAGCTGCATGGTATTCAAAGTTCTCGCTTAGGTCACCATGTGATCTGGCCTCCTTCACAAACTCAAGCAATTCATGTCGCACCACAACTTTTCTATTTTCTATTTCTTCTTCCATTTTTTTAATATCACTTTGCGTTAATCTATCATACATAAGCTTTTGTCCCTTCTATAATTCTATCACATCGCCCGTACTAAGATAATTCAAATGCTCCTGCATGACTTCCTTTAAAATTTCATATGCTGGAATTCCCGTACAGTGGCAGGTATAATACTGAATAGAATGAATTTTACCTTGTTCACTTACTTCACACTTTCCATAATTATAAAGCGCTTTTGCCAGCTGTACCATCTCATTTCTTGTTTCCTCACTAATGCTTTCTTTCTGCTTTAAATGAAATCCGCTGATTACCATATCAGGAATAACCGCACTGATCTTATGATATTTATTAAGAATATTTATAATTCCATTATGCGCACATCCGGATAGCAAAACTGACTTCTCTCCTTCATAAATAACCAGACTCTGTTCATGTTCAAATAAATCTGGCTTATACGTTTCATTTCTTTTTTCCACTAACTTTGCATTTGTTTTCGGCCAGTATTCATGACCTTCACCTTTACCAAACAAAAATAACTCCTTATCTATCCAAACATCCTCAGAAACCATTATAATCTGCGGATGATTCTGTAGTTCAAAATCTATTCCTATATACTCATATTCATTTTCCATGGCATCATAATAATCACCAAATGCACCGGTTCTAATATATATTT
>CAZAAC010000057.1:793-6907 GCA_964483155.1 uncultured Lachnospiraceae bacterium | reverse complement strand
ACCTCCATGATCATAATGACCATGTGATAACACGACAGTATCTACTTTTGACAAATCAATACCCATCTTCTGCGCATTATCTGCAAATTTGCGAGTGGCCCCAGTATCTAACAATATTTTATGATTTAAAGTTTCAATATATAAACTCAATCCATGTTCATGTTCCAGTTGCGCTTGCTTGCTTATATTTTCTATTAAGGCTGTGATTTTCATATTCTTACCCTCGTTCTCATCTTCTGACTTAATCAGCTTCTTTGTTTATCAACATCTCCTGTAATTTATCATAAAACTGACTTATATGAAGACCGTCAGCTAGTGCGTGATGAACCAGTACTGAAACCGGAATCATTATTTTTCCATCTTGTTCAAAATACTTTCCCCACGTGATTCTGGGATTGCTATCCGCAGGAATTGTAGATGGTTGTACAAGAGCAGTATATGTCATCCACG
Organism: uncultured Lachnospiraceae bacterium; assembly: GCA_964483155.1. GTDB lineage: Bacteria > Bacillota > Clostridia > Lachnospirales > Lachnospiraceae > JAAYYM01. The sequence goes on along the minus strand of CAZAAC010000057.1, from coordinate 6,457 downwards.
GTGCACAGGAAATAAATAAAAAAGATATAATATCCTCTCTCTCTTCTTCAATGGAACCATTTTCACGTGCTTTCTGTTGCTGCTCTTTGGCATATGGTAAATACTGCTCTAGAGATGTTCTGCAATCTAAAGTACAATATGCATATACTCCATTTTCTTTCATCTCTGTACAGGACGCCATACAATACGAAAACTCCATAATACCATTTCCTTTGATTCGTCTCCTAAATTCAGGCACTTTATTTGCCGCATGTGTAACAAAATATGTGAAAATATGATAAAAGGATGCCTTCTTCTCTCTGACCAGTTTCATAAATTCCGTAATGTCTAGATTAACTGTACATCCGACATATGGATTTGCATAATCAACAAAATAATTAAATTGTCCTATTCTCTCATAATGATCCATATCTATCATTTTTACTGTCTGCATTCTAATACCCCCTTAAGCATCGTTTTTTCTTCTCTTTACTTATGTATAAATTTATAAATATCTTCTACATCTTCTGCTATATAGGTCGCTCCAGCATCTTCTAGTTCTTCTCTGCTACCATATCCAAATAACACGCCAATAGCGTCAATACCGACTTTAGATGCACCAATCATATCATGCTCTCTATCGCCCACCATGACTATTTTTTCTTTATCCGTTATGTTGCATGTTTCTAATGCATAGGAAATGACCTCTGCTTTATTCGTCCTCGTTTCATCGAAGTTACTGCCTGCAATATAAGTAAAATAGTGATCCAATCCATAATGCTTAAGCACCTGCACAGCAAATAACTCAGGCTTTGATGTTGCCACAATAAGTGTCTTGCCAATTGCAAGCAATTTTTGTAGCAGTTCTTCAAGTCCTTCATAAACATCTGCCTCAAAAATACCTTTTTCAGCATAATACTCTCTATAGTAGTCAACAGCTTTCTTTGATTCATCTTTCGAAAACCCATAAAATTTTTCAAAAGAGTCTAGAAGTGGCGGCCCGATAAATTTGTATAACTTTGTACGGTCTTCTACATTAATTCCATATTTTTTTAATGCATAGATAACAGAATTTGTAATGCCAATACCCGGATCTGTAATGGTGCCATCTAAGTCAAATAGTATATAGTCATATTGTTTCATGGTATTCCTCACTTTCATACTCACTTTCTAATACATTATAACAGACAAATTGTTATCCTTCTATTCCATTTCTTCTATTATTGCTTCTTCTATTTGCGTTTCTCCAATTATTCTGATTCCATTTTCTAATAAAAGCTTCGCCGTAATTCCTTCGCCCGGCACAATTGTTCCCGTGAAACTTCCATCATAAATCATTCCATGGCCACAGGATGGACTTCTCTCTTTTAATATAGCCAGCTCTGCTTCATAATACCTGGCAAGCTTTAAAAGTTCCTGTGCTCCACGTTCATATTGTTCTGTAACATCTTCGCCTTTACAAGTGATAACATGCTTTTCAATAATCTCTGCTGGGTCTCGCGGAGTCGCAAGTCCTCCGAACAGTTCTGGACAGACTGGAATCAGATTATGCTGTTTCTTTAGTTTGCTCAATTTTTCATAAACCACACCTGTCCCATCATATCTGCAATTTACGCCCAGCAAACATGCGCTTACTAAAATATTCATACTCTGTTTTCTCCTATCTGCAACTCCTTGCATAAAAGAGTTACTGTTTCCTCCATAAACACTTTTAGTTCAGATAACGTACAATAACGCTGTACACTTATATTTTCACGCGGATTGTTGAATTCTTCATGTAATAAATATTCCCTTTGTATTTCAATATCACACTTTCGTACAACGCCAGGTATATTAAATGCCGTTCCCTCTTCAAGTAACAACATGATTTCTTTTTGATAAGAGCAGTCTTTATATAATTGATAATCTACTAGTGCCGACTCTGTATGATAAATCTCCATACTCTCTAAGAATGACTCCTCTTTACTTGCTTCACGAAAAGGTGTCCATATCTTATCATCATTGGACCAGTCTGTTAATAAATGCACACAATATCCAAATATAAAATCCCGATTTCTACTATTTCCATACAAAGAAAAAATATTCAGGATATCCCGATGCCACTTTTCATGATCCAGTGTGATTCCCCATGTCTCTCCGCAATACCAGATATGGCTCTTCTTTTTCATCTCTTTGGAATAAGGATTTCTGAAATGCACAGAGTCTGGTGCAACCACTCCTAGCATATAATCTCCCTTATGTTCAAGTCCTTCTATCTTATTCATTAGATCATATGCAACACATAAATGCGTCATTGGAAAACACATGCTATTAACACCCCATTCTATTTCTACGACAACAATAGCGCACCCTTACAGCTACTTGTTTTTTTCTTTATTTGACAGTAATATTATACTATGATATATTTTGTGACGTGTCAAATAGAAAGAGGAGATAAAAATGCAATATCATAATGAAGAATTATTTCAAAGTATGCCAATTCCTAAAGCCGTCGGTAAAATGGCTTTGCCAACCATCCTTAGCATGCTTGTTATTGTTATTTATAACATGGCCGATACCTTTTTTGTCGGACAGACAGGCGATGTCAATCAAGTAGCAGCTGTATCACTTTCGATGCCTGTTTTTTTATTAATGATGGCATTTGGCAATATGTTTGGTATGGGAGGGAGCTCTTACATTTCTCGCTCTCTCGGAGAGGGTAAAATAAATCGTGTTAAGAATATTTCGGCTTTTTGTTTTTATGGTGCCATTTTTGCTGGTATCATAATACTTTTCTTTTTTTTAATTGCGATGAATTACATTCTCAGCCTCATTGGAACCAGTGAGAATACCATTGAATTTGCACGTCAGTACCTTATGTTTATTGCTCTCGGTGCGCCATTTGTAGTATTATCTAATGCATTTGGAAGTATTATTCGTTCTGAGGGCGCTGCGAAAATATCAATGGTTGGTATGATGATTGGTACTGTTGCAAATATAATATTAGATCCAATTATGATTCTTTCAATGAATCTGGGTGTTACCGGTGCTGCTATTGCAACCGTTATTGGAAATATTTTATCGGTCATATATTATATGTTTTATCTATCTGGTAAAAAAACCATTTTATCCATCCATCCTAAGTATTTTGTCATAAAGGGAGTCGCAAAAGAAGTTTTTGCAATCGGCATCCCTACCACTCTATCAAATATTTTAATGAGTATTTCAAATATCATCATGAACAACTTTCTTGCTTTATATGGCGATATTGCTGTTGCAGCCATGGGTGTTGCTTCTAAAGCAAATATGATTGTTATGATGCTGCAGATGGGTTTGGCAATGGGGATACAGCCACTTGCTGGTTATTGTTATGGTGCAGGTAATATCAAACGAATGAAGAACATCATGTATTTTGCAATGCTATGCAATTTTATTATGGGTAGCATATTAACAGTATTTTATGTGTTTAACGCTGAAACAATTATAAAAATTTTTATATCCGATGCCGGCGTTATTGAAAATGGAATCATGATGCTGAGAGCATTAATGCTTGCGGGTCCATTTATTGGTATCATGTTTGTTTTCCTGTTCACATTCCAAGCAATGGGAAAAGCAATGAATGCCCTTATCTTATCGCTTAGCCGCCAAGGCTTTGTTTTCATTCCCGTATTGTTTTTGAGTAATAAATTCTGGGGACTAAATGGTATTGTTTTTTCACAGCCTATCGCTGACATTGCTTCTTTGCTAATGTCATTATGTATGTTTTCTTTTGTTATTAAAAAGCTTAATAAAAATAGTATCCTCCCATCTTCAGAAAATTAGAGTCGGTTAAATGATAAAGCAATCTACTACAGAACACGGTAGCAGATTGCTTATTTTTATTGTTCTACTTCTTGATTAAGTTATTTTACTTCTGTTGCTTCTACGACCTCTTGCGCAACAACAGTCTGTTTGTTTTTTAACTGTAGTAATCGCTCATAACACTTTAGCACAAAATATCCCATTACATATATGACTGAAGCAAATCGAATCAATCCACCTAATATAGGAATGATAATAACGAATGTTAAAACTGCTGCACCAATGATAGAAGAAATCCATACATTCATTTTAGGGAAGACTATTCTTCCTATCGATGCCCCCGTAAATGGAACCGCAAATAGAAACAGCGGTAATAAAAGCAAAAGGAGTAGCCCAGCCAGAGGCAAGCCAATGAAGGTAATACAAATAAAAACCAGCAACATAGGTAATGCCAGTATTGATACAAATCCTGTCACCGGCATGGCCACTTTTCTTTTTATAATCATACTGCCAGCTCCATCTAAAGCATCTGGAATCAACAAACAGAAAAACAGAGTGATTAGCAACATTGCTGGAATCCAATATAGTCTAGAAAATAATTTTTGTAAAATTTTTGCCCCAACAGATATTGTCTCGATTGAATCCTCATATTCTCTTGTAGCAGTAAAATTAGTAGCAGAAATAGATGCGGTCTCAGGTATATCAGGCATCTCCACTGAGGATAGATTCAGATCGCCTGTTACAACTGCATTTGGCCCGATTACAATATTACTTGCGCCAATAGTAGCGTCTCCATTTATAATGCCATTAATATATACTGTATTTGCAGCTATCGTAAGAGCATCACATTCACCTGCAAAATTTATGTCATTGCCTGTCAGATATACGCCCTTTCCCACCGTACCTTCTTCAATATTTAATGAATATCCAGCGGCAGTAATATTATTCTCTATTATAGTGTCTGAAAGCAAAAGCTTATATGATGCCGAGCGTAGACTCCCTCCAATTTCAGAATCACTTAATGTTAATGCGTTTCCTAAAAGCAGGGCATCTTGACTGATATCTCCTCCTGTAAGGTTCAGATTTTCGCCTGCCCAGTACAAGTCTCTCTCATAAATCGTATTTGCAATAGTTTCCTGAGATAAAAATTGATTACCTGCAGTGTCAATTTCGCTATCAGCCGCAAATGTTGTTATACTTGACCCAAAAACAAAAAGCCCAAGCATTGCTAAAAGCATTAAGTTCTTTATCCTTATTCTTTTCATATTTTTCCCTTTCATAAAAGAATGCTACATTTTTATTTCCACTTTATTATACAATAATTTTCTTTCTAAATATAATTGACATTTGTCACCACAAACCAAAATAAAAGTAATAAAGGAGTGGCTCAATAATGAGTCACTCCTTTATTACTAATCAAGCCTAACTTATGCTTTCTGTTTTTTATTGAGTACTTCGAAGATAACTGCTGAAAGCAATACCATACCTTTTACAATCTTCTGCCAGTCAGTATCCACACCCATGATACTCATACCTAAGTTGATAACACCGATTAGGGAAGCACCTACTAACATTCCTGGAATTGTTCCTGAACCGCCATATGCGCTTGCCCCACCAACGAAGCAAGAACTGATTGCATCTAACTCATAGTTTATACCTGCCGTTGGTGTTGCCGAAGACAACCGAGCCATCGTAATCATTGTTGTTACAGCTGTAAGGAAAGCAATATTGATATATGCAATGAAGAAAATCTTTTTCGTATCAACACCTGACATTTTAGCTGCCTCTGCATTTCCACCTACTGTATAAAAGTATCTTCCAAGGATTGTTTTTGAAGCTATAAAGTTATAAATTAACATGATGATCGCAATCCAAATCAATATAAAAGGAATTCCTTTATACATA
>CAZAAC010000057.1:0-783 GCA_964483155.1 uncultured Lachnospiraceae bacterium | reverse complement strand
CAAGTTTAAAAACAAGAAATAGTACAACTGCACACATAATAATTGTTTTAACAATTGTCTTTGATAGTGTATCAAGCTCATAACCCTTTACTTTTCTGTTATTGCGGTTTCTTATTTCCATATATATTATTATTGCACAAACAACCAATCCAACAAAAATACATAGGACATTCATTTTTGTCTCACCTGAATATAATGGAATGAACCCTAGAGCATCTGGAACATAGCCATTAAATAAGTTGACAAACGCTTCTGGAAAATTTGAAATAGTCAACCCCTTCAATACGACATTACCAAGACCACGGAACATTAACATTCCTGCCAATGTTGTAATCCAAGGTGGTATTTTCATATATGCAATCCAGTATCCTTGCCAAACACCTATAATAATACCAATCAATATCATGCAAAGCATTGACAGCCATACCGGCCAACTCCAAGATACCATCATCGTTCCACCAACAGCACCTATAAAACAGACAATACTACCAACCGAAAGATCGATATTACCTCCTGTTAAGATACAATACAACATACCTGTTGCTAAAACAAACACATATGCATTCTGTGCAATTAAATTATTGATATTTGTTGCCTGCAATATTTTTCCTTTTGATAATATTGCAAAGAAAACAATTACCAATACCAGCACAATCGTCATAGCATACTTTCTAATTCCCTCCACAAATTTGCTCATACTTCTTCTCCTTTTCCATTATTTAAAATGCGGGACATAATTACTTCCTGTGTTGCTTCTTCCCTACTCAGTTCACCTACCATCTT
>CAZAAC010000056.1:0-12762 GCA_964483155.1 uncultured Lachnospiraceae bacterium | reverse complement strand
AAGTATGAAAATCAAATGGAAAATTGTACTTGCTGCAGTAAGTATTATTGTAGTATTAACTTTAACAGTTGTCTTGTTTACGCGGGATGAAGTAAACAATCTTGTTTTTTCTGAAAGCAGTGAAGAATTGCAGAATTATTCAAATATGGGATTGCAATTACTAGACAGGACTTACGAAGGAAGTTGGTCAGTTAGAGATGGAAAGCTTTATAAAGGCGACACACAAATCAATGAAAATTATGAAGTCATTGATGACTTTACAAAAGGAACCCAGGTTTTATCTACTATATTTCAAAATGATACTAGAATCGCAACCAATGTGCAGGACGAGAGTGGAAAACGCATGATTGGGACACAGGCATCTGAGGAAGTAATAGAACAGGTTTTAAATCAGGGGAAGGCATATTCTGGGGCGGCTGATATTTTAGGGAAATCAGCACAAACCTATTATGTTCCTATTAAAGACGATAGTGGAGCGATCATTGGGATGTGGTTTGTAGGAATATATACGGATGTCGTATCAGAAAAGATAGATCATACAATGCTTATGATTGTGTTGCTTGCAGGTGTGTTGCTAGTTGCAGGAATGATTGTTTCCTATCTTATGGGTAATGCCATTGCAAAAGGGATCAAGATTATTCAGGATAGACTGCAACTCATGGAACAGGGAGATTTTAATTTCCAGTTTGAAGGAAAACTGTTGGACCGAAAAGATGAAATAGGAATCATTGCACGCTCTTCACATAATATGCAGGCGAAAATCGCAGAGATTATAATGAATATTCAATCAGAGTCAGAAAGTGTGAAAACAATTGCTGAACAATCATCTAGGAGAATGGAAGAAGTTCACGGAAATATTGAAGACATATCGGCAACAACAGAACAACTATCAGCTGGGATGGAAGAGACCTCGGCAACAACAGAAGAGTTGAATGCTTCCACGTATGAGATAGAAACTGAAGTGACAAATATGAAGGATAGAACTTTGCATGGGGAGCAGCTGGCGGTTGAAATCAAACAACGTGCTGGAAAGTTGAAAAATGAAACTGGTGTATCACACCAAAATGCAATAGATATTTATGACAGGACGAATACGCAGTTGCGAGAGTCTATAAAAAAGACAGGAGCAATAGAAGAAATTAAGGGCCTTTCCCAGACAATCTTACAAATTACTTCTCAAACAAATTTGCTTGCATTAAATGCAGCAATTGAAGCAGCCAGAGCAGGAGAAGCCGGAAAAGGATTTGCAGTTGTAGCAGATGAAATCAGAGTTTTGGCTGAAAATTCTAAAAATGCAGTATCAAGAATTAATGACATTACATACAATGTTTCGGAAGCGGTAGAAAGTGTAGTACAGGACTCGAGAGCATTACTTGACTTTGTGGATAATCAGGTTTTAAATGATTATAAGATGTTTGTGGATACAAGTCTTCGGTATGATCAGGATGCAGATGCAGTACAAGGAGTAGTGGCAGAGATTAATGCGATTGCAGAGGAATTATATGAAACAATACAGCAAATGAGACGTGCAATTGAAGAAATTACAACAGCAGCGGGAGAAGGTGCACAGGGTACAACTGATATCGCTATGAGAGTAACAGACATTGCTTTAAAAACAAATGAGGTATTGGAACAGACAATGGAAAATCAAAGAAGTGCAGAAAAACTGGATCAAACGGTTGGATTCTTTCACTTATAGAATGTCAAATTAACTACCAATGGGGGTGGGGATAGGATGAAAAAAAGATATGTAATTCCAATGGCTTTATTATATCTGGTTTATTTTATTGCACTGGTGTATCAAAACAATATAATCGGTGATATTCTATCCCCCACTATAACATTGATTGCATTTCTACCTGTTTTTTGGGGGTTTTACCAGAAAGAAAGCCACAAGTTGTTGAAAATTTCGGGATTGTTTTTTGCACTATCGATTTTCTCTTGGTTTCTATGTGACTTTATGTGGGGATTTTCCACAATAGTCCTTCATGTTGATCCACAGAGTAACCTGGTAATCACCTATGGATACTCTTTGACCAATCTATTTCTAGTGTTGTCTTTGATGTTATCTGGATATTTTCAAGTTAGAAGTTGGAATAGAATGCAGATTTTTCTTGATACGTTGATGGTTTCAGTCAGTATTATGGTACTTGTATGGGTATTTATTTTTGAACAGAATCCAGAAAGAGCTGCAATACTATTAACGGATCCAGTTTCTATGTTTTCATTGATAACAGATTATGTGATTTATGCATGGACAAATATTTGGTTCTTTTCAGTGAGAGATCGAAATGCACCTCTGTTTGTTAAGTTCTCTGCAGCTGGCGGTATTGCGTTTGTTGTAACGGATATCATTTACTACTATGAATATTTTTATCAATCTTATGAACCTAATTCTTTACTGGATGGTGGCTATGTAATCGCATTTACCTTGATGGGTATTGGCGGATGGATTAAACTAAAGGGATACGATAGTGCTAAAAATCCTGAAGCAAAGCAACCGCAGACGGGATTAAAACAATTTAAAAAAGAATTGCTATTTCTTACTGTTCCATTCCTATTATTTATGTTTAAAGGAGTACAGGCACCTTCCTTACTATTTCTGGTAACAGCAATCATGTTTTATTTTATCTTTACGAGTTTCACGCAATACAGTATACACAGGGATGAAATATTACGAAAAGAAAAGGAATATGTTATTGAGCTGGAACAGCGTGTTGAAGAGAGAACAGTTGAAATTATAAGAATTATGAGTACGGATATCATCACAGGTCTTAAAAACAGAAGATACCTGGAAGATTATCTGGAAAAACAAATGCGGAATATAGCACACAATGAAAAGATTTATCTTTTATATATTGACCAAAATAAATTTAAAAGTATGAAGTCTGTCTATGGAAAATATGTAGCAGAAAAGGCACTAGCGGAAGTGGGAAAACGAATTGAACAAATTATGGAGGAAAAAGGCGGACTCGCTACTTCCTATGGGGAAGATGTTTTTGTAGCTGTCTTTAAATCTTTGGAATCTTATGAGGAAGCAATTAATCAGGCTGAAAAAATCATAAATTATTGTAGTGATAATTATCTGATTGAAAATAATGTAATAAGAATTACCATCAATATTGGAATTTCCTGCTATCCAGTAGATTCTAAAAATGTAGTAGAACTAGTCAGAAATGCAGATACTGCTATGATGCAGGCAAGAAAAATTGGCTTTAATATCATTCAAAAATATGATGATAAGATTGGTAACTATATAAATAAAAAAGATAGAATTGATCTGAAATTAAAAAAAGTACGTTATGATGAAGAATTTTCACTTCAATACCAGCCACAAGTACTATGCGCAGATGGAAGCATTTACGGAGTAGAAGCATTACTAAGATGGTACACAAAGAGTGGAGATTATATCCCACCTATGGAGTTTATTCCGTTGACAGAGGAAAATGGAATGATTATTCCTTTGGGATATTGGATTATGGAACAGGCTGCAAAGCAATTGGCAAAATGGAGAATCGAATCAAATACGAATTTGAAAATGGCAATCAATGTATCCAGTAAACAACTGTTGGAAGTCAGATTTGCTGACAGATTGCGTCAAATATTAAAACTATATCAGATTCCACATGATAAATTTGAAATTGAAATCACTGAAAATGTTCAATTGGAAAATAGTAAAATGATAAAAGACACCTTAAATCAAATAAGGGAAATGGGTATTTCCATTGCCATAGATGATTTTGGTACAGGCTATTCCTCTCTGCATTATTTGAGGCAGTTACCGGTTGACAGAATCAAAATAGCAAAGGAATTAATTGACCATATTGAGAGCGATATCTATTCTAAATCTATCGTCCAGATGGTTATTTCGGTTGCAAAAGTAAATAACATTAAAGTCATCGCAGAAGGTGTTGAAACGGAAGAACAGTGGAAATGTCTCAAAAAAATGGAATGCGATGAAATTCAAGGGTATTTATTTTCAGAGCCATTAACACCATCAGAGCTGGAAAGAAATTGGTTCTATCAATAAAAAGATAATGTTTATTGACCCTGACGATTAAGTCTTTAATGGAAGGATACTATTTCTTGATAAAAAGTGAAAGCTAGGAGGCTTGTATGAAGTTAAATGATTACAAAGAGAAAGAATTCTCTCAGATTAGGAAATGTGTAAATATTATTGTCTCAGTTTTGATTTATATTTTTCTTTCCATTTCACTTAAGGAATTAGCAATGGAAGAAAGGGTAATCAGAATACTGGGTATAGGGATGGCCACACCTGCTCTAAGAGGGATTATAACACAATTACAGATGCTGACTTCTGTTTATTTAGTGCTGAAAGAAAACAAAACAGGATACATAGTAAGTATTATTCTAAATATATCTAGTATTATTTTTGCTAGTTTATTTATGATTCAAACAGGATCACCATCTTCTCTGCCAGGTTTAATTTCTTATTTTGGTGTATTCTTGATTATAACATTTATTATCATCTATAAGAAAAAAGTGACTGATTTTATTCAGGAAATTTTGATTCAAAAGCAGACACTCGAGGAAACAGAAATTAAGCTACATAAAATGGCGTTTTATGATCCATTAACGGGATTACCAAATAAGGAGCTATATATAAATCGATTAGAACAGAATATCCATTTGGCAAAACGTAATGGGTCATTGACAGCTGTTATGTTTATAGACCTAGATTCATTCAAATCAGTCAATGATACTATGGGACATTCAGCTGGAGACATCGTATTAAAAACAGTGGCAGAGCGTTTTGAAAATTGTTTGAGAAAAGAGGACACTGTATCCAGATTTGGTGGAGATGAATTTTTAGTTCAAATTTCTAATATTGAAAAAGTAGAAGATTTTTATCAAATTTCCGAAAAAATTATGGATATTTTTCATAAACCAGTTCTCGTTCAAAATATTGAATTTGCAATTACAGCAAGTATTGGTGTAGCTATTTTTCCAGTGGATGGCGAAGAACCAGAAACATTGATTAAAAATGCTGATATTGCTATGTATTCAGCTAAGAGTATAGGAAAAAATGAATGCGTTTTCTTTTCTCCCAAAATGAAAAATGATGTAGTTAAAAAAATGAAACTAACAAACAAGCTGTATCGGGCATTGGAAAGCAACGAATTATTTATACAGTATCAACCCCAGATTAAAGTTGATACAAAAGAAGTAATTGGGTTTGAAGCCCTTTTAAGATGGAAGAATGCTGAATATGGAATGGTTTCACCAAATATTTTTATACCATTGGCAGAAACAACAGGTCTTATAAGACCGATTGGATTATGGGTTTTTAGAACAGTTTGTGAGCAATGTGAAAGATGTAGAGAGAGTTTTCATAAAGAATATCGTATTTCTATTAATCTCTCACTTGAACAACTTAAAGATATCAATTTTATTAAACAAGTAAGTGAAATATTAGAGGATACACATACAGTTGCATCTAATATTCAGATTGAAATCACAGAAAGTGTAGCTTTTAATGAGGAATCTTATGTATTACAACGGATACAGGAATTGAAAAACCTTGGAATAACGATATCGATTGATGATTTTGGTACAGGACACTCATCATTAAGCAGATTAAGGATATTTCCCATCGATTTAATTAAAATTGATATGGAGTTCGTGCAAGGAATCTCAGAAAATTCAAATAAAGAAAAGGAAATTGTAAAAAGTATAATCCAACTGGCAAAAAATCTTGGAATTGGAGTTCTGGCAGAAGGGGTTGAGACGGAGGATCAATATGCATTCTTAAGAGATGAAAAGTGTGATGAGATTCAGGGTTTTTATTTTTATAAACCTATGATGCCGGACGATATAAAAGAAATTATTTTCAAGCAGAATGAAATTGATATATAGTAAATGAATAGAGTAAATGTGCAACTTTGAAAAACTTTTGGGAGGAAACGAGAATGAAAAAGGAAATATATCTGGCAGGCGGTTGCTTTTGGGGGACAGAAAAATATTTAGAAAATATTTCCGGCATTTTATCAACAGAAGTAGGATATGCGAATGGAAATACAGATCATCCAACGTATGAGGAAGTTTGCCGAAAAAATACAGGGCATGCAGAAACGGTTAAAGTGGAATATGAGGATAGCCGTATCAGCTTAAAATTTTTGCTGGAGCTGTATTATGATGTGATTGATCCGACCAGCATAAATAGGCAAGGTGGAGATACGGGATCACAGTATCGCACAGGGATTTATTATATTGATAGTAACGAGAAGGCAACCATTTTAGAATCAATTGATCAACTGCAAAAAAAGTACAGCAGGAAGATCGCAATTGAAGTGGAGCCCTTACTTAATTATACGAAAGCAGAAGAATATCACCAAAAGTATCTTACGAAGAATCCAAATGGATACTGTCATATTAGCCCTGAAAAATTTAGTGCCCATAAATGATAGAAGTCAATATTACTTTTCTCAGCTTCTTTTCAGAAGAAAGGCTTTTTAGGTCTATCTAGACTTTTTTTTGAAATTGTATGATAATAGAAATAGCTGCCAAGTTATCTGAAAATGAAACTTCAGATAAAATATAGGAGGTAACAAACATTGGATAAAGATATTATTGTTCCGATTTATGCAAGGATTGCGTTAGATATAGCCTCAAGGATTAGCAGGGGCGAATTAAAGGAGAATACAAAAATATATGGGCGTTCTGTTATGTCTTCGGAATATGGAGTCTCACCTGAAACAATTCGGAGATCAATGAAACTACTTGCAGATGTAGAGATTGTAGAGATTATGCAAAATAGTGGGACAGTGGTGGTATCCGAAAGCAAAGCTAGAAACTATGTGGAGCGTTTTGGGCAACAGAATAATCCCAAAGTGATGAAAAAAAAATTGCAGGAGATGATGAAGGAGCAGGGAGAACTGAATGCGCGTATGCTTGAGGTTGTAGGATCTATTGTCAGCATGAATGACAAATATTCGGAGACAAATCCTTTCCAGAATTATCGTGCTGAAGTGGTAGAAGCTTCAAAGATGATTGGAAGGACGTTGAAGGAGTTAAATTTTTGGCAGGAGACTCGTGCAACTATAATTGCTCTATGCAGAGACGACCAGATTATTCTGTCTCCTGGGCCATATATAACTTTTTTGGTGGGAGATATTCTAATCTATGTTGGTGATGTAAGCTGTGTTGATGCTGTCGAAGAATATATAAAAGCGTAACATAAAACCATGAGTGAATCATGAGTATGTTTTAAAATACTTGTTAAACTGACAACTTTATGGTAATATTGAGTTGTCAGTATAAACGAATTGATCATAGAAAGGATTTATGTATGAAAAAAAAGAAATTTACAACCCTAATTGTAACTTGTATTTTAGTTGCAACACTTTTTGCTGGATGCGGGCAGGAAGACATGAATAGTTTGGATAGAGTTTTAGAAAGTGGTAAGTTTACCGTTGTTGGAAGTGGTGGATATCCGCCATTTAATTATATGGAAGATGGTGAAGTTGTTGGTTTTGATGTTGAGGTAGGAGAAGAGATTGCCAGACGCTTGGGTGTGGAACTTAATTATGTAACATCAGATTGGGATGGTCTCATTGAAGGACTACGCAGCAAGAGATATGATGCAATTCTTGGAAGTATGGCAATAACTAATGAGCGCTTAGAAGTAGTTAATTTTTCGGTACCATACTATTTCTCAGGGGCACAGCTTTTTACACGTCTCGACGCAGGAGTCGCTAGTGCATCCGAAATGTCAGGTAAAAAGATTGCTGTGGCAACTGGAACGAATTTTGTAGGAGATGCTGAAGGCTTAGGTGCAGAAGCAGTATACTATCAAGACGATAATGCCACAATGATGGAACTGATTAGTAAGAGAGTTGATGGCGTGATTACAGACCGTTTAGTTGGACTACAAGCCATGAAGGAAATGGCAAGCGGTGAGGATATCGTTATGGTAGATACATTGTTACGTCTAGAAAATATGGGAATCGCTTTTAATAAAGACGATATCGAACTATTAGATGAAGTAAATAAGATTCTGCAAGATATGCATGCAGATGGAACGTTAAAAAAAATCAGTGAGAAATGGATGGACGGTGTAGATATTACCATTCAATAGGGAATGAAAGGTTGGTGAAAAGTCATGGGAGTTTGGGACTTTACAGTCATTCCAAATTATTTTTTCGCATTTTTGAATGCTGCAAAGATGACAATCTATGTCACAGTCATCGGAATAGCAATTGGTATTATTTTTGGTTTAGTATTAGCGCTTATGCGAATTTCTAAATATAAGATTTTTTCAGTGCCAGCTAAAGCGTATGTTTGGTTCATTCGTGGAACGCCGTTGCTTTTGCAGTTGCTCATGATTTATTTTGGGCTTGTGAATGTTGTGAAACTAGACAATCTTCCATCTGCATTTCTGGCACTAGGAATTCATAATGCAGCATATATTGCAGAAATATTTCGTGGGGCAATTCAGGGAATTGACAGAGGACAGAGAGAAGCGGGATTATCCATCGGTATGACAGAAATGCAAGTGATGCGCAGAATTGTGTTGCCTCAGGCACTTAAAAGAGCAATTCCGCCGCTTAGTAACCAGTTAATTATTGCATTAAAGGATTCTTCTTTGGCTAGTGCAGTTGCAGTACCAGAACTGCTACTTTATGCTAGGCAGTTAGCATCTTCCAATTTCCGTCTTATGGAGATGCTCACAATTGCGGCGATTTATTACTTGATTTTAACATCTTTATTAACGCTTATTGCCAATATGCTTGAGAAGAAGTTGAATGTAAGTGATTATAAAGTATTGGAGTGACTATATGGTAAAAGTGAGGAATATAAACAAGTGGTTTGGAAAGAACCATGTATTAAAAAATATAAATTTCCAGGTGGAAGAGAATGAAGTAGTGGTTATTATCGGTGCAAGTGGATCAGGAAAAAGTACGTTGTTGCGATGTTTGAATTTTTTAGAGAAGGCACAAAAAGGAACGATTGAAATAGATGGGAAAGAATTGACTATGAAGAGCAAGAATCTTCATCTGGCTCGCCGCGAAGTTGGAATGGTGTTTCAACACTTTAATCTTTTCTCGCATAAGACAATTTTAGAGAATGTTCTGGAAGGAATAGTACAGGTTAAGAAAATTCCTTTAGAGGAAGCAAAGCAACAAGCCATGGAGCTTTTAGATAAGGTTAATATGACTGAAAAAGCAAATACTTATCCATCGATGATATCTGGAGGACAAAAGCAGAGAGTAGCAATTGCCAGAGCACTGGCTATGAACCCGAAACTCATGCTTTTTGATGAACCAACTTCAGCGCTGGACCCAGAACTGGTTGGAGAAGTGTTACGAGTTATGCAAGATCTTGCTAAAGAGGGAATGACAATGGTCATTGTTACCCATGAGATGGGTTTTGCAAAAGAAGTAGCAGACCGTGTCGTTTATATGGATGAAGGAATGATACTGGAAGAAGGTACGCCAGAGGAGATATTTAACAATCCCAAAGAGGAGCGAACTAAAGAATTCATATCACAAATCATATCTTGAAATAGAGACTGATAGAAAATGTAGCTCTGTTTGCAATGGAGTCAAATCTAAAGATAGACATTAACAACTTATAATGTAACAATAAAAGTGGTTCCACAGCCTTCTTTACTGTCGATGGTAATCGTGATTCTGAAAGGCGCTATAAACAAAGATGGGAAACCTGTTGCATTAAGAAGTGGGCGAACAATTGATGACCTGTTTCATGATGCGATACAAGAGCAAACGTTGCAAGTAGATGTTATTAGCGGCGCGACTTTGTCCTCGAAAACGCATTTAAAAGCGCTTGAGAATGCACTTATTAAGGCACAAGAGAAATAAATATGTGAAATAGAATAACGAATATCTTTTGATTTTCAGCAAAAAATAATGTATACTATGAATGACAATATTACTTTCGCACAGGAGGAAATAATCATGGGAAAATTCGTAGTTTCAAAAACAAACGCAGGGTATCATTTTAATCTCAAGGCATCAAACGGTCAGACTATTGCAACATCAGAAGTTTATACCACAGAAGCAGCATGCTTAAATGGTATTGAGAGTGTTCAGAAGAACGCACCTGATGCAACAGTGGAAAAAGATTACGAAGCTTAGTAGAGAAGAACAGATGCAAAAGGAACCGAGTTCATAATACTTGGTTTTTTTTTTGACTTAATATGACCTAAAAAAATACTGTTGACAAATCTCTTGAAAGTGGGTATGATTTTAATCATACAAAACCTACTAAGTAGCTATGAATAAAAGAAAAGACTCAACTGCAATGGAAGGAGCGTCATATTATGAAAAAGATTTATGAGAGTGTAACGGAACTAATTGGAGGAACACCTTTACTGGAAGCAAAACAGTATGCAAAAAAAAGGAACATTAATGCAAGAATAATAGCAAAGCTGGAGTATTTTAATCCTGCAGGAAGCGTGAAGGATAGAATTGCATTGGCCATGATTGAAGATGCGGAAACAAAGGGTTTATTAAAGGAAGGTTCAGTTATTATCGAACCCACAAGTGGGAATACGGGAATCGGTCTGGCTTCCATTGCAACGGCTAAAGGATACAGAATTATTTTAACAATGCCTGAAACAATGAGCGTTGAAAGAAGAAATTTATTAAAGGCATATGGGGCAGAACTTGTACTGACCGATGGTACGAAAGGAATGAAGGGTGCTATTGCAAAAGCGGATGAAATCGCAGCAGAAACGCCAGGTGCCTTTATACCAGGACAGTTTGATAATCCTGCAAACCCAGAAGTCCATAAAAAAATAACCGGTCCTGAAATATGGGAGGATACAGATGGGACTGTAGACATTTTTGTAGCAGGGATAGGAACAGGAGGAACCATTTCTGGCGTAGGTGCATATTTAAAATCCCAAAACCCTGACATTAAAGTAATTGCAGTGGAACCAGCAAGTTCACCAGTACTGTCGCAGGGAATAGCAGGCGCACATAAAATTCAAGGAATTGGTGCAGGATTTATTCCTGAAACTTTAGATACAGAGATTTATGACGAAATTATTGCTGTTCAAAATGAAGATGCATTTTTAGCAGGCAGAGTATTTGCACAGACAGAAGGTATTCTAGTTGGCATTTCATCAGGTGCTGCATTATTTGCTGCTGAGCAGATTGCTAATAAAGCAGAATATGCAGGAAAAAATATTGTGGTATTATTGCCAGATACAGGCGAAAGATACTTATCAACGCCACTTTTCACAGACTAATTATGAATAAAAAAGAGCAAGTCATATTCTTGAAATATGCAGAATGGAGAATAGTATGAGTGATAAAATAAAAAGAGCAGACAGAAAGTTAAAATTTGAGACATTACAACTGCATGTTGGACAGGAAACGCCAGATCCAGCAACCGATGCCAGAGCAGTACCGATTTACCAGACATCCTCGTATGTTTTTCATAATTCAGAGCATGCTGCTGCAAGATTTAATCTTTCAGATGCAGGAAATATATATGGAAGGCTTACAAATCCAACGGAGGATGCTTTTGAAAAAAGAATTGCAGCATTAGAAGGCGGGGTGGCAGCGTTAGCAGTTGCTTCAGGGGCAGCTGCAGTTTCTTATACCATACAGAATCTTGCACAGAATGGTGATCATATCGTGGCGGCAAAAAATATTTATGGTGGTACGTATAACCTATTAGCACATACGCTTCCACAATATGGAATTACTACAACTTTTGTAGACCCATGTGAAGAAGCAATAGTAAAAGCAATTCAGAAAAATACGAAAGCAGTATTTATCGAGACACTTGGAAACCCACATTCAGATGTTACTGATATTGAAGCTGTTGCAAAGATTGCACATGCTTATGGAATTCCTGTTGTTGTGGATAATACATTTGCGACACCTTATCTTGTAAGACCGATTGAATTTGGTGCAGATATTGTCATACACTCTGCTACAAAATTTATAGGTGGACACGGAACGACAATTGGCGGTGTCATTATTGACAGTGGTAAATTTGATTGGGAAGCATCAGGAAGATTTGCATCCCTAACAGAACCTAACCCAAGCTATCATGGAATCAGCTTCACCAAAGCGGTTGGACCAGCAGCTTTTGTTACAAAAATCCGTGCAATTCTGTTAAGAGATACGGGAGCCACTCTTTCGCCTTTTCATGCATTTCTGTTTTTGCAGGGATTGGAAACACTTTCGCTTCGCGTAGAGCGTCATGTTGAAAATGCATTACGGGTAGTGAAGTATTTAAGCCAGAATCCGCAGGTGGAAAAGGTGCATCATCCATCAGTTACAGAGGATGTAACGCAAAAAGCATTATACAAAAAATATTTCCCTAATGGCGGCGGCTCCATATTCACTTTTGAGATTAAGGGAGATGCAAAAAAAGCACAGGACTTCATTGACAATTTAGAGCTTTTTTCACTCCTTGCAAATGTGGCAGATGTAAAATCGCTAGTCATTCATCCGGCATCAACAACACATTCACAGTTGTCGAAGGAGGAATTGCTTGATCAGGGAATTAAGCCAAATACAATTCGTCTCTCTATTGGAACTGAAAATATTGATGATATCATTCAGGATTTAGAGGAAGCATTTAAAGCAGTTTAGTGTAGTGCAATTAATGTGGTGTAATTAGTGTAATGAAATTAGTGCGATGCACGATAGAAAGTATTTGCAAAATAAAAATGAGTATGCTAAGATTGTTTGCAACAAGGGCAAAGGCGCTTATCGAGAGATAAGCGCTTTTTTGCGTACAATTAAGTGAACATGAGAT
>CAZAAC010000055.1:0-13081 GCA_964483155.1 uncultured Lachnospiraceae bacterium | reverse complement strand
TGAAAAGTAGTCATTGGTACATGCAGGGATATTGTTATAAAAGAAAAGATTTTCGCTTATTTAAACTATCCCGCATATCAAACCTACAAATACAAGAGGAATTATTTACGCCACGAGAGTATCAAAAACCGCAGTTAGATATTACAGATATTTTGGAAACGATGCAAAAGGAAATCAAAATTCGTATTCATAAATCTGTCATGGACCAGATACTTGATTATTGCCCTTACGAACAATTTATGCCAGATGGTGAGGAGCATTACATTGTAAATTTTCCTTTCATAGAGAACGAATACTACTACAATATTCTGTTTAGTTTTGGAGATAAATGTGAGTGTTTAGAGCCGTTACATATCCGTGCAGAAATGAAGCGCAGAATACATGATATAGCTACCATATACGAAAGTGAATAAATCTTGTGCTTATATTTTACTTTGCAGTTATGCATAGGCTATAATTGACATATTGATATTAGGAGAAACCTGTTGAGGCAGAATAAAAAAGAGTGATTGGAGATATGATGGACGGAACCATAAGAAGTGAAATAAAAATAGGAACAAAGGTCATGGTAGTTCAGAAACAGGATCAGAGAACTGGTAAATTGACGGAAGGTATTGTGATGCGGATTCTTACGAATTCGGGCAATCATCCCAGAGGTATTAAAGTAATGCTGACAGGCGGTATTGTTGGACGAGTACAGCGTATTCTTGATGCTTCAGTTACGGATAGCGGAAAAAAATGAATTTGTAGTGGAGATTATTTTTAATATTTTAGAGGTGTGATCATGAACGAAAATGAAATAGATATCAAGTATACAGCTTTAGTAAAAAAACTGAAAATAGATTGTGAAAAATGTGGCGGATTGTGTTGTGTGGCTTTATATTGTTCAAGAACAGATGGGTTCCCCGCAAATAAAGAGGCTGGAATTCCCTGTAAAAACTTAATGCACGATTATCGTTGTAATATTCATTCAGAGTTGGCAGATAAAAATATGAGAGGCTGTTTAGCATATGACTGCTTTGGAGCAGGACAAAAAGTAACACAAGGCTGTTATCCCAATGTGACTTGGAAAACACATCATGAGAAAGCAAATGAAATCTTTGAAGTTTTCTTGATTGTATTTCAACTTCATCAGATGGAATGGTATCTACTCGAGTCCTTATCTTTAATCACAGATAAACAGCTTCAAGCGATGATTGAAGCGCTTATTTCTGAGATCGAACAGATAACAAACCAGCCTACAGAAGAGATTTTAAAATTCGATAACGAGAAATACCGTTTAAAAGTAAATCAAGTACTAAAGCAAGTAAGCGATATGATAGCGATGGATTCTGATGATGAAGCACATAGCAAAGATTATTTTGGTAGAAACTTTAAAAAAGCGAATTTGAATGCTAAGAACTTTAGCATGACATTGATGATTGCGGCAAATTTAGAAGGATGTAGCTTACAGGGAACAAATTTTTTGGGTGCGGATATCCGTGATGCAAATATTAAAAATACAGATTTAAGTTCTTGCTTGTTTTTAACACAAATGCAAATTAATTCTGCAAAAGGAAATCACAACACAAAACTTCCTAAAAATTTATCCTATCCTGACACATGGCAATGATAACAAGCATAATCCATAACATATATAAATTTCAATTTAGCGATGTTATAATACTATGGCAAATAATAAATTAGATTCTAAAGAGGAAAACGAAAATGGCAATCATAATCAATATTTATTACACTGGAGAAAATGGAAGCGCAAGAAAGTTTGCTGAAGAAATGGTTGAAAGTAATGTTGTAAACAATATTCGGGCAGAGCATGGAAATATTAAATATGAATATTTTTTCTCTATGGAGGACAAGGAAACTGTTTTATTGATTGATAGTTGGAAAAACCAGAATTCTATTGATATACACCATACCTCACCCATGATGGAACAAATTATAGAACTTCGAGAAAAGTATAACCTTCATATGCGAGTAGAGAGATATGTATCTGATGAAAGTGGAATACCCAACTCGGATAAAAGATTTATAAAAGAATAACTAATAAAATTCAAATTTAGCACGGTGATAATAATATGGAAAATTAAAAAATTGAATTTGACATGGAATTGTGTAGTTCATAATTGTTTCACAAAAGCGAAGTGAAGATTATTTATATAATCGACAGGAGTAATATAATGAAAATATTAGTTTTCATGGGCAGTCCAAGAAAAAACGGTGATACGGCGACCCTACTGAAATCATTTTTAACTGCGTTAGAGATGAAAGGAGCAGAAGTTAAGACGATTTTCCTTTATGATAAAAAGATTGCACCATGTTTGGAATGCTTTCAATGCCAAGACAAATTAGGTGAATATGGTTGTTCAATACAAGACGACATGTACGATATATCAGAGGAAATCTTGAAGGCAGATTGCTTTATTTTAGCTAGCCCGATATTTATCTGGTATTGCACTGCTCCAATGAAAGCAATGCTTGATCGTTTTTATGGACTTCACAAATATTATGGAAAACAACGTGGGCCAAGTCTGCTGGAAGGAAAAATGTGTGGAATAATTGCTACATGTGGCTATGACTTCGAATATGCTATAAGTCCTTTTGAAGATGGAATCAAAAGATTTTGTGAGCACTTTAAAATTATGTATATTGGGAAAGCTGCTGTACAGAAAAATGCAGGCGATGATGTAGATAAATTTGAAACGGAAGATTCAAAGAAAATTGCTGTTGATTTTGCTGAAAAGGTAATCAGTTATTGCACAAAATGACATATGGAGAAGTTTTACAAGAATTTCTAAGCTATCAGACAAAAGTTGCAATATACGGCGATTACACCAAGTATACAAGCAAACCGCTAAAGGATTTTATGTATGAGTCAAACAAGGGAAATAATATTTTTTTGTAGCAACAAAAGAAGAAGCGATAGAAAGGCTTGTAAACAGTTGATACGCTTATCATTCTTCGAAAACAACTTATGCAGCAGATGCGTTTACAAATGGTACATTAGGAAAAGGGAGGTGCTCTATGAAAGTGGCATTTGTGTATTATTCGGTGACAGGTAATACAAAGTTGGCGTGTGAGTATGTGAAAAGATGTTTTCAGGATATTCACATGGAACTTATTGATTTTGTGGGAATTACGCCCTCTGTTATTGCAGAATATGATGTTATTGGATTTGCATTTTTTACGGATTCATGGCAACCACCTGAAATATTACTTGAATTCATACAGAGACTTCCTGTAATGCAGAACAAATATGCATTTACATTTAATACATTCGGCTGTATAAGCGGGAAATCCGCACAGACCATGTCGCGCGCATTGAGAAATAAGGGATTTCAGATTGTAGAGTCGTTTTCCCTGCATGCGCCGGAAAGCTATCCGCCGATGATTGCATCTGGAAGAGGATATGTTGATAGCCCAAGCCCAAAGGAATTTCAACAGTTCCAGAAATATATAGGCAGACTTCATGAATCATTGCATAAAATTTCCAACGGTGAAGCAGTTTTATCTCAAAAACCAAAACTCAGGTTTATCGATTGGCTTGTACCAGGCAATCCAACTCGTTTTACCAGAATATTATTCGGAACAATAAAAATGGAAATTGATGGTGAAGTATGTGTACAATGTGGACTTTGTGCACGTTATTGTCCAGTAAAAGCAATTTCAGTTTTTGATAACGTTCATATTGATCAAGAAAAGTGTCAGCAATGTTGGTCTTGCTACAATCACTGTCCCAATAAAGCGGTCACAGCAGGAAAGTATACCGGTCATGGACAGTATAGGAAGCCAATTCTTAGCTATCAAAATAAATTTAGTGACGACAAGGAAGTACTTTGAGCATTTATTTTGGTATCTACAAAATACTTTTTTTCTAATACTGGTAGGTGGTATTGTTGGGCGAGTACAGCGTATTCTTGATGCTTCAGTTACTGATAACGGACGGAATTAGGATAAGCAAGTACTATTATCCGAATAAATAGTGGAACTACAAGAGCTAGAAATTTGATATAAAAATTATAGTAAATACAAATCAAACAGCCTGTTATATAGTATCATTAACGCATACATTGTTTTGTATTTACGATTTCAATACAGTAAGAGAGAGCTTTGAAATGTTCTGCTGAACAGAAAAAGCGACAGAGACAGAAAGGTAAGCAGGAGGATTAGTTATGAGAGTATTCAATATGAAAAAGGATATTCTTGAAGATGCCTTTTCATATAACTTGGGAGAGAAGGATAAAATATGTGAGCATTTAAAAAATAAATCTAATATTCAGATGGATGATATACGCAGAATTGCATTGTGGAAGTATAATCGAATTATTGAAATGGATGATATGTTTTGCACACAGTTATATAGTACTGTATCAAAAAATAAAGTGTCGATTGAAGATAAGGAAGTTCATGAAATGATAGAGAGGTTGGTTTCTTTTGAAGGAGTTGGATTTCCGTTGGCTTCCACAATATTAAAATTCATTAATCCAGATGTATTTCCAATTATTGATGTGAGAGCATATCGGGCCATATACGGAAAAAAGATTTATTATAATCAATATAATTTAAAAATCTATATTGATTATACAAAGAGAATTTATGATATGCGAGATAAATTTAATATTTCGCTTTCTGAGGTTGATGAAAGATTGTATGAATTTGATAAAATGTATAATGGTAAAATTTAAAGATATTCGAATAGTGCAACTAATATTATTAAGACTGCTTTCTGGAGGAGGGTTGAAAAATGAGACTAGATGGTTTTGGATTATTTGTAAATGATATGTCATCGATGATTCGTTTTTATCGAGATGTATTGGGATTTGAAATCAAAGAAAAAGAAGATACAGAAAATGTATATTTAATCAAAGATAACACTTTGTTTTTGCTTTATGGAAGAAGTGATTTTGAAAAGATGACAGGCAAGAAATATGAATATATAAAGGGCATTAATGGTCATTCTGAGATTGCACTTAATGTAGATACCTTCGATGAGGTAGATGAAGAATATGCGAAGGCAATCAGCAAAGGTGCTATTTCGGTTTTAGAACCTACAACAGAACCATGGGGACAAAGAACTTGTTACATTGCTGACCCAGAAGGGAATCTAATAGAAATCGGTTCCTTTCAAAAGCCATTTGAGAGATAAATCTGAATTTGTAGGGGTGTGATATGTTTAATGAAATATATATACTAAGCATAATTAACTTAGCTAGATGATTGAAGAGTAGATGAAAGAAGCAGCTGAATTTTATTTAAGTCAAATGGGTTTCAAAGCTTGATAAAGAGAAATTATGCAAACAATGGAACTGTTGTTTGACCACAATGCCAAAAATAATATCAGGGGAAAACATTGTATATGCAGTAGATTCTAACTTGATGGAGAGAAATAAAAATGGCATAAGAAAAGACTTCATTCCAAATTTTGTTGCCGATAAGGCATTAGGAGCAAAACGATGTTAGAATTAAGATTGCTAGATGACAGTGATATACCGTTGGTAGAAAGATGGCTGAATAAGGAGCATGTGAAAAGATGGTATGAGATACCGCATCTTGGAGTTACAATTAATGACTGGATGACTGAAATAAAAGAACGCTATGGACAATATCAATGGCTAACACACCTAATTATAGTGTGGCAAGGGTGTCCGATTGGATTATGCCAATACTATAAATGTGTGGACAGTTTTGATGAGGATTTTGGAACACTACCACTTATGGGCTCATACGGAATTGATTATCTTATAGGAGAAGAAGCTTATATCGGCAAGGGTCTGGGCAAGAGAATGATTAATGAGCTTGTGAATAAAATCTTTTCTTTTCAAGATGCACAGATAGTTACGGCTGACATTGACAGAGATAACAAGGCTTCAGAAAATGTACTGCTATCCTGTGGCTTTAGCTTATTGTATGCTGAAAGTAACAGATACTTTTTACAAAAAGGTATAGACAAATTCTAATTTGTCCTGCCACTGTAATTTCCTATTATTTTAATTTGACCCATGCATTAGAAGATAATATGGTTTGCAATTGTATCAAATTGCGAATCAAGACTATATATATAAATAAATTAAAAATTTAAATTTGGAGGATAATGATGATAGGCATATATTTTAGTGGAACAGGCAACTCAAAATATTGTATAGAAAAATTTCTGCAGTTGTATGATAATACAGCAATGGCATTTTCTATTGAAGACAACGAGCTGCTAAATCAAATTGATAAACATAAAGACATTATTTTCAGCTACCCTGTACAATATAGTAATATACCAAAAATATTAAAAGATTTTCTTAGTAATCATAAATCGATGTGGAAAGATAAGCGAGTTTTTGTTATTGTAGCAATGGGATTATTTAGTGGGGATGGATCAGGTATATTAGCTAGAGAACTCAAAAAACATGGTGCAATAATTATTGGTGGTTTACACATAAAAATGCCAGACAGCATAGGTGATGAAAAGGTATTAAAAAGGTCTTTAGAGGATAATAAAAAACTTATAGTAGAAGCAGAGTGGAAAATAAAGAAAGCTGTAGAAAAACTTAAGAATGACAATCCACCGCAAGAGGGAATTGGTATTCTGTATCATCTTGCAGGTCTTTTTGGACAAAGACTTTACTTTATGAATGAAACAAAACATTATTCTAATAAACTCAAGATAAATATTGAAAAATGTGTTGGTTGTAAAAAATGTGTTGATTTATGTCCCATGAAAAATATTGAATTGAAAAATAAGATTGCAGTATCTGGAAATCAATGCACGCTATGTTATCGCTGTGTGAATAATTGCCCCAAACAAGCAATAACGTTATTAGGTAAGCGTGTAATAGAACAAAGCAATATAGATAAGTATCTGTAATAAAAGACCCAATTTGGAGTCTGTTGAACTAGCACGGACAGAGGAAAACGCAGTAAAAAGAGACTGATTTCCATGAAAACTATTTTTTAAAGGAGGAGAGTTCGTTTCTAAGTAATGTTGAAACATCATTACATTTAACGACTTCCTGATTGATTTCATGAAGCAGGGCAGTGATATCTGTAGATTTTTCGGCGATATCTGTGATGGATAAGGCATTTTCTTCCATTGTTGCAGAAATATCAGAAATACCTCCACTCATCTCTTGAAAAGAGTCACGCAGGGTTTCAGCGTGTGATGCAAAACGTTCCATCATAGTATCCATAGCTGTAGCATCGTCAAAATACTGTTTTGTAACTGTTTCATAGGATTCATAATCACTTAAAACATTCGAATTAATATATTGAAGAAGCAAATTAACATTGGATATTAAAGATTGTACAGCTTTAATCACAGTATGACTTGTATATTGAATATTATTTGCAGCCAGCTTGCTGTTATCAGCAAGTTTTTTTATGGACTCTGCGACAACTGCAAAACCGCGGCCTGCAACACCTGCTCTGGATGCTTCTATAGAGGCATTTAAAGACAGTAGGGTTGTTTCCTCAGTAATAGATAAAATGTCATTTGTAAAATCAAGAATCATATTAGTTTTATTACTTTCCAGAATAGATTGTTCTAGTTGCTTTTTCATATCTGTGAGCATTTCAACAGCGTATTCCCTACCTTTTACAGCATCAATTTGAATGGATTTTGAACGTTGCATCATACTATTGGCGTACTGACTTCCTTCCATAGAATAGCTGGCAATAGAAGAGACGAAATCCATGTTCTTAATAGAATGATTTTGTAAAGTTTCTGATGTGGCAGAAATTTCCTGACTTCCTGCTGCAAACTGCTCAATGTGTGATGAAATGGTATTTGTATTTGCATTAGCGATCGCAACGTTGTTGGTTAAATGCAATACCATTTCAGATAAGTGGTTTGATTCTAAATCCAGTTTACTAAGTATACTGTTTAAATTTTCGCCTAGGGAAAACATGGATTTTTTTAATAGTATTAATTCTTTGGAACTTCCATAAGGAAGTTTTTTATTTTCAATTTCTGTGATTCCTACAGAAAGGTGGCGAGTCTGGTCGACAATCCATGTGATAAGTATTGAAATTTTGGAAGCCATGTAGGAAGAGCCAAGTAAACTGATTATAATAATAACGAATACACTAATCACTAAGATAGTGATTAAGCCATATAGTAGAGAATATGCCTCTGATAAAGGAGACACAATACAAATCGACATATTTTGAATGCCAACAGGGCTGTAAGTATAGAGGGATGTCTTGGAACCATCATGTACAATAGAAGAACCTTGTAAGCCTTCCGTCATAGAAACGAAAACTTTTTTTGCATCCTCAGGTAATTGTTCATATGCAGAAACAGCAGATACATTTTCGGCATCCGGACTCACCCAATTTTGACTTAAAATTATTGCCTGATCAGGATGAGCAGATACAGTGCCATCTGAATTTAGCATAAAGGAGTAACTATTTTCGGTGAATTGCAATTCATTCAAAATATCAGAAACAAATTCAAGACGTACATAACCAATCAGAACACCAACTATTTTATCATTTCTGAAAATGGGAGTACTAATTCCCAAAACAGGACGACCGGTGCTTTTTGAAATGGAGGGTTCACAAATAATAGTGGTCTGCTCCTTCCAGCAACGTTCAAAGGCCTCTTCTCTGGCAAGTGAAAGGCCATGTGCATCTTCACCTTCTGAATGTGCTTGCTCTGTGCCATATTGATTAGCAATCAAAAAATGTGACCATGCACTATCACCCTCTAGCTGGATTAGGGACTGCATATAAGGTTCAGCCTGGGTGTAATCCAAGGAGATTACAGAATCGTCTAAGGCCGCGGTTTCTACAATGCTTACATATTTAGCTATGGCTTCATTTATGTGATTATTTATTAAAGACGCATAAAGTACACTTTCCTGTTGATTTTTTTCTCTTACCTCGTTATATGTAAAAATGCTGATTAAGATGATGATAATCAAAAAAGGAATCAAAAATACGACAGAAAGATTTTGAAAGTACTGCATTTTTAATGAATGACTACTAGGTTTTCTTTTGGCTTTTGAGAATGTGGTTTTTTTCATGAGGTGCTCCGTTTCCATTCAAGTATATTTTTTCTTATTTATATTATGCATAGAGAATAATATGTATATAAGTACATATGTAAGTACGTATATAAATACGTATATAAGTACGTATATAAATAATAGTATGAAACGAACAGGAAAATAGTACTACCAATAGAATGTAAAAAGATTGTAAAAGGATTATTTTATGGCACGGAAAAGATTCTCGTATTATGCAGACAGCTTCACATGGAATCTGATTTTATATTTAGACTATTCGTAGTATAATTAAAATAGATTGATTCAAATTTAAAATGTGATGTGGTAAAAAGATTAGGGGAGTAGCGTATGGATAAGAAACAAATCTTAGTAGTAGATGATGAGCAGGGAATCCGCGATATTATAAAAGAATATCTTATACTAGAGGATTTTGAAGTAATTGAGGCGATAGACGGCGTAGATGGACTGAATAAATTTAAAAAGCATAGGATATCACTAGTAATACTAGACGTGATGCTTCCGAAAATGGACGGATGGAAAGTATGTCGAGAAATAAGAGCGTCTTCAAGCGTGCCAATCATTATGTTGACAGCAAGGGGTGAGGAATATGATAAACTCTTTGGATTTGAACTAGGAGTAGATGATTATATGGTGAAACCTTTCAGCCCCAAAGAATTACTTGCAAGGTTAAAAGCAATTTTAGGAAGAAGTAGCAAAGTGGTCGAAGAATCTGAAAAACCAAATAGACTACAAATAAAAGAGGTTTTGATTGATTTTGATGCAAGGAGTGTCTATTTAGGTAAGGAATTGTTAAGCATGACTCCAAAAGAATATGATTTGTTATCTTTTTTTGTGAAAAATCAGGGAAAAGTTTTTTCGAGAGAACAACTCCTAAATCAGGTGTGGGGATATGAATTTTTAGGTGACGTTAGAACGGTGGATACCCATATAAAAATGCTAAGAGAAGCACTAGGAAAATATCGAAAATGGATTACAACAGCTTGGGGGATTGGATACAAATTTCAAGTGGAGGAAAATGGATGAAGAGTATAAGAGCAAAACTCTGGACCGGGATGATGATACTGGTAGGCGTTATAATTGTCCTTCTTTGGCTTTTTCAGATTGTTTTTTTGGATAAATTTTATACTGTGATTGAAATTGGAGAAGTAAGGAAAAATGCAAAGAACATTGTTGCAGAAATCGAAGAATTAACAGAAATAGCGCAGATTAATATGGAAAAAAGTATTTTGCAGAATTTAGAAAATTATATATATGAAGAACAATTATCAGTAGAAATTATTGATCATGATTACAATATACTTTATCAGGGAACTTCCGGTAGTAATACGAACATGCCAGGGGTGATGCAGGAAGTATTTTTAGATGTTTTAAAAAGTGCTATGGAAGGAGAAGAATCAAAGCAGGTGGTTACACATCCGAAATATGGATATGATTTCATGGTGATTGGTATCCCAATATGGAATGAAACTACCGTGGAGGGTGCTATGATTATTACTATGCCAATGGCTTCCATTGGAGAAACTTTAGATATTCTTAAAAGGCAGCTTATTATTATAACCTGTGTTCTTTTCGTAGTATCGTTGCTTATTTCCTATAAACTGTCTAAAAATTTTGCTGATCCTATCTCTAAAATTAGTAGGCAAGCAGATCGTTATTCAAAGGGAGAGTATCAAACGCGTACTAATCTTACCAGCGATGATGAAATCGGAAAACTGGCTAAACGAATGAATGATATGGGAGAGGCACTTGCACGTAATGATGTGCTTCAGAAGGAGCTAATTGCAAATGTATCCCATGAACTTCGTACACCACTGACACTCATTCGTGGTTATGCAGAAACACTTCGCGATGTAACTGGAGAAAATCCCGAGAAGAGGGAGAAACAGTTAGGTATTATTATTGAAGAGTCAGAACGATTAGGGAATATTGTAGAAGATATTTTAAATCTCTCTATGCTTCAGGCAGGGGCAAAAAATCTGGAAATGGAGAAATTTTCACTAAAGGAAATGCTGATATCAGTCAAAGAGCATTTTGAATTGGGTGAAAATGACAAGAGCTTAGATTTTGTTGGAGTATTGGAATTAGAAGAAAATCTGTTGGGAGACAAGAACAAAATGCAACAAGTATTCTATAATCTTATAGGAAATGCATTCCGCCATTCCAGGTCTAACCAGTCGGTAGTGGTGGCTGCAATACCGCATGATAAAACGGTGAGAATTGAGGTGAGAGATCAGGGGGAAGGGATAGCGGAGGAAGATATTGCGCATGTGTTTGAACGCTATTACAAAGGAAAACGGTCAGATGGTAAAAAGGGTGATGGATCTGGTTTGGGTCTTGCCATAGTAAAAAGCATTCTGGATATGCATCATGTACCATATGGAGTAGAGAGTAAGTTGGGAGAAGGTACCGTATTTTGGTTTACATTAGAGAAAGAAAACGCTCATACTTCTTTCTGAGTTCTATCATACTTCTATCATAAATTTCTCCTATACTGAAAATGTGGAAAAGAAATGATTACAAGAAATCAATTCACAATGAGACGCAGATGAAATCATTTATCTGCATTACAAATCAGAATAGGAGATGTGTACCATGAAAAAACAATTTAGAAAAATGACAGGTGGATTATTGAAAGGTGGATTATTGGCAGCGGGGTTATTGGTAACAGGATTAGCAACGAGCGTGACAGTTTATGCGGCAAATTCAGATATCGGTGCTGCGGGAGCATCCGCGGATAACGAGTATTCGTTGGAAGAAATGCTTGTATATGCAATGGAAGACGAGTATCTTGCGCAGGCAGAATATGATGTCATTATGGATACTTATGGCGTAGCGAAGCCATTTTCCAATATCATTAAGGCAGAGGCAACTCATATCAGTCTTTTAGAGCCACTTTTTGAAGAATATGATGTTTCTGTACCAGAAAAAGATTGGGAAAGTCTGGTGGTGGTACCAAAAACACTAGATGCAGCATATGCGATTGGAGTAGATGCAGAAGAAAAAAATATAGCAATGTATGAAAGCTTTTTAAAAGAAAAGCTGCCAGAGGATGTGAGAGAAGTATTTGAGGCATTAATGAATGCATCCGAGAAGCATCTTGTAGCATTTCAGAGACAGGTTGATGGAGTAACTGGTGGCAGTGGAAACGGAAATAGAAACGGAATTGGAACTGGTAATTGTAATGGTACAGGATGTGGAATGCAAACTGGCAAAGGCAATGGTGGAACAGGTGGAAACGGACAAGGAAATAGAAATACTTCACAGGAAAACTGTATTATAAAATAACCATATAAGAATAGAAAAACCTACCGACTGGAAGCAATCGATAGGTTTTTCATAAATTAAATAAGGAGCGTGAGTGAAATGTGGAAATGTCCAAAATGTAATAGAGAATTCAAAAATATGGATCAAGATCACTTTTGCGAGAAACCGAACAGCATTGACGACTACATTGCCGCACAACCGGAAGATGTGCATCCTCTGTTACAAAGTATACGAGAAACGATTCGAGCCGCCGCGCCAGAAGCCACAGAGAAAATTGCGTGGCAGATGCCGACGTTCTGGCAGGGCGATAACCTTATCCATTTTGCGGTACACAAGAAGCACATCGGGCTCTACCCTGGCGGTGAAGCTACGTCCGAATTTGCGGAGCGACTCGCGGGTTATAAGACTTCCAAGGGAGCGATTCAGTTGCCACTTGGCAAGCCAATCGATTATGAACTTATCACCGATATCGTGCAGTGGAGAGTAAAGGGGTATTAGGTTAAATAATACAGTAGTCTGGATGATGTAGGTGTAGTGTGATTTTTTTCTGAAGATGTAAAATTTTATCAAAATGTGCAGAGTAAGTGACTTAATCACTGTGAAAAAATGTATTTAATATTACTATTATTGTAATAAACGTATTGAATGGTAGCGAAATATAGCGATGTAAATTTCGCATTTTTTTGTTCAAATCACAAAATGTAGGAGCTACTATTTTACAAAAATACATATATAATCAAGGAGGATTAAGTATGAAAATCAAATGGAAAATTGTACTTGCTGCAGTAAGTATTATTGTAGTA
>CAZAAC010000054.1:0-14494 GCA_964483155.1 uncultured Lachnospiraceae bacterium | reverse complement strand
ATGATACACTACATTTTTATTATATTTCTAAGGGTTTAAATAGTCAATCAATTCCATATTATTTATACTTTTTACACTCAATTACCATTGAAAGCTTATTATTTATTATCTGCATTCAATTAAATTATTAGTTTTCAAAACTTTCTTTTAATGAAGTGATCCATGTTTCGATTGCTTGTGCCAATATAAACTGTTGTTGTAATACTGCCATTCCTGTTTCGGGAATCTCTGGCATGTTTTCTTTCATACTAATGTTTTCTTCCAGATATGTCTTTAAAATTTTCACGTTATCTTCAATATTTGCTAAACACAATTTCTGATTCTCCGATGAGAGACTGTCCAGATTTACAATTACAGCATTAAAATCCAAAAAAATATTAATTGACTGGGAAGAAATTCCTGTCATTAATCTTTCAAATTCTTTTTCTCCGGCATATGTTAAAGAATAAACAGCTTTCTCAGCCATTTTTCCTTCTTTCACGATATTGCCTTCAATTAAGCCCTTTTCCTCCAGCTGAATTACTTTTTTATAAATTGAGGGAGTACTAATTTTTACCCACCTAGAAATGTTACGATATTCTACTATTTTTTGTATGTCGTAGGCACTTAGTGATTTTTTCTTCAATATTCCTAATACAATCAAATCTATTGTTGCCATAATATCCTCTTTTTCTCTTGACAAGTACTATAAATTATAGTACTGTGTGTTTTGCGGCTTTACTGTAATTTATAGTACTTTGTTTTATATTTTGTGTCAAGAGAAAAGGAGACTTAATCATGAATGAACGTAATAAGAAAATGGAACTACTGGAAAGCGCACCAATACCGAAAGCGCTTTTAGCGCTTGGACTCCCTACCATGATTGGTATGATGATCAATGCTTTGTACAATCTAGTAGACGCTTATTTTGTTGGCGGACTGGGAACCAGTCAGATGGGCGCAATCTCTGTCGCGTTTCCGCTTGGGCAGGTTGTCGTAGGATTAGGCCTGTTATTCGGAAATGGTGCTGCATCCTATATTTCCAGATTATTGGGGAAAGGTGAAAAAGAGAGGGCAAATAAAGTTGCCAGTACTGCTCTATATAGCAGTATTTTTGTTGGAACTGTAGTCATTATCTGCACTATCGTTTTTTTAAATCCTATTCTGAAACTTTTGGGTGCAACCGATAGTATAATGCCTTATGCCATAACTTATACAAGTATTTATATTATTTCATCAATTTTTAATGTATTTAATGTAACCATGAATAATATCGTGACAAGCGAAGGCGCTGCTAAAACCGCTATGTTTGCAATGTTGGCCGGTGCTGTACTGAATATTCTTTTAGACCCGATTTTTATATATGCACTCCATTTAGGTGTCGCTGGTGCTGCAATCGCCACCGCCATTTCACAGATTGTTTCTACATTGGTATATTTTTGCTATATACTTAAGAAAAAAAGCATATTCAGTTTTAGTATTAAAGAATGTTTTTTTTCAAAAGAAATTATGTCTGAAATTTTAAAAATAGGTATTCCTACGCTGGTATTCCAGTTGTTGACCAGTCTTTCTATTACCCTTATCAATATGCAAGCAAAAGAATATGGAGATTCTGTAATTGCTGGAATGGGTGCAGTAACAAAAATTATTGCTATGGGGAGTCTGATGGTATTTGGTTTTATTAAAGGCTTCCAGCCAATCGCTGGATTTAACTATGGGGCAAAAAAATACGAACGCTTATATGAAACCATCAAAACTTCCATCACATGGTCAACGACATTTTGTGTTATCTTTGGACTAGTAATGGTTTTATTCCCCACAGCAATCATTTCTCAATTTACAAAAGACGATATTGAAATGATCCATATCGGTCAAACAGCATTGAGAGCAAACGGTTTTTCATTCCTGCTTTTTGGTTTCTATACTGTATATTCATCACTTTTCCTTGTGCTGGGAAAAGCAAAAGAAGGATTTATCCTTGGTGCTTGCAGACAGGGAATATGCTTTTTACCTATCATTCTTATTCTCCCGCTGATTTGGGGGTTAAGTGGCATTCTTTATGTACAACCAATCTCTGATGTTATCTCTGCCATTATCACTGTATTTATGGCTTTACATCTTCATAAGGAATTGGATATAGCAAGGTCTCGTGCCCTTTAGTACTATTAGTCTATCCAAATTTATTTTTTAATTTTATCACGAATAAGTTTGCAAAGTTTGAGCATTACGCAATTAACGTATGGAATATAGACCCTTCTAACAAATCTGATGAGCAAGTTGCAGAAGAGGGCTTGCTCAAAATGGAGGATTATATGAAATCACTTGGGCTTACAATGAATATTCGTGATTTAGGTGTTACAGAGGATATGCTTAACGGAATTGCAGACGGCACTCTCATTTTAGAAGGCGACTACAAAACACTTGACAATACTGAGATTATGCAACTATTAAGAGAAAGCATGAGGTGATTAAGTGGAACTGAAATCATTTTTAGAACACGTTAATAAGTCATAGCCAGTTAATAAATATAGCCGCCCGGATTGGTTCAAAAAATGATTCTGATCTAGGCGGCTATTATTCTTTAACCCAAAATTTTTTCAATTTCTTCCATCTGCTCCGGCATGAGAGGTCCAAAATCCATAGCCTTTACGTTCTCTTCCATCTGCTGCACGGATTTGAATCCTGGAATTGGGATGGTGATGTCGCTCTTTGCCCAAATCCATGCAAGAGAACCCTGTACTGGTGTCCTTCCATCTGAAGTCAGAATGTCACGGACTGCTTCTAATTTGTCGATGGCCTCCGGATTCGGTTTCCCGTCTCGGAAGATGGTCTCGGTCCAGGAATGGCCGGCACCACGTACATCTTCCTTGGTAAGAAGTGTATCCTTTTTAAATTTCCCGCTTAGTAAACCCATAGCCAGAGGGCTGCGGTTAATACTAGCCAGACCTTCATCCTTACATAATGCAAGGATATCATGGTTGCCCTCCAGAACATTCAATTGGTGCTGGATCGCACTGCAGTTTTGCTCTTTGGCAAACATTTTTGCGGCAAGTGTCAAATCTGTACTCCATCCATAGGTTCGGATTTTTCCATCAGTAACAAGTTTATCCAAAATATAGATTACAGGTTCCACTTCTGACAAAGCAATATCCCCCACATGCAACTGGTACAAGTCGATGTAGTCTGTCTGGAGGCGGCGGAGAGAAGCTTCGCAGGCTCGTTCGATATAAGCAGGAGATACATTGGTTCCCTGAAGGGTTTTGGTGGACTCGCTACCAAGAAATCCAAATTTAGTAGCAATGACGACCCCAGAGCGACGACCCTCGAGTGCTTCTCCAATCAACTCTTCACTATGTCCGATACCATAAGCATCTGAGGTGTCAATAAAATCGATCCCAAAATCAAGCGCAGTATGTATTGCTGCAATAGATGTTTTATCATCCGTCTCCCCATACCCGTCAACCTTCCCATCCATGTAAAACTGACCACCTATTGCCCAGCAGCCAAGACCCATAGGGCTGACTTTGATTCCTGATTTTCCCAAAATTCTTTGTTCCATAATTATATTTCTCCTTTCATTCCAATACACATAATCTCAAAACAGTGTTCCATGTCTTCCAAAGCCTGTTCTTGTGTCATCAGGCCTGATGACAGATCAATACAGGTCAGTACATAATAAAAAGTGGTTGCCATATAAGATGCATTATTTTGACGAAGTTCTCCACGTATAACGCCTTCCTCCATAAGTTGTGTCAAGTCACCCAGAAATACATTTTTGCTCTCACTGGTCTGGAATATAATCTCCTCTCTCAGCTCGGCTGGGGCTACGTAATATATTCTATTCCAAAAATCCATCTCTACATTGTCCCAGTTATATTCCAAATACTCTCTATAAATTGCCTTCAGGCGTTCCATAATGGAAAGGGTTTTGTCTTTTTCTACAATGGACTTCATTTTGACAGCATATTTCTGTACTATAGTCTGAAACAATTCCAAAAATATTTCTTCCTTGCTCTTAAAATGAAAATAGAGTGAAGCCTTAGTGATTCCAACTTCAGAAGCTATTTTATCCATACGGGCACCCTCGTACCCATGCTGTGCAAAAATATGCAAAGCCTCCCGCAAAATTCTTTCTTTTGTGATATTTCCCTGCCCCAACAAAGTCACCTCCATAATTATTTCCTTTGCCTACCAACTGGTTGGTAGTTTTATAATAAATCTTTTCCTCTAATCTGTCAACTATCATTTTCCTTATTTCCATAGCACTCGCATTATTATTGAAATATACTGTTCAAGATGATATCCGTACTATTTTGTCAAAAAAGAGGAAGTAGATTTCTCTACTTCCTTACTCTATTATGATTTTCTGTCTTCATTTTTTATTCGTATTGTTTCTAGCATCTCATAACTTAGCGTGTGAAACACTTTACAATAATTAAGAAATCCCTCCTGCCCTATAACATAAATATTTGGCATATAGTTCATTCTTGCACTTGAATACATAATACGTTCCATACCATTATCAATAGCAATATGATTGCTTAAAGCAACATCTACTTTTTTACATATGGCTTCATTCCTAAAATAATCCAATGATTCAAGATATTGATTCACTTCATTCATTGTCCAGGGTGGCGTTGTTCCTCCCCACAATGCTGCCATATGGAATTCCTTGCCTTCTTTTACCGAAAATATATAACTAAGTCCTCCCGGCGTATGTCCAGGTGTTCCGTAGACATATATTACTTTATCGCCCAGCGTTATGGTGTCGCCATTATTAATATAGGTATTAATGTCGTAATCTTTCCAAGTTTCTGGTCTATCCGGCTTTGTCGGATGTTCTCTCCAAAAAATATCATCTACTTCTGAAAGATATGTGGCAACGCCATATTTTTCAACAAACCATCTCCCACAGCCTGTATGATCAACATGTCCATGCGTTAAAACCAGTTTTTTTATTGTGTTAGGGTTCCACCCAACATCCTTAATCGCATCTACAATTGCCTCAAAAGCTTCCTTTGCTGGCCAAATTGCATCTATTACTATGAGCCCCTTACTCGTTTTGAGCACAAAACAATTCGTCTGTTTCTGTGCAACAATTAACAAGTCATCAAAAATCTTGGCATGGATAAAGGATGACATGTCCTCCATTTCTTTGATTGTTTCTCTCGTAATGATTGGTTTATTAATTCTATTCATTTTTCATACACTCCTCTGTACAATATTAGCCTTATAGTTGCACAGAGGATAAACGGTTCTTGGGATGCATACACAAAAATATCTTCACTATTTCACCTTCTTTAATATTCACACTTGTCACTTAATATCAAATTGCCTCTCCAGCCTTAGTCAACTATCCTAACTTGAATCAATACATCCACAATCGCCTTTTATTCTCTTCTGGACAATTTACTGTTTTACTATCTAATCCGCCTATACAGCTTTTTCACTCTTGCTAATTGAACATTTGTAAGAGATATTTCTCTTTCATTCAGTACCTCCAGAAACGCA
Organism: uncultured Lachnospiraceae bacterium; assembly: GCA_964483155.1. Lineage (GTDB taxonomy): Bacteria > Bacillota > Clostridia > Lachnospirales > Lachnospiraceae > JAAYYM01. The sequence continues at coordinate 9,004 of CAZAAC010000054.1, read as the reverse complement.
TCTTTATTCTGTAAGTTCACAGCAGTGAATATACTCTCTGAATGCTGGCATACTTCCTTTGGGCGGCAGCTTCTGAGGTGATTGATAAGATAAGGGAAAATAACTTTATTATATTCTTCATTCCTCGAAGCAATGATTGCAAGAACTTTTATACCATTATCAATTGTAATTACGGAGCCTTCTTCAATAGCTAAATATATAGCATCAAGATTATGGTACAGTTCCTCCGCCTTGATCGGAGCAATTACAGCAAGTGCAATCATGGCTCCCCATACTAGCCTGTTGTTCCTGCTTTTAAGCAATCTGAGAAACTCGCCCGCATATCCACTTATGAGCTCTGGTTTAATATATCCGACTTCATACAATACCTTCAGACAGTCACTTTGAATGTTTTTATCCTTGTCAAATAGATTTGAGGCTATTTCCTTTATCCCTGCCAGATTTTCCGTTTCCGCCAACTCCTTTGCAAGTATCTGATTTGGAGTCTCATTCATAACACCTTGCAAATAAGCTATTTTATGCAACACAGACATATATCCACCTCATCTTTTTTCATCTTTTTCATATTACTCACCCATTTAGACTCTTTCTGATAAGCAGCTTATACTATTCCTTTGCTTCAAAAAAATTACAACTTCCTTCAGCTAACACTTCTTTGCCAAAACATTTACCCATTCCTTGCATAGTATTGTCTCTTTCAAAATGTTTGCAGTCTGTACAGCTTTTGCCTTCCTCACCTTTGGAAATATACTTGATATCCATATTTGTCACCTCCTCTACTTTTTATTTCTTTGTGACTCCCAAAAATTGTCTAAGTTAAAACCTTTATCTTCATTAAATGGTTCCTTTGTTATGCAAATATTGCTAATAAATGATACATTAAATGTTCTATATACTTTGTGTTCATAACAAAAACCAACAACATACCAAAAACCCGACTTATTTATCAATCCATATGGTGCAACTTGATTTGCTGTTGAGAGCTTATTGCAAAATGGGCTTTTATAATCGATATATAAAAGCAGCTTATTATCATAAGCATTTTCAACACAACGCAAGATATCATTAATACTATTTTGCTGAAGCTCAGGTTCCGTATCTATTAGTAAAAATCCACTAACTTTTGAGGCAGATTGACTGTCTTTGTTTAATAATTTCTCGATTTTACTGTTCAGGGCGTCAGCTTCCTTTGCAAATTCTGTATTGCTAAACTGTTTAAGAAATTTCGTACTCAAAAGCATGGAGCTTAACTCGCACTCATTAAAAATAATTTTGTCAAATGAGAAATCCTCCGAAAGCTTATACCCTCCAGTTTTCCCCACACTGCTCAAGATGTCAACCCCAGAAGTGCGAAGCATTTCAATATCTCTGCAAACTGTTCGCCTAGATACTTCCAAGTATTTTGAAAGCTCAGCTATGGTTGCAGTCGTATGTATTTTAAAATAAAATAATATCATTAGAAGTCTTTGTAGTTTCAATCTTCATCACCAATTTGATTATATCATAAAAATGTTGCCACATGTATGGCAACATAAGTAAAATAAAAAATCCATATATTATTTTTTTTATTAGAAAATGGAGCGCACGATATTCTTATAAGGTGCTTTTTTTCATTATTTATTTCAATCAATATTGGTACTACAATGACCAAGTACATTTTTTAAGTTGCTAAAGTGGATGCTGCTTATATAAAAAATACTTCAGGATTTTTCTGTTCTTTATACAATTGATTTAGTCGTATTGCTGCATCCTTTACGCGACTTGCTTTTATTGTTCTGGCATTTTCTGGACAGTTTTTAATGCAAGCGCAGCAACTAATACATTTCTCCTGATCAATAATAGTAGTATTCTTGTAATCAATAGCACCAACTGGGCATACTTTCGCACAAATCCCCTGTTTTTTACACTTATCACTAATTTCAATAAAATCAACACTCCACAGTTCTGTTACGCCACCATAAGGATAATCACCCGGTATCATTAAATCAGGAATCCTATTCAGTGTTGAAATAGAGTCTAGTGTCTCTTTTATTTTACCTCCAAATAATTCAGCATGATTTAAATCACTTGCATCAGGGCGTCCCTCAGCTAGTGGTATCTCAGAACTTGAGAAAGAGTGTTCTCCAATAAATGCGGCACCAGCAATCGGTATACATCCACGCTGTACTAAAATATCTTTAAGTTCAAGTAATGCATCCCCATATGTACGATTACCATATACGACGATACAAACTGCAAGGGTATTATGCGTCTTAATTCTATGCAACCATTCACTTAATAGCGCAGGTACTCTACCCATATAAACAGGCACAGCAACAACTAGTAATTCATTGTCTGATATTTGTAAATACTGTTCTCTCGCATCTGGCGTAGTTATATCAATTACTTCTACATCTTTTTCATTTATTCCACGCATAACAGACTGTGCGATCTTTTTTGTTCTACCAGTTGGTGAAAAATAAGCTACCTTTAATGATTTAATTTTCATTTTATCCTCTTCCTTTAATACTCTAAATCTTTCCTTATAAATGCTTTTTGTAACTTATCAACACTTTCTAAAATTTGATCAAGTTCTTTTTGATTAAATTGGCATAACCTTTCTATTTTCCATACATCAAAAATTGATCGACACTCATCAACAACTTTTTTTCCTTTATCTGTCGGCAATAAAAATGAGGAACGTTTATCATCCTCAAATGGAGCACTCTCAATTAATCCCATATTCAGTAGTTTTTTTACCGCTTTTGACACATGTGCCTTTTCGAGAGACAATCGGTTGATTATATTCTTTTGTTGTACCTTTTTTGCTTTTACTATTTCAAATAATATTGAAAACTGTTGTTGATTGAGTTCATATGGCAGCAATAATCGATTAGCTGACCTCTCAAGAATACCACTAATGCTCATTAATTTTCCAATAATTATGGAGGAATATTCAATTTCAATATCTATATTGTTCATTTTAGTTTCCATGGATACTATTATTGCATAATATTGTTTCTGCGTCAACAATAAAAATAACGAGATTGTGAAAGAGGACAGATTACTACTTTCAACCACTTCCCCTTTATCACACTTTATTCCGGATAGTAATACCCACTACACATTCCCGGTCCATACATTTTCCATGAACCATCCCCAGCGTCTTCAATATAGAATTCGTGTGTCTGTTCTCCAATTGATAGATTGGCATTTACCAGATAAGTGTTAGTAGACGTGAGCGTTATAGATACATTAGATAATGTAAATGTTTCCTTTTTAAAAGATACTTCATTATATGTATCACCGTCAAACAATACTTCAGTCGGATTGCCATTTGCATCGGGTGTTTTTAACTGGAATGTCAAATCAAGGTTTTCATGTTTATAGGTCACTCCGACAAACGAATAGTTCCCCGTTTTTGGTGTTGTATCGGTGCCCTCTTGAGTATCATCGCCAAAGTATGCACTTGTCATATCAAAAGCACCGGATATCCATAACATCCATTTTTCATTGTTACCGGAAAGCGAAATGCCAATATTACCATCGGGATTGTTTCCCGTGCCTCCACCTGTCCACGCGTCCTTTGCTGCATCATAAACCATATAGTAATCTTCGAGTTCATATGTCTTTCCGTCAATCACAATCTCAGTCGGGAGTCCTTCTTCGTTTGGCTTCTGAAAGATTAATATTCCGTCATACTCCTGTGCCCTGTATGTAATGTCGATATAGGGAAATGCCTCTGTGTCACCGCCTTGAACGTCTGGTTGAGGATTAACCTCTGGTGCCTGTTCAGAGGCTTCATTTGAAGTATCTGTAGTTAGATTCTGAGATACAGACTCTCCTGATTTTTGCAGTAATTCATTGTACACTTCAATCGGATCATCATCTGTTCTCTTCAAAGTAATGTTATCTTCATAATTATCCTCATGAATCAGACGATGATAATACAAAGTATCACCTTCAAGTTTGAAATTAAACTCTGTAACTACTTCACCACCACGGTATGTAAAATCGGTTATTTCTGTATTAGATACAATCTTCGCAGTGTATGGAAAGAAAAAATCATATCCCATATCAATGGCAATCTTAATATCTCCATTAAAATTCTCTATTGCTTCTACATTCTGGGCAAATACAATTGTAAAATCATCACCGCGAAAAACGCCAACAAATTTCTCGCCATTTTCTGCTCTCTGCTGTTGTTCATCTAGAGCTTTTGATTCATTTACCCCTTCCTTCGCACTACATGCTACAAGACTCATAATCATACATACTGCAATAATAGTCGTAATAAACTTCCTCATAGTGTTAATCTCCTTTTATTGTTTTGAGAAATAGAAACCCTCGTGCTGACCGCGTTTCGTTAATTCAAACAACAGGTTTTCTTTCGCCGTACCGTTCTCGCTCGAATACAGCTCTCCACCTTCGTAATCCGCGAGATAATCGATATAATATGCGCCACTTTCTTTATCGTACATCCACCTTTTGAAATTCTCGGAGAATTCCTCTCCTTCAAACGAATCGCTTAAGTATTCGGAATACTGACGACGGTAAATACATTGAACGATCTTTCCATTGCTGTCAAAGGAGTATAGATATACTTCTTGATTAAAGTAGCCGTCACCTTGATTTGGATAATCCTGTGTTAACACATATGCATAATCGTCAGTGATGGGTGAAAAATACTTACTGTCACCGGGTAAATCGTTTATGGTATTCAGCACCATGTCGTCGCTACCCGCTTCATGGGTGCGTTTACTGCTATATGTCGTTGCTGGTACATTACCCGAATACTCCAGCAGCTCACAGGTCTGCGTTTTTCCTGCCGAATAACTAAGTGAACTCACGGATATAAAAGCTAGCATATCAGAATACTCTGTGAGAGGCACTGACATCAGTGTTTTTAGCTCCTGTAGCGTATCATGAGACTTGTATTCAAAGTACCTAAACTGATCGAAGTGTCCATGATACATAATATCGTGGTCGGAATCAGAAAGTGCTCCGTACCTTTTCTGGTCGCAGTCCTCAAAGAACTCGGCTGTAACAAGAGAATCATCAGGCTCATCCGAAAGTCCCAAATCCAAGGGAATCATATCATAATCATAGACAAGCGGTGATACCATTGCATCATCAATAGATGCAAATTCAAGACGGAGCTTTGTACTTGTATATTTATCGTCCTTATAAGAGATAAGATATGTAATCTTTACATTGCTCTCTTTTTCACTATGGTACAAGCCATAATGCCAAACCCTACCATAATACTGATACCACTCAGGAAGCAAAAGACGAATAGGTATCTCATAGGTTAATAAAACAAAATCGTCACTGTCGGGTTTGAAGTATTGATCGTCATATTCACTACGATTGAATTCGTCCGGCAGGAAGCCCTCAGCAACAGGCGTAATAATAGCAGACACATCATCGGTAATAATACCCTCAAAGGGCTGTGGATTTTCGGTGTCAATATGCCATAATTCCGCCTTTTCAAAAGGTAATATAATGTTTTCATGCTTCACATGGCAGATAAGTGTATTTCCTTCGGTTGTAACTTCCATTTCATCACCATAACTATCAATGGTGTATGCAACATCCATCGCCTCACTGAAAACAATGAAGAAGGGGCATATTTTATTGCCGTCACGTTCAAAATCAATGTTGACAGAAGTGTTATATGAGCCGCTTTCATCGCCTGTAGGCGCAAGGAATGCCAGCCGTTCTATCGACGTAAGTTTTTCTGATGTAAAATGCATTTCAATTTCATCATCACTAATATGATAAATGATAAACGGCTGCTTTTCTTCAACTTCGACAGTTTCGGAAGCCGGAATAACTGCATTATCTTCCTTTACTGGAACTGGTGTATTACTGTTCTCTGCTTTTTTGCCACAACCAGTTAATGTAGCCATTAAAATCATTGCTAACATAAAAATAGTAACTCGTTTTCTCATATTTTGTTGTCTCCCTAATGTTAATCCATAATTACCTGTATAGTAATGCTCCACTCTTCCGATGATACTGTGTGATAGACAAGTATCATCATACAGAAAACACCTACACTCAACCATTACGGAATGCTTCTTTATGATAGTACTTATAAATTTTCTTCTTGTGCACCTTATGGTTTTACACCTTATCTCATTCATTCTATGAAATAGCCGCTACAAAATACATAGTCTGGATTTTTGAATTAATTCTTTGACATATAAGTAATCTTTTCTGACTGAGTTAATATAGTAAATTCTTTTGTTATATCCAAGCCCAATAATCCTTGTTCACTATATACTTTGTAATATGCGTCTTCAATCATTTCCACTGTTTCATATGTTCCAACTTCCCTGTCCCATGAAATAACTTCGTCCAAATTAATCATGTTATCCCAGTTCTGTATCTCACGATCTACTATTTGAACTGCTTTACCATCCTCATTAAAAGAGATCAATCTAATCCTCTCTTCTTCATCTGACATAGTATTGCTCTCTCTAATAATCATGTAATCGTCAGTAGTTGGCATCATATACTGTTTATCACTATCTCTGAAAGCAATTTTAGCATAAGCTTCTTCCGATAGCGCACCATCTTCTATTGCTGTTCTTGCAATTCCAGCAGGTTGTCCGTACCCTTTTGAAACATACACTGTGACATTGCATACATCATCTATAATAACCGAACGTCCTCCTTCATCATCCAAAATATCAGTTTCATATGCGTAAGGTATGTTCGTTAAAGTCTGTATTTCACCCGGTCTTTTTTCAAATGAAAGACTTTGCATTAATCCACTTGGAGAATTATTCGCAAAATTATGGAGTGAAGCTATCCATGTCATATTTCCTTGATAATCATTAGCTTTTCCTGTTGCATAATAAACATTATTATCAAAACATGAATATCCTTTTTTCTCACTTCCTTTGTAGAAGAAGCATTCCTCTTCTATAAACTGTCTTCTTATATCTGGATTTTCAAGTCCTTCATCTTTTTTCCCACTTTCCGAGAAAACCATGAATTCTCTACTTCTGTTTAAAGCATCTTCGTCCGACTCAAATATAAGTTTTTCACTTACTCCTACAAGTCCACCAAACTCATCATAGCTATTCATAGACAGTATAGTTACCGGTTTATTCTCTACATCGACCATACCGTAACATAATTTTCGATTAAAATATTTCCAGCCCATAACATAAACACGAACCTGCGGTAATTCTGCCATCGTTACAATGTAGCTACTGCTCATCGGTGTAAAGTATGTACTGTCTAATGCACTATCTATGAAAACATCAGGGATTGGATCAATATCCGTAATTATTTCTTTGTATTCGTCATTAAAAACCAAAAAATCCTTTGACTCATATATCTCTTCTTTCTGTTCAGATGGGTTCTTTCCATCATCTAAATAAAATCTAATCGTACAATTCTGAATCTTCGAGCAGTCTGCCTTAACAGATTTTCCTTCTTCATTCTGTAGCGGAATATAGAAACGAATCGTATATACATCTTCGTTCCGTTCAATCTGTAGTCTATTACTTGTACCACTATCACTAGCCTCAATCGATTTTTGTTCATAAATAAAATAAGAATAGAACTTGTTATTTTCATGTGTTTCGTCATGATTAATTTCAAATTCATACTTCCTGTCATTTTCGGCAAACTCAATCTTGATAGTGGCGGTGGTTCCTTTTACACACTTTGAAAAGAAATCGTCTTTATCATAATATATTATGGTTCCACTCCGTGAACTATCTAGCTCCAATTTCAATGGTAGTCCTTCCTCTGTTAAAGTATCAGCTTGCTTATCACTCTCATTGAATTCATTTTGTATTTCAGTTGTCGAATTCGGAGTGGGTACTACCTCATTTGTTGGATTATTGTTTAATGTTTTATCACTTCCACAAGCTACCAGCGTTGCCATTATAAATATCGTTACTAAAATCATAAATACTTTTTTCATCCCATAATCTCCTCACTCATTCTATGAAATATCCACTGCATCTTTCAACATTATTGTTTGTAAAATGAGTCTTCATAAACCTCATTTCCGTATACAGCATGCATAACAGAGATATTGGTAAGTTGAAACGCATCTGTTAAAATAAATGAATCATCTGTACTATCATTTATGTAGGTGCCCATGTGTTTGCTCAACTATACTTGCTCTGATTCCTGAATAGTATTTGTACTTTCACTTCCTGTCTCATCCGATATTTGCTCCTCAAGGTGGTTTATATCTTCCCCTCCTATCCTCTCATAATTCTCCAAATAACTATTATCCTCGGCATGTGTAAAATTTGCTCTTACTTCACCGGCACCCAGAATAATAATTAAATTTGAGTTATTTAGAACAACATATCCTTCTCCAATTGACTGAATATCCAGTTTTGCTCCATCATAATACATACCGTTATCGTTAATTACAATTGAATTAGCATCTGCTGTGCAGCGATATTCTCCATGATAGTCTGCTATGGCAGCCTGTATTTCCTGTTCTGTCATCTGATACATATAAGACTCTTCATCTGCATTTCCCTCATCTTCATCAATTTCATTCTGTCCCTCTTGAGTAGATATATCCAGTGCCGTAGTTGCTTCTTCTGTCTGACTATTGTTTACTGTACTACTTCCACAAGCTCCCAACGTAGCCATAATCAGCATTGTGATTAAAACCAAAAAAACTTTCTCCATAAACTTCGTCCTCATCTTTCTTATAAAGTGATATTTAGTCAAATTCATTAACGAACATAATGCAGCCCTATCCTTGTTGCGCCCTCTGCTTCTGTAAACGTAGTATCCTCACCCTTCCACGCTTCATATTGATAAGAGAAGTCTTCCTCAAAGGTCTCATTTGCTAACAGTGTATTCCAACTCTCTGCGTCACAAATTTGAGCTGTACGTCCTAATTTTGTTAATCCAGTAAACCAGCGGCATTCACTTTGCAGTTCGTCATTGACAAGTGGTACAGAGTATCCAAAATACAGAACATTGGCTTGAACACCTAGTAATAAATCTGGTCGAGATACTCTTTCCTGCG
>CAZAAC010000053.1:0-14567 GCA_964483155.1 uncultured Lachnospiraceae bacterium | reverse complement strand
GGTAATCAGAGAATATGCACCATGTCTGAAAAGGCAATAGCAAGGAGTACGGAGCTTTTCGATTCTAAGTGGAAAATGAAACATATTTTGTGCGAGATGGAACAGCGAGAACTATGGTTTTAGGAGGATTAGGTGCTAAAGATAATAGAGTCAGACCTAGGATGATACTAGTTCTTTTTACCGCTACTATTTTTTATGATAAAGAGAAAAACTTTGTTCTAGAGAAAATGTAGCGAGAAATATTTGGCTAGGCTAGCTATTGCGTTAGCGATTTGGTATAATAAAAAGATAATTTAAAAAAATGATTAGGTGGTGCTTCAATGAGCGGAAGAAGACTATTTTTAATTGTAGTAATAAGCGTTCTCACATTATTGCCTACGGCAGTAAATGCGAGCGAATCAATTCCAAGTAAAGTGTCTGAAAATGATATAAATGGGATCTATCAGGAAATCCTTCCTGTAACGACTTCGGTAAGTAGTGATTCCTTATATCAAGAGGTACTTCCAACTACACCTGTGGACGACGAGGATACAGCTTCAGATAATCAGGTGACTGATGAAGTATCACAAAATGATATTTCAGGAAACAGGGTATCTGATAATGCGATATCCGATAATGCAGTTTCAGAAAACAGTATCTCCGAAAATAGTGTATCTGAAAATGCTGTGTCTGAAAATAGCATATCGGATAATAGTCTGTCTGAAAATAGTATCTCTGAAAATAGTGTATCTGATAACAACGTCAGAGTATTACTGCCTATTGATTTAAATTTTGCAATTTATCCTGATGGATTAAGTGGAATGGGACAGGTTTTTTCGCCAGATTATGATATGATTAATTATAGCGATGTTCCGATCGAAATGGAAATCACAGATGTATATTATGAATTTGCTGATCCTGAAAATTGCATTGCTCTTTCAGAGCCATATGTAAAAGGAAGTGGCAATGATAAAAAGGCTTTCTATTTATATTTGGGACGTGCAGATATTATAGAGGAAAATACCGAGGAGAACGTAATACGGTATTATGATGAATATATAGAAGGGCAAGATAAAGAATGGGGAAATCAGGTGATTTCCGAGGAGGTTCGTGCAGGCGCAGGGGATGTTTTGATTACAGATCAGCATTTGAGCGAACCGGTTAAATTCATACTGGAGCCATCAGTTTATAATGAAGAGGGAGAATTTGTATCAGTAGGAAGTGAAAGCAGAGCATCGTTCAGATTCTTTGGTTCAATGAATTCCACGCCAGAGATAGCGTGGTTTAATGGAAATGTAGAATTAAAGATAGTTTATACTTACAAGGTAGTGGAAAATATGGAAGAAAGATGAAGTACAATCTGTGGCTAAAGGAGAGATTTAATGAGCTACCAAAAAGAGATACGAGACTATATGACTAGGTTCAACGAAAAAGAAATTATAATCGCAAACACAGTATTAGTCGATAAGTTTGAACATATTCCAGAAACAGCTTATTACAAGACTTTGGAGAGACTTGTAAGTTATCACGAATTAGCAAAGGTAGGCAAGGGTATCTATTGCAGGCCACAAAAGGATGACAATGGGACAATAGTCGTATCGGGTGAAGAGGAAATTTTGGATTATTATATAAGTGCAAACAAGAAAAGGCCGACAGGCGTAATTGTAGGCGATAGGCTTTACAATAAGATAGGACTGACAGAACGAAAAAGCGATATGGTTACGGTTTACTCAAATAAGTTAGAGGAATCAAGAAAGAGAATTGGGAATATTAGTATTAAGAAAATAAAATTACGACTAAATGCAGTTATGATCAGTACAATAGAATATATGGATGTATTACAAAATTATGATAAAATAGATTTCATTTCTGATAAGAAGGCTGCGACGTATTTTAGGCACATTGCAGATATATATGATGAAAAGACAATGCTGCAGGCAAATGATGAAATCCATTCTAAGAAAAGAACATTTGCTTTTCTCGCACAGATATTACATTATTTTGGAGTAGAAAATCAAATTGATAAATTACTGAATCGTATATCGACTTATGAGATGCCAGATGTTGCGAAAATAATAGAGGGTAAGGGGATAGCTGAAAAATGAAAAGGGAAGTGTTAGCGGTGATTCCCGCGCGAAGTGGTTCAAAGACAGTTAAGGATAAAAATATCAGATTAATTGATGGAAAACCTATGCTTGCTTATTCAATTGCACATGCGAAAAAGTCTCGTTTTATCACACGTATCATTGTTAGTACAGATAGTGAGCGGTATGCAGCGATAGCCAAGGAGTATGGTGCAGAGGTTCCATTTATGCGTCCTGCTGAATTTGCAACAGATACGGCACTTGATTTTGACGTGTTTTTTCATGCTCTCAAGTTTTTGGAAGAAAAGGAAGGTTATGTTCCGGAACTAGTGGTGCAGCTTCGTCCTACATATCCGACACGAGATCCACGGGACATTGACCACATGATTGAGCAGATGTTTGAAGATGAGACGATTGATTCTATGAGGTGTATCGCACCTGCAAAAGAGATTCCATACAAAATGTGGCTACAGGAAGAAAACTATCTGTCTAAAGAGAAGAATAAGGGAAAACAAATTGTTCCTATTTTAAAAGATATTCCGGAATGCTATAATATGCCGCGGCAGGAATTGCCAAAGGCATATTATCAGAATGCATGTATTGATGTGATCAGAACAAAAGTCATTACCATTCAAAAATCGATGTCAGGAAAGCATATTTATGGATACGAAATGGAAGAAAATTTCGACATAGATACAGAGGAGGAATTTAAGCGCGCTGAGGAGTATCTGAAGATTATAAACGGTAACAAACGTTTTGTATTTGACATTGATGGTGTAATTGCCAGCTTTAGAGAGGGTCTTGATTATGCGGCGGCTTCTCCAAATGAAGAGATGATTCGGATTATCAATGAGCTTTATGATATGGGTAATAAAATCATTCTATTTACTTCACGTGGATATGTGACCGGAATTGACTGGAAAGTGGTTACCAAAGAACAGATGAAAAGATGGGGCTTAAAATATCATGAGTTACATTTCGGAAAACCAAATGCCGATTACTATATTGATGATAAGATGCTGGACATGAATTTTCTATTTCAATATTTCAGGAGATAATGGATGAATCCAAGAGATGAATATGTAAAAAATGCAGAAGTGCTCGATAGAACGCGCGAAATGATTGATTGCTTTCGCAGACAGAACCATAATAGGGGAAACAGGTTGTTCCGTAAGTGGACACAAGATTTTTCACTATATTGTGAATTGTTTTTTGCAGACAAAATGTATTTCAATGAATTTGGAGAAGTTGTCAATGAAATTAGTGTAATCAGTACATTACAGGAAATATTATATTCTCAGGAGCAAAATGATTACATTTTTATGGCAGATTTGCTGGAGCTGAAGATACTGCCATTTTTGCTTGCACTACAGAATGTCATAAGACTGAAAGGCGATAATCTTTTGCCGCTTTCGTATTTGGAGAACAATCTTATCTATATGGAGTCAGCGCAAGGCAATGGGTTACAACTTAAAAAAGAAGATATAGATATATTGCGAAGGATGGCAGTCGAAGAGACTTTTGATGCAGAGCATTATAGAATAGAAGATACTGAAATCGGATTTCCAACATTGAAAGTGATTGATGAAAAAGGTGAATATTACTTGCATAGTAATTACGACCCAAAGGCTGAAGCCAGAGAAGTGGCTAGAGAATATTTCAAGGAAGAACTGGAAAGTTACACGGTATATGGTCTGGGTCTTGCCTATCATATAGAAGCTTTGAGTAAGATGTGTGATGGTGCATATCCAATAGAGGTATTTGAAAGTGATTTTAACATAGTTTATGCAGCTCTTACCAGCCAGAACTTTATTCCCCTCATGAAAAATGGTGTTTCCATTCATTATGATCCAAAATTCTCCATGATGGCGAAAAGACTTAAAAATAAGCCGGAAGGGCTTATGATCTATTATCCATCTATTAGGAGCATTACCGAGAAGGAGCTTAAAAAGCAAATAACAGAAGTGTTTATCTATGAAAGCTCCATACGTAATCGAAGATCACAAATGATGTCAAATTTCAGGTATAATATTCAAAATTGTCCATTATATGTAGATAGCATAAGAGAGAAAGTAGAAGGAAAACGAGTCTTTCTGATTGCAGCCGGACCATCTCTCGATAGAAACATTATACAACTACTAGAGTATTTTACGATTGGGACAAAAGAGATACTTTCTGCGAGAAAAGAAGATAACATTATTATTGCAGTGGGAACTGTTTATAAAAAGTTAATGAAACTAGGATTAAAGCCTGATTATGTGGTTTTTTTAGATGCAAACAGCCAGATGTTGCAACAAGTATCTGGATATGAACAACAGGATGTATCAATGCTGATTATTTCCACGGCGTGGAGGGAAATCGCAATGCTATGTGGAGGGAAAAAATACTTGATTTGTCAAGAGGATTACCCACCTGCAGAGAAGTATGCGGCCCAAAATGGATATCATTTATACCAGACAGGTGGTTCTGTTGCTACAATTGCTTTTGATGTAGCAATCTATATGGGTGCAAGGCAGATTATCTGTATGGGTCTTGATTTGGCATATACAAACCAGAAGATGCATGCTGTAGATACTTCACATAGAGAGCTTGCATCAACAGATGATTTAATTACGCTACCATCTGCGTGGGGAGAGAAAGTTTATTCTTCGGTAGTTTTCGATATTTATCGTAAGTGGTTTGAAAAACGTATTCAAAATGAGAAAAGCAGTAATAAATTTATCAATGCAACAGAAGGTGGCGCTTATATAGAAGGGATGAAACACATTTCTTTGAGAGAAGTGTTAGATTCCAAATAAAATATAGTAATACATTTGAAAGGGGAGTACGAATGCAGCAGTATGATTATATTATTGTAGGGGCAGGTCTGTTTGGTTCAGTATTTGCTCATGAGGCAACAAAAGCAGGTAAAAGATGCATGGTGATAGACAGGAGAGGGCATATTGGAGGAAATATATATACCGAAGAGATGGAAGGAATTAACGTCCATAAATATGGAGCACATATTTTTCATACAAGTAACAGAGAAATATGGGATTATATGAATTCATTTGTAGAATTTAACCGATATACCAACTCACCTATCGCCAGATATAAAGATGAGCTGTATAACCTTCCGTTTAATATGAATACCTTTCATGCACTGTGGGGAGTTAAGACGCCAGAGGAAGCAAAAAACAAAATTGCTGAGCAAATGCAGGAAGCATTAGAACAGGCAAAGAAACAAGCCGGTTCTGACGGGCAATTACCAGAGCCCCAGAATCTTGAGGAGCAGGCCCTTCGTTTGATAGGGAAAGATATTTATGAAAAGCTAATAAAAGGATATACGGAGAAGCAATGGGGTAAATGTGCCGGTGATCTTCCTTCTTTTATTATAAAGAGGCTGCCGGTCAGGTTTACTTATGATAATAATTATTTTAATGATAAATACCAGGGTATTCCAGAGGGCGGGTATACGGGAATAGTTGAAAAGATGTTAAAGGGAGTTGATGTAAGGCTGCAGGAAGATTTCTTTGAACATCGCAGTGAATATGAAGCCAGCAGGGCTAAAATCGTATTTACTGGAATGCTTGATGAATATTATGGTTATTGTTACGGAGAACTGGAGTATAGAAGCTTATATTTTGAAACGGAAATACTCGAAGAAGAAAATTATCAGGGAAATGCCGTAGTTAATTATACAGAGTATGAGATTCCTTACACAAGAATCATAGAGCATAAGCATTTTGAGTTTGGAACACAGCCAAAGACTGTAATCACCAGAGAGTATCCAGCCACATGGAAAAAGGGTGATGAGCCATACTATCCTATGAATGATGCTGAAAATAATATGCTTTTTGCGAAATATAAGCAGTTAGCGGATCAAGAAGAGAAAGTAATATTTGGGGGTAGACTTGGCGAATATAAGTATTATGATATGCATCAGGTTATAGCGCGAGCATTAGAAACGGTTAAAGAGGAATTGACTGATACATAAATCGGAGGGAATTGTAAATGGGAGAACTTACGAAAGAGCAATTGAGAGAACAGCAGATGGAAGCGTTGAAGATTGTAAACGTATATCTTGCAAAATTAGTACCAAATATGGAAATGATAATAGAAGAATTAAGAGGAAAGAAGAAGGAAGATACGGATGCGTTTTTAGAGCAAATCGTAGAGGGACTGAACTGGGTCATCGAGGTATTTAATGGGACAATGTCATTGATTAATGAAGAAAGAGAAGTGATTAACAAAGATACGATTAATTTATATGTTTTGCAATTGAGCGATGCATTAATTGCCCACAATGATGCAAGTATTGTGACAGCGCTAGAAAGCGGAATATTGCCATTTTTAAAAGAGTTTCAATCACTAGCGGGAATGTATAGCTAACAATAACTGTTAAAAAGCATTCCACTGTAATTACTCGTTACATAAGGGCTGGAAAAAGATTTGCCAGGATTTTTATAGGCAACGATTGTCTTTTCAACATAATGCATCGGATTTAAAGAAACCTGGTTTGTTTTATTTAGCAGAGAACCAGCAAAACCACGAATAGTATGGAAGCGCTCTAAAGCATCATCTTCTTGCGCGGTTTGTTGCAATAAGTTTTTATCCAAATTAATTGTTCCGTCATCTTGTACGGAAAGGCCGATAGAATCAAGGTCGTTTTTATAAGCAAATGAAATATTACTCATTTCGTTAATGAGCTTTCCTGTAGGTGGATGGGCTTCAACATATTCATTTGCTTTTTGCAAAAAAGAATTATATCCTTGAATTAAATAACTAATATTCTCGGCAATGGATTCCACATCTGTTTTCAAGCCAATTGTAGTAGCTTCGCCATTATTGCTTACACCGTTCAAGGAAAGCTGGTAGGACTTGTCAATTGTAAAACTGTTGGCGTATGTTGTGCGTTCTACATCATTTAATAGAAAAGTTGCATTTTTAGGATACTGTGTTGGCTCGCCAATGCCAAGATAAGCAACTGCACCAGAAGATTTGCTGGTATGCTGGTCTGATATATCAAATAGAGTTAAATTATTGTCCGTAATGCCTGTTTCATTAGAAGCAATAGAAAGAGAAGTACTGTTATTATCGTTTTCAACAACACTAGCTTCCACACCAATATTTGACTTATTTATTAATCGTGCTAATTTCTCCTGTATAACTTGATTTGTATCACCTTTGTTGACATTAAACTGAAATTCATAATCCAAATCCTTAATATGAATATCAAATGAATATGTGTTTGGCTCTAAATCGATACTTCCTTGTGGAAGCTGATTTCCGTTATTGATCTGTACCTGCGCAAGAGATTTTACTTCTATCTGTAAAGAAGGAAGATCTTCTTCATCAACTGCCTCACCAATAAAAGTAGCGGATACAATGGAATCATCGCTAGAGGCAACGGCTTTTTTATTTAATAACCCAGATGCAGCACTGTTAGATAAAGAAGATATTACATTCGTAAGTTCGCGTGCATTTTCTTTCATTCCCACAACAAATTTACCTGTTGACGCATCAGATGAAAACAGATATAGAGGGGATTCTTTATTCATTTTAACAATGGAATTATAGAGGCTGCGAAGCTCGCTCTTTTTATGAGTATCATACTGAGATGAAGTACTCTTTGGCGCATAAGTGGTTAGATAATGATTATAAACGGTATTAAGAGCTGCTATATTTGCCATACTTGCCCCTCCTTTCATCCATGAAATTCACGTCACGTAATTTCTGATCCTAGTCAATAGAAATAGAAAAAATGCGTGTTATTACGAAATCAGTTCCGTAACAATGGCTGTATGTAAAAATATTACAGCACAAGCGTGTGGGCATAACTATCTACTTTATGACTATATTTTACACCTCATTTATACATTTTACAAGTCATTTTGTATTAAAACTGTTCATTAAAACAATTTTTTCTTTTTAAATATAAGCAAGCATATCATTACAACAAAAAAGCATAGTAACATTACGGCAAAATATCCATATTTCCAGTTGATTTCAGGCATATATTTGAAGTTCATTCCGTACCATCCTACAATCAGTGTAAGAGGAGAAAAAATGGTAGTTACAACCGTAAAAATCTGCATTTTATTATTCAAGCCATAATTCAGAGTGGCATCCAAAGTCTCACGTAGATGAATTAAATTGTCTAATAAGAGTTTTGTATTATCACTTAACCGCGCCGCTTTATCCGCAAATATTTTAAAATAGCGCAAGTCCTCTTCGCCAAAAAGATTATTCTCATTTTCCTGTAAATCAGTACCAATATTAAATAGTTGCTCATAATAATTTTTTTGAATAGAAACGTCATTTCTTAATTTGAAAATATCCTTATTTAAATCTTGCTTTATATGCCCATCAATTAGTCTTTGTTCCATCTCCATAATCTTTTGTTCTGTAAATTCCAGAGACTTGTTTCCATTTGCCAAAAGACGTTCTAAAATTCCATAAATCACCTTTTCCAAGGTTGCATTTTGGCGAAACTTTCCTACGGCACTCTCAAACATATCCTTGGTGCTATCGTCAAAATCAATCAATTTAATCATATAAAACTGATTTTTTTTAATTATAAAAGCTATTCTATCTTTTAAATCACTCAAGTCCATGACATTAATAATATTTATAATGCCATAACTGCAGTCATCATAAATATCTATTCCTGTGCGAAAATGCGTTTGATCCGCAACACAATCGGCAACAATTGTGGGGCTAATACCCAGGTTATCATGCTGTTCCTTTAGTTCCGCCAAAGTAAGATAGGCAACACCAGTTACATTTCCTGTGATTTCTGTTAAATCTGCCTGCCTGATTTCTTTTTTATCCAAAACATAAAACATGATACGCCCTCCATTTATATATTGATTTTATCTTTATTTTATTGTATTAATAGAAACATACTATCATTTTTATAATCTGTTAGCAAGATGACATAAAAAGTAAAGAAAGCCAGACGAATAGGAATATTTATTGAAAAACCATCAGCACAAGATTGGTATAAAAATTATTGATAAAACACTAAAAATGAATTGACGTTGTTGTTTTTATATGATATAGTTACTAAACGAGAGAGGATTAGGTCTCTTTTTTTTGCTTAAAATCACGCGCGCGGAGGTGGATATTATGCGTACAAGAATCACACTTGCATGTACAGAGTGCAAAAATCGTAATTATGATACAACAAAGGATAAGAAGGCTCATCCTGATAGAATGGAAACAAAGAAATATTGCAGATTCTGCAAGACACACACAATGCACAAAGAAACGAAATAATTTGTATAATTGAGAGGTAATGATTATGAGCGATGCAATTGCTAAAAAAGCTCCTAAGAAGAGCTGGTTCAAAGGCTTAAAGTCCGAATTTAAAAAAGTCATGTGGGCAGACAGGAAAACTATTACAAAGCAGACGATTGCAGTTATGTCCATTTCTATTGTGCTTGGTTTGATTATTACAATCATTGATACCATCTTACAGTACGGTATTGATTTTATTATCGCTCTGTAAAAAAAGAAGTGAGGATGATTATATGGCAGAAACAAACTGGTATGTTGTCCATACCTATTCGGGCTATGAGAATAAAGTAAAAGCCAATATAGAAAAAACCATTGAAAATAGACATTTAGAGGAGGAAATCTTAGAAGTAAGAGTTCCGATGCAGGATGTTGTGGAAATGAAAAATGGCGCCAGAAAATCGGTTCAGAAAAAAATGTTTCCAGGATATGTTCTTATTAATATGGTAATGAATGATGATACATGGTATGTAGTAAGAAACACAAGAGGTGTCACTGGGTTCGTCGGACCAGGAAGCAAACCAGTACCGCTTACTGATGGAGAAATGAAACCATTGGGAATCAAGACTGAAAAAGTATACATCAATTTCAAAGAAGGTGATACCGTTTCTGTTATTGCTGGTATTTGGAAAGATACAATTGGCGTTGTGCAGAGAATGGATATGGGCAAGCAGGTTGCAACGATTAATGTTGAGCTTTTTGGAAGAGAAACGCCAGTTGAAATTAGTTTTGAAGAGATTAATCGTATGAATTAGTGAAAAGTTTAATTTAAAGTTCGAGGATTCATTCCTTTTATATAGGTTATGTTCGAACTGTGGGAGGGAAATAGTTCCCGCCACTACCACATTACTTTAGGAGGTGCCATAATGGCAAAAAAAGTAACAGGATATATTAAATTGCAGATTCCCGCTGGCAAAGCTACACCGGCTCCACCTGTTGGACCGGCTTTGGGACAGCATGGCGTAAATATTGTAGATTTTACGAAGCAATTTAATGCAAGAACAGCAGACAAGGGCGAAACCATTATCCCTGTCGTAATTACAGTATATGCAGACAGAAGTTTTAGCTTTATTACAAAAACTCCCCCTGCAGCAGTATTGATCAAAAAGGCATGCAATATCAAATCAGGTTCGGCTGTGCCGAACAAGACAAAGGTAGCAACTCTCTCTAAGGACAAGTTAAAAGAAATTGCAGAGATGAAGATGCCAGATTTGAATGCAGCAAGCTTGGAAGCAGCAATGAGCATAATCGCAGGAACGGCACGCAGTATGGGCGTTGTCGTAGAAGACTAGGGGGTGGCTGAAGATGAAACATGGAAAAAAGTATAATGAAGCCGCAAAGCTAGTTAATCGGTCAATTCAATACGAACCGGCAGATGCGATTGCATTGGTAAGAAAAACAGCAGCAGCAAAATTTGATGAAACAATTGAAGCACATATTAGAACGGGCTGCGATGGACGTCATGCAGAACAGCAGATTCGTGGTGCTGTAGTATTGCCAAACGGAACAGGTCGCGTAACAAGAGTTCTCGTATTTGCAAAGGGCGATAAAGTGACAGAAGCAGAAGCAGCAGGCGCAGATCATGTTGGAGGAGAGGAACTTATTCCGAAGATACAAAATGAAGGATGGTTAGACTTTGATGTTGTTGTTGCCACTCCAGATATGATGGGTGTTGTTGGTCGTCTCGGTAAAGTTCTCGGACCTAAAGGATTAATGCCTAATCCAAAGGCTGGAACAGTTACCATGGATGTTACAAAAGCAATAAATGATATTAAAGCAGGTAAGATTGAATATAGATTGGATAAAACAAATATTATTCATGTACCAGTTGGAAAAGCTTCTTTTACAGAAGAAAAGCTTGTTGAAAATTTTAATACATTAATGGAGGCTATTGTAAAAGCAAAACCAAGTGTATTAAAGGGTCAATATTTAAAGAGCGTTACACTCGCGTCCACAATGGGACCTGGCGTAAAAGTTTCAACTGCAAAATATTAATCAAAAATTTGCAATGTAGATAGATAATGAAAACTATCATAAGTGCCGAATGAGTATTCTCATTCGGCATTTTTTTTAATGAACTCTGCATTTACCAAAATATCACAGTGTGTTATACTGATGACACATTACTAAATTATGGAGAAAGAAATTTTGGAGTGAAGATAGTCATGACTAGGAAAATAGTAATTAACATATGCCTATGTACAGTATTATGTCTTTTCTTTCTGACCGGCTGCTCTGCAGATGGTTTGATTGAGAAGTTTGAAGAAGTGATGAGAATATCAAATCAGTCAGACGATAAGAATACTAAGTCAGAGGAGACAGTAACAGAGGAGGCAGTAACAGATGCCCTACCAGTTATTGTATATGAAACACCTGATTATAAGGATGGCGAGAAAGACTTGGAGCAAGCCAATCTGCCAGATGAAGAAACAATGAAAGAGCAGGAGACAACATATGATGATATCAATAAAAAATATACGATAGCGACGGCTGGTACAGATGGTATTATGCTGGCATTTGGTGGAGATATTTGTTTCCATGATGATTTTTCTAATATGATAGCTTATCGCTCTCGCGAAAAAGGAATTTTTGACAGTATTTCTGCAGAACTCATGGAAGAAATGAAAAATAGTGATATTTTCATGGTTAATAACGAATTCCCATATAGCAGCCGTGGCACGCCGACGCCTGAAAAGAAGTATACATTTCGATCAAAGCCTGAGAATGTAGACATTTTACATGATATGGGGGTGGATATTGTATCCCTGGCTAATAATCATGCATATGATTACGGAGAAGAAGCTTTGCTGGATACGTTTGAAATTCTTAATGATGCAAAAGTGCCGTTCGTTGGGGCTGGTAAAAATATGGAAGAGGCAATGAAACCGGCATATTTTACTGTAAGCGGACAGACCATTTCATATGTTGCAGCGACGCAGATAGAGAGACTTCCGAATCCAGATACCAGAGAAGCAACCGCAACTTCAGCAGGAGTGATTCGGACGCTTGACCCAACGGTGTTTTTAACGGCAATCAAAGAAGCAGACAAGAACAGTGATTTTGTTGTAGTATATGTACATTGGGGAAGCGAAAATACGGATGTTGTGGAAGCTAGTCAGCGGGAGCTGGCGACAGAGTATATAGAAGCGGGTGCAGACTTAATCATTGGAGATCACCCTCATTGTCTGCAGGGCATTGAGTATATAAAAGAAGTACCCGTTATATACAGTCTGGGAAATTTTTGGTTTAATAGTAAAACCGTGGACACCTGTTTGGTGAAGTTGTTAATAGATAAAGATAATACGATTAAAACCTTTCAGTTTATTCCATGCATACAGGAAAATTGCATGACGTACATGGCAGATGAAGTGAATGCACAGCGTATTATAAATTATATGCAGAGTATCTCGTTCAATGTTTCTTTTAATGCAGAGGGATATGTAAGTATGACAAATGAATTACAAGAATAATTACAATACTGTTTTTTAATACTATATGATAATTATTCTTGACAGTAGAAACTACTCTGTGTTATTCTTACAGAGGTCGTTAATGACCATGCCGAAGACAGTAGGTACAAAAACAGTGTGTAGATTTAGTTTGAGCACACGGTTGCGTGTAAGAGAGCAATATGCCGCCTACCGAGGAAGAAGAGTTAGAGCAATCATGTATTGACATTGTAACCCTTTTCCGATATTCGGAGGAGGGTTTTTTGATTAAACTCCTATTCATAGAAGGCAAAGCACCGGCTAAGGCTGGTACAGGTAAAAAATCTAATAAGGAGGAAAAAAGAATGGCTAAAGTAGAAATGAAACAGCCTGTTGTTGCAGAAATTGCTGCACAGGTTAAAGATGCACAATCTATAGTGCTTGTTGATTATCGTGGTTTAACTGTTGAGCAAGATACTAATCTGAGAAAAGAATTTCGTGAAGCAGGAATCACATACAAAGTTTACAAAAATACTATGATGAACTTGGCATTCAAGGGAACTGAATTTGAAATAATCAATCCATATTTGGAAGGACCAAGTGCAATTGCAGTTTCTAAAAATGACGTGACTGCACCAGCAAGAATTATTGCAAAGTTTGCTAAGACAGCACCAGCACTTGAAATGAAGGGCGGAATTGTAGAAGGCGTATACTATGATGCGGCAGGAATGGCAAGTATTGCTTTAATACCTTCAAGAGAAGAGCTTTTATCCAAATTGCTTGGCAGTATACAGTCACCTATTACAAATTTTGCACGTGTTATAAAGCAATTGGCTGAAAAAGGTGGAGTATCTGGAAGCGAAATATCAACGGAAGAGAAATCCGCAGTTGAAGAAGTAAAAGAAGTAGCAGTAGAGGCGGAAGCAGTAGTAGAAGAAGTAGCAGCAGCAGAGACAGAAGCATAAGAAGCAGTAACCGTGGAATTATAAAACAAATAAAAAAATGGAGGCAAATAAAATGGCTAAATTAACATCAACAGAAATTATTGATGCAATTAAAGAATTATCAGTACTTGAATTAAATGACTTAGTAAAAGCATGTGAAGAGGAATTTGGTGTATCAGCAGCAGCAGGCGTTGTAGTTGCAGCAGCAGAAGCAACAGCTGTAGAAGAAAAAACTGAATTTGACGTAGAGCTTACAGAAATCGGACCTAACAAAGTTAAGGTTATCAAAGTGGTTCGTGAAGCAACAGGTCTAGGCCTTAAAGAAGCAAAAGATTTAGTAGATGCAGCACCTAAGATGGTAAAAGAAGCAGTATCTAAGGACGAAGCAGAAGATGTAAAAGCTAAATTAGAAGCTGAAGGCGCTAAAGTAACACTTAAATAAGTAGTATGATTATAGGACTTAAAATATAATAATTACCTCGGGTGAGATTCACCCGAGGTTTTAGTTGCTCTAACAATTATTAATATGAAAAGAAGATTATAATAATTAGCAAAAATAATAGAACATATTATAGAACTAAGGAATAGAAATTAGAATAGAAATTAAAGGAAAATAGTTGTTGACTAGAAAGTAAGTATTGTGGTATCATGGATAGTGCACTATTGTGGTGTTATGTGCGCATTTATCAATAAAGAACGGGGTGAAACGTCAATGGAAAAGAACAGAATACGTCCGATTACAATCGGTAAGAGTATGCGTATGAGTTATTCGAAGCAAAAAGAAGTATTAGAAATGCCGAATCTCATCGAAGTACAGAAGGACTCTTATCATTGGTTTCTGGACGAAGGTCTGA